>NZ_JBHYIO010000010.1:20456-130930 GCF_042740095.1 Nonomuraea sp. NPDC059023 | reverse complement strand
CCGGGGGCCCTGGGGGGGGTTGGGGCCCACGGGGGGGGGGTGGTGTTCGGGTTTTCCCCCGGGCGTGGGCCCCGGGGGCCGGGGGGGGGGGGTCTCTACCCTTTCGTCCCCCCCCGCCACGACCTCGGGGTCACGGTCTCCGCCCTCATGTCGGTCTCCGCGGATCCGCCGCTGGTGCTGGTCTCGCTGACGAGTCGCGGCTACCTGGCCGAGGTACTGCTGCGCCAGGACCTCTGGGCCGCCTCCCTGCTGTCGTCGGGGCAGGCGGCCGTCGCCAGCCGGTTCGCCACCGCCGGGCGTCCGTCGGCGCGGCATCTGGTGGCCGGTGTGCCGCACCACCGCGGACCGCGTACCTCCGCGCTGATCGTCGGGGGCGGGGTGGCCGCGCTGGAGCTGGAGACCGTCCGGGTGATTCCGGCGGGCGACCACACGTTGTTCGTGGCTGGGGTGCTCGCCGTCGACTACGTGACCCCCACTGTCGACCCTCTGGTACGGCTGCGCGGCCGCTACCGACCGGTCTGACCCCTGTTCTCCGATCCCCGGCTGGGAGGCCGCATGCCGTTCACCGAAAGAATTTTTGTTCTTGACAAGTTCTTTTGTCGGTAGAACACTGGAGGCAAGCGACCCCCCAGACAGGGAGAAGACCATGAGCACCGTTCGTTCCCAGGACGGCACCACCATCGCCTACGACCGGATCGGCGAGGGGCCCGCGCTGGTCATCATCGGCGGCGGCGGCGCCACCGACCGCTCCGTCAACGCGCCGCTGGCCGGGCTGCTGGCCGACTCGTTCACGGTGTACAACTACGACCGGCGCGGCTCCGGCGAGAGCGGCGACACCGAGCCGTTCACCGTCGAGCGCGTCTACCAGGACCTCGGCGCCGTCATCCGGGAGGCCGGCGGCCAGGCGTACGTCTTCGGCTCCTCCGGCGGCGGCATCATCGGGCTGGAGGCGGTCCTGAACGGGCTTCCCATCACCAAGCTGGCCATCTGGGAGGCCCCGTACATCGTGGACGACTCCCGCCCGCCGGTGCCCGCCGACTACCTCGACCGGCTCGTGGCGCTGCGCGAGCAGGGCCGCAGGGGCGACATGGTGGAGCTGTTCCTGACCGCCGCGGTCGGGCTGCCGGCCGAGTTCGTCACCCCGATGCGCGGCATGCCGATGTGGCCCGGCATGGAGAAGGCCGCCCACACCCTGATCTACGACGCCATGGTCGTCGGTGACTTCTCCCTGGCCGCCGAGCGTATGGCAGGGGTGGCGATCCCCGCCCTGGTGCTCGACGGCGGCACCATGCCGTGGGCCACGAACTCCGCCGAGGCCCTCGCCGCCGCCCTTCCCGCCGCGCGTCGCGAGACGCTGGCCGGGCAGCCGCACAACGTCGACGCCGCCGCCCTCGCCCCGGCGCTGCGCGCCTTCTTCGCGGCCTGACTTCGAGTTTTTACCCGATGTCGGATCGAGCGGGCAGGGCGAAGGATCGGCACGGCCGGGCCCATCCTGACCTGGGTAAATACTGAAATATCCGGAAGCTTTACTCGCCAGTAGGCGTTCCCCCAAAACGCACAAAGGGGGGTAACGCGTGAGCCTTCGCGCGCGCAGCTGCGTCATCGCCGGGCTGGTGTCCACGGTTCTTGCGCTGGTGTTGTGTACCGGTCTGGCCGTCCAGGGATATCACTCGGAAGTCGACGACGTGACTGACCAACTGGCGACCGCGGCCCGGCGGCTGTCCATACTGGCGAGCGAGAACGCGCTGCCGGACCAGGTCCCGTCGGTCAGCGGCCAGAGCGTCCAGGTGGTCGCCGAGGGCGGGAAGGTGCTCGCCAGCACCCCCGACCTGGCCGGGCAGCCACCACTGACCACGCAGCTCCCGCCCCGGGACGACTTCCGATGGGACGGCGTCGTCCGGCACGACGGCCGCGAGCTCATCGTGGTCGGCTTCACGATCAGCCCCGCGGGCGCCGCCTCCGACCTGTCCGTCTATGTCGCCACCCCCAAACCCGGCTACCTCTACGACTGGCCCACCCTGCTCGGCCTGCTCGTCGCAGCCGCCGTCGGCGTCGCCGGGATGATGGTGCTGACGTGGATACTGGTCTCGCGCGCGCTCAAGCCCGTCGAGGCGATCACGGCCGAGCTGGAGGAGATCACCGGCAGCCACCCCCACCGCCGCGTGCCGGAAACCGGCCGCCACGACGAGATAGCCGCCCTCGCCATCACCGTGAACCAGACCCTCGACCGGCTCGACGGCGCCCTCAGCCAGCAGCGCAGCTTCGTCGCCGACGCCTCCCACGAACTGCGCAGCCCCATCACCGGGCTGCGCGCCGAGGTGGACCTGGCGCTCATGGAGACCCGCGACGACGGTCCCGAGCACGCCGCGCTCGAAGCCGTGGACCGCGCGGCCGACCGGCTGCAGCTCCTCGTCGAGGACCTGCTCGCCGTCGCCAGGCTGGACGCCGGGATGGAGCCGCGGCCCGAGCCCGTGGACCTGGCCGAGCTGACCCGCGACGAGCTGGCCAGGCGGCACCCGGCCAAGAAGCTGCTGACCGAGCTGGAGAACGGCGTCGTCGTCGAGGGCGACCGGCTGCAGCTCACCCGCGTGCTGGTCAACCTGCTGGACAACGCGATCCGGCACGCCGACAGCACCGTCCGGCTCGTGGTGCGCGGCGACACCTGCGCCGAGCAGGCCGTGCTGGAGGTCAGCGACGACGGCGACGGGCTCGCGCCGGACGACCGGGAACGGGTGTTCCAGCGCTTCACCCGGCTCGCCGAAGGACGGACCAGGGATCCGGGCGGCAGCGGGCTCGGGCTGCCGATCGCGCGGGAGATCGCCACCCGGCACGGCGGGACGCTCCAGGTCGAGGATCGTTCCCGGTTCGTCCTGCGGCTGCCGCTTCTGACCCGCTCGGCGGTGTCCGCCGGCCGTCACGGCGAGCAACCCCGTCAGACTGCCTGACGACACCTCCCGACCCGCCCGCCGGCGTCGGCGGGGGGTGTGGGGGCGGCTTGCCGTAACTACTCAGAAGATCAGCGGATCTCGTACCAGGTCAGCGGATCTCGTACCAGGAGGGCAGGGCGAGCGGGCCCTGCGGCGGGAGGCCGAGTTCGGCGGAGAGCCGGGCGAGCGGACCCCAGGCCTCCAGGCGCATGCGCGTCAGGGCCGCGGCGCGGTCCTCGCTGGAGTCCGGCCCGCGCAGGCGCTCCAGCGGGTTCAGGCGCGGGTAGGTGCGCACGGGCGCGTCGTCGGCCAGCCCGGCGCGCTTGCGGGCCAGCACCAGGGCGTCCTCCAGCCCGCCGAGCTCGTCGACCAGCCCGCCTTCGAGGGCGTCGGCGCCGGTCCAGACGCGGCCGCGGGCGAGTTCGTGCGCACGTTCGCGGGTGAGCTTGCGCCCCGTGGCCACCTTGCCCACGAAGTCATCGTAAATACGGTCCAGCCAGGTGTTGACCCGGTCCCACTGCTCCGGGGAGAACGCCCGGGACGTCGAGAACATCCCCGCGTTGGCCCCCTGGGAGATCAGCTCGGAGTTGACCCCGACCTTGTCCAGCAGTTCCGACAGGACCGGCTTGCCGCCGAACACCCCGATCGACCCGGTCAGCGTCCCCGGCTGCGCGACGATGACGTCGGCCGCCATCGCGACGAAGTACCCGCCCGACGCCGCCACGTCACCCATCGACACGATCACCGGCTTGGTCTTGCAGGTCAGCACAACCTCGCGCCAGACCGTGTCAGAGGCGACATACGACCCGCCGGGGCTGTCGACGCGGAACACCACGGCCTTCACGTGCTCGTCCCTGCGCGCCGCCCGCAGCGCCGCGGCGATCGTGTCCGACCCCATCGCGCCACCGCCGCCGCCGAGCGGGCTGCGCCCGCTGCGGCCCATCCTGATCGGGCCGCTGCCGTGCACGAGCGCGACCGTGTCGGCCCCGGGATGCGGCAGCTTCCGTACGGCCGGCGCCTTCGCGTACCGCGACACGAACAGCAGCATCGAGTCGGCGCCCGCGGCCTTCTTGACCTCGTCGTAGACCTCGTCCCGGTAGGCCAGCCGGTCGACCAGCCCGGCCTCGACCGCCTCGTTCCCGATGAACGGCCCCCGGTCGACCAGTTCCCTGACCTTCTCGGGATCCAGCCGCCGGCCGTCCGCGATCCCGGCCACGACCTGCTCGGTGACCGACTCGGCGATCCGGGTCAGCGACTCGCGGTGCGGCTCGGTCATGTGGTCCTGGGTGAACATGTTGGCCGCGGTCTTGTACTCGTGCCGCTGCGCGCCTTCGTAGGAGATGCCCAGCTTGCCCAGGGCGTTCTTGATGAAGCGCGCCTCCAGCGCGACGCCGGTGAGCCCCACGTCGCCGCTGGGCTGGAGGTAGACCCGCTCGAAGGCGGAGGCGAGGTAGTAGGGGACGGTGCCGTTCCCGAACTCGCCGAACGTCTCGGAGAAGGCGACGGTCAGCTTCCCCGAGCTGCGGAAGTGGATGACCGCCTGCCGCAGTTCCTGCACCATGGCCAGGCCCAGCGGCTGCCCGCCGATCTTCACGATCAGCGCCTTGACCCGCGAGTCGTGCCTGGCCCGCCTGAGCCCGCCGAGCACGTCGGCCAGGCGGGGCTTGCGCATGGACAGCAGCGCGGAGAGCGGATCCGCCGGAGGGCCTTCGGTGAGCCCCTCGGTGAGATCGAGCTCCAGCACGAGCGGGGCGGTGCGCCGCTGGCGAAGCTTGTCGACGGTTTCGAAGATCGCCTTGCCTGGGTCCATATTTCACACCCTAAGCGACATGTCCCTCTCCGGGGCGGCACCCCGGAGAGGGACGGCGATCAGTCGTTCCTTACTTGTTGACGTGCCGGTAGAGGAAGACGGCCGACTTCTTCAGCTGCGCCGTCGTCGCCTTGCCGGTCCGGTGCTTCTCAGCGATCGTGATCGCCTTCTTCAGCGTGGTCGTGCCGTGCACCTTGGCCGAGGAGTTGTACACGCCGTGCGCGTAGTTCAGCCACGCGGCCAGCAGCTCCCGGTCGAGCAGCGCCTTGCCCGCCTTCGACTTCGTGTTCAGCACCTTGTACGCACGGGCCAGGGTGTCGGCCTTGGTCGCCTCGGGGAAGACCTTGCTGCCGTTCTGCGCGATGGACAGGTAGCAGATCAGCGTCTTGTCCGACAGAGAGCCCTTGGTCTTCAGCATCTCCGTGGCCCACGCCTTGGAGCTGAGCGGCTTGGTGCCCTTGCCGCGCTCGCAGGTGTCGGGGACCGGCTCCGGGTTCGGGTCGATCGAGATCGGGTCCGGGTCCGGCTGCGAGGTCGGCGTCTTGGTCGGCGTGGGGGTGGGCGTCGGCGTAACCGTGGCCGTGGGGGTCGGCGTGGGCGTCACGGTCGGCGTCACCGTGGGAGTCGGCGTCGGCGTCGGCGACTGGGTCGGCTTCGGCGGGGTGGCCTTGGCCAGGTCGATCCGCGGCGTGGTGACCCGGGGGCCGCCGGCCGAGTAGGCGATCGGCTTGCCGGTGGTGCGGAGCTTGGCCAGGATCTGCGCCGGGCTGTAGGCCGGGTAGGCCTGCTTCACCACGGCGTAGGCGCCCGCGACGTGCGGGGCGGCCATCGAGGTGCCGTTCATGTTGGCGTAGGCGTTGTTCGGCACCGAGGAGTTGATGCCGACGCCCGGCGCGAACAGGTCCAGCAGCGCGCCGCGGTTGCTGAACGGCGCGACGGCGTCGCCGTCGTCGGTGGCGCCCACGGTGACGGCGGTGGAGATGCAGGCGGGGCTGCTGACGCCGTCCTGGAAGGCGGAGTTGCCCGAGGCGATGACCGTGGCCACACCGAGCGCCGCGAGCGCGTCGATGTTCGGCTTGATGGCGGCGGCGGTGCCCGTGTCACAGTGTGCGGTGAACTTCTGGTTGCCGCCCAGGCTCATGTTGACCGCGACGACGTTGTTCGCCGTCGCGACCGTCGCCAGGTACTCCAGCGCCAGCTTCTGGTCGGAGTTGAAGCTGAGGTAGCAGGGCGCCGGGATGCCGAAGCCCTGGCAGACGCTCGCGGTGACGATGCGGCTGAAGACCTGGATCGGCAGGATCTTTGCCTCGGGGGCCACGCCGTTGGCCGGAGCGCCCTCGGTCTTCTTGCCGGCCGCGATGCCGGCCACGTGGCTGCCGTGGGAGCACTGGTTGGCGCCGCCGGCGATGCACCGCTCGGTCTCGGCGTTGGCCGCGCCCGGCCCGATCTGCTCGTTCTGCTTGTTCGGGCAGAGCGACTCGGACTTGTACTCGCTGTTCTGGAAGTTCGAGGAGAAGCAGGCGTCGCCGACCAGCCGGCCCGCGAGGAACGGGTGGTCGCTGTCGACGCCGGTGTCCAGGACGGCGACGGTGTAGCCCTTGCCGGTCCAGCCGGCCTCGTTCGCCTTGTCCGAGCCGATCAGCTTGGTGCTGGCGTCGAGCGTGGCCGCGCTGAGCTCGTCCTTCTGGATGGACTTGATGCGCTTGTCGTTCTTCAGCGCCGTGAGCGTCGCCGTGTCCACCTCCGCGACGAAGAACTTCGCCGAGGCGTCATCCTCGATCACGTCGGTCTTGGCGGACGCCTTCTCGGCGGTGGCCGCGACGTCCTTGACGCTGGCGCCGGGCACCAGCTCGATGATCGCGCGGACGGCCTCCGTCTTCGCTTCCTGCCTTAACTCCGAGCTGACGACCGGGTCAGCGGTGGCCGCCTGGGCGGCCGGGGCCACCACGAGCGCGGCCGAGGTCGCTGCCAGCGCGACCGCGCCGGCGAGCAGAGACCGTAGTCTCACTGTTCCTCCGAGGGTAGGCGCCCACCCGGACACACGGGCGGGCGTGAGGCAGTGGGACGCCGTCAGTGGCGTGGCGCGCCGAAGCAGAGCTCTGATATTGGAAAGCCCCCCAATAGCTCATGCGCCGATTTGACTGATGACAGCCGGAAAAATCCCCACATGTGATGGTCGTGAGGCATGAGCTTACTGAGGAGCCTGGGACGTTTGGGAGTTTGAGATGGCTCCGTTATGCGGATATCGGCAGTTCCAGATGATTAGCTGCCCTTTAGGGTTTTTGTCGATTTTGTAAGCTGGGCTGCCGAGGACTTGGCGCTCAGGCGGACCTTTTCCGCGGACTGGAGGGCCTGGAGGGTGCCGGTGCCGTTCGACCAGTTCAGCCAGCCCCTCAGCAACGCCGCGTCCAGCTTGGCCCGCGCCCCTGAAGTGCCCTTCAGCACCCGGTACGCCGTTCCCAGCGACGAGGCCTTGGTCACCTCGGGGAACACCTTGCTGGCCTTGCCGGCCATGCGCAGGTAGCAGTTGAGCGTGGTGTCCGGGATCGTGCCGCTGCTGCGGTGGATCTCCACGGCCCACTGCTTGCCGGTCAGCTTCTTGCTCGCCGTACCGCGCTTGCAGATGGCCGCGGGCGGGGTGGCCTTCACGGTCACGGTCACCGTCACGGTGGGCAGCGGGACGGGGCTGGGCTGGGGGTTGTCCGGCTGGGGCTCGGGGGAGGGGCCGCTGGGGTCCGGGTCGGGGTTCTCCGGGTCCGGGCCCGGGTTCTCTGGGTCCGGGTTCTCCGGGTTGCCCGGTGTGGGGGTCTGCTCGATCGGCGGGCCGGGGGTGGCGCCGGTCAGCGCGGCCTGGAGGTCGAGGCGCGGCGTGGTGACACCGCCGTAGCTGTAGGGGCGGCCGGTCGTCCTCAGCTTCTCGATCAGCTCCGGCATCGGCGTCTGCGGGTTCTGCGCCTTCAGTACGGCCAGCGCCCCCGCCACATGCGGCGCGGCCATCGAGGTGCCGCTGTAGGACGTCATCTGGTCGTCGGGGACCGACGAGTCGATGTCCACGCCCGGCGCGAACAGGTCCAGCAAAGCCCCGCTGTTGGAGAAGTCGGCGATCCGGTCGCCGTCGTCGTTGGCGCCGACGGCCACGGTCGAGGAGACACAGGCCG
Organism: Nonomuraea sp. NPDC059023; assembly: GCF_042740095.1. Lineage (NCBI taxonomy): Bacteria > Bacillati > Actinomycetota > Actinomycetes > Streptosporangiales > Streptosporangiaceae > Nonomuraea > Nonomuraea sp. NPDC059023. The sequence goes on along the minus strand of NZ_JBHYIO010000010.1, from coordinate 123,035 downwards.
GGAAGGAGGCGCCGGTGAAGGACTCGTTGCCCGCGGCGACCACCGTGGCCACGCCCTTCGCCAGCAGGTCGTCGACCTTGGGCTTGAACGCGGCGCCCTCCTCGCTGTCGTCGCAGGAGGTCATCGTCGGCCAGCCGCCCAGGCTGAGGTTGACCGCGGCTATCGGGCGGGTGGCGGCGAGCGTGGCGACGTGGTCCATGGCCAGGCGCAGCGAGGACTCGTACGCGGCCAGGCACGACGGCTCGCCGCAGGCCTCCGCGTCGTTGATGCGGCTGAACACCTGGACGGCGATGATCCCGGCCCCGGGCGCCACGCCGCCGTTGCCCGCGGCGATGCCGGCCACGTGGGTGCCGTGGTCGCAGATGTTCGTGCCGCCGAGCATGCACTTGTCGATCTCGACGTCGGCGGCGCCGGGGCCCACCTGGGTCGTCGACCCGTTCGGGCACAGCGACTCCACGCCCTGGTCGACGGCGGAGAAGCAGGCTTCGTCGACGATGCGGTTCAGGAAGAACGGGTGGTCGCGGTCGATGCCGGTGTCCAGGACGGCGATCGTCTGGCCGGCGCCGGTGAAGCCCTGCGCGTGGGCCTGGTCGGCGCCGATCTGCTTGAGGCTGGAGGAGAGCGTGGGCGGGTAGGCGCGGTCGCGGCGGACGGCGGTGACCCTCGGGTCCTCGGCTAACTTCGCGAGCTCTTCCGCGGTGCCGTTCACGACCACGAACGGCTGCATCGCCGGCTGGAGAACGACTTCCACGTCGCTCTGCGCGGCGGCGCCGGCGATCGGGGCGTTCTGGGCCGGGTCGGTCAGCTCGACGATGGCGCGTACCGGGCCGGTGCCGACGGCGATGCCCTCTTCGAGCTTGTCGGAGACCGGGGGCGGGTCGTCGGCGAAAGCGGGGGTGGCCGGGAGTACGGCGAGCAGGGCCGCTGCCGCGATCAGGCGTCGAAGTCGCACTCGTCCTCCGATGGGGGATGATCTCGGAGTTTAGGGGGAATTGCCCCGCAAGCCCAGAGGCAGCCCTGAGGTGGTGCGCGCAATCTGAGGCCCCCTCGCCTGGCAGGGGGCTGAGGGGGCCTCAGATTGCTGGGGGGAAGCGTAAGGATGACCGGCTTGTCGGGGCAATGGGTGAAGATCCCTTTTAAGCCTCGCTTGAGCTTCCGTTAAGGCTCGGGTTCCACGGCGGGCGGGCCCTCGCTGTGGAGCCACACCGCGCCCAGCGGCGGCACCCGCAGCACCGTCGAGTACGGCAGGCCGTGCCGCGACTCCTCAACCGCCTCCACCCCGCCGAGGTTGCCCACCCCGCTGCCCGCGTACTCGTAGGCATCGGTGTTGACGACCTCTTCCCACCGCCCGCCGTACGGCAGGCCGAGCCGGTAGTCCTCGTGCGGCGACCCGCTGAAGTTGACCACGCACGCCACCGCCGCCCCGCCGGCCGCGTAGCGGACGAAGGAGAAGGTGTTGCCGGAGGCGTCGTCGGCGTCGATCCACCGGAACCCCTCGGGCGAGCAGTCCTGCTCCCACAGCGGCGGCGTCCGCCGGTAGACCTCGTTGAGGTCGCGCACCAGCTTCTGCACGCCCTTGTGCCCGTCGAACTCCAGCACCCACCAGTCGAGGCCGCGTTCCTCCGACCACTCCGAGCCCTGGCCGAACTCACCGCCCATGAACAGCAGCTGCTTGCCCGGATGCGCCCACATGAACGCCAGCAGCGCCCGCAACTGCGCGAAGCGCTGCCACTCGTCGCCGGGCATCTTGCCGAGCAGCGAACCCTTGCCGTGCACGACCTCGTCGTGGGAGAGCGGGAGCACGAAGTTCTCGCTGTAGGCGTACATGAGCGAGAACGTCATCTGATGGTGGTGGTACTGGCGGAAGATCGGCTCGTGCCGGAGGTAGGCGAGCGTGTCGTGCATCCAGCCCATGTTCCACTTGAAGCCGAAGCCGAGGCCGCCCAGGTGAACCGGCCGGGAGACCCCGGGCCAGGCGGTCGACTCCTCGGCCACGGTCGAGATGCCCGGCGCCTCCCGGTAGGCGACGGCGTTCATCTCCTTCAGGAACTCCACCGCGTCGAGGTTCTCCCGGCCGCCGAACACGTTGGGCGTCCACTCGCCCTCGCGGCGCGAGTAGTCGAGGTAGAGCATCGAGGCCACCGCGTCCACGCGCAGCCCGTCGATGTGGAACTCCTTGAGCCAGTACACCGCGTTGGCCACCAGGAAGTTGCGGACCTCGGCGCGGCCGAAGTCGAAGACGTAGGTGCCCCAGTCGGGGTGCTCGCCGCGGGCCGGGTCGGCGTGCTCGTACAGCGGGGTGCCGTCGAAGCGGGCCAGCGCCCACTCGTCCATGGGGAAGTGCGCGGGCACCCAGTCGAGCAGCACGCCGATCCCGGCCTGGTGCAGCCGGTCGACGAGGTGCCGGAACTCGTCCGGCGTCCCGAAGCGCGCGGTCGGCGCGTAGTAGGAGGTGACCTGATAACCCCAGGAGCCGCCGAAGGGATGTTCGGCCACCGGCATGAACTCGACATGCGTGAAGCCCATCTCGCTGACATAATCCGTCAGCTGTTCGGCCAGCTCGCGATAACCAAGCCCGGGTTTCCACGAACCGAGATGCACCTCGTACACGCTCATCGGCCGCTGTTGCGCCGGTTCGGCGGCGCGCTCGTCCATCCACCGCGCGTCGTCCCAGGTGTAGCGCGACTGCTCGACCACCGAGGCGGTCTGCGGCGGCGTCTCGGTCCGCCTGGCCATCGGGTCGGCCTTGTCGCGCCACACCCCGTCCGCCCCGAGGATCTGGAACTTGTAGCGCTGCCCCGCCCCCACACCCGGCACGAACAGCTCCCACACCCCCGACCGCCCCAGCGAGCGCATCGGATGCCCGGCGCCGTCCCAGTGGTTGAAGTCGCCCACCACCCTGATGCCGCGCGCGTTGGGCGCCCAGACGGAGAAGGCGGTGCCCTCCGCCTCCTCGTGCGTCATCACCCTCGCGCCCAGCGCCTCCCAGAGCCGCTCGTGGCGGCCCTCGCCGATCAGGTGCAGGTCGATCTCGCCCAGCGTGGGCCAGTAGCGATAGGGGTCCTTCGTCTCGTACGGCTCGCCGCCCCCATAGCGGATCCGCAACGAGTACCCGGGGACCTTGTCCAGGCCGGGCACCATGACCTCGAATACCCCGTGCGCCACGTGCTCCATGACATGCGAACCGCCGTCGTCGAGCACCACCTCCACCCGCTCGGCCAGCGGGCGCAGCGTACGGAAGGTGACCCCGCCGCCGCCGGGGTGGGCGCCGAGGATGGAATGCGGATCATGATGTGCCCCGCCCGCGAGGCGGTCGAGCTCTGTCCTCATCGGCATGCTCCCCACAGTGCCCTACGACGGCCGTCTGCCTCAGCCCCTGCCCGCTTTCACGATGGGAATCCCCGAAAGTGCGAAATCACGGCATCGCAATACAGATGACCTGGTGCCCAGATACTCGACATACTGTCGCAACCCCCATCCAGACGCACGAGGACCCGCCATGCATCCCTTACATCAAGAGCGCCCGATCTCACCCGTGAAGCCCGTCCGTGGAGCGGCCGGGCTCGCCGTCGCCCTGCTCGTCGTCGACTCCGTGGTCGGCCTGGCCGCGGCCGGCGTCGACCTGTGGGTCGCCTCGCTCATGGACCGGGTCGTCGCCGACCCCGACTCGGTCACCGACGCCGAGCTGAACGGCGCGGACGTGATCTTCGCCGGGTCGGGCCTGGTCGAGATGGCCGCCCGCCTGGCCGCCATCGCCGGATTCCTGTTCTGGCTCTTTCGCGTACGCGACAACTCCGAGGAGCTCAGTCCCGAGCCTCACCGGCGCTCGCGCAGGTGGCTGACGTTCGGATGGGTCGTGCCCATCGTCAACTTCTGGTTCCCCAAGCAGATCGTGGACGACATCTGGGTCGCCTCCACGCCCGGCAGGGTCCCGGGCGTCGGCCTCGGCCTCGGCCGCCGTCCCGGCCTGGTCTGGGCCTGGTGGCTGATGTGGCTCTGCGCCGGACTCGTCTCGAACGTGGGCGCGCGGCTGCTGTTCGCCGGGGAAGAACCGGAGGAGCTCGCCCGCGCCGCCCGGTTCGACGTGTTCAGCATCGCGCTGTACTGGATCGCCGCCGCGCTGGCCATCGCGGTCATCCTGAGGATCACGGCGATGCAGGAGGCCGGCCGTACCGCGGCTAGTGCGGGTTCTTCGCCGTCACATCCCGCGGAGTGATGCGGAAGCCCTGCCAGTGGACCGGCATCGGGTCGGCGTCCTCGTCCCTGGCGACGTGGTGGTAGCCGACGTTCACCCAGATCACCGGGTCCTTGACGCGCTCGCGGCCGGCGTACTGGTCGACGGACTTGCCGCATTTGGGAGCCACGTTGTAGGTGGCCAGGCGTTCGCAGGAGCGGTACTGGGTCACGTAGAGGTCGGCGCGGGTGAACGCCTCGTCCGACGGGCCGCGGTACTGCGCGCTGTCGGAGTTGTTGATCTCCCAGCTGACCGGGTGGAGATCGGTGTTGCGCACCTTCGGATCGACCACGCGCCACCAGCGCATCCGCCGGTTGACCGCCTTGGTCTCGCGGCGTAGGACGGTCCGCTTCAACGCCCGCTTCTTCGTCCTGTCACCGGCGAAGTCGTACTGCTCCACGACATCGCGGGAGGCGCCCTGGATGTCGAAGTCCATCCGCCAGAACACGTTGTGGCTGTGGGACTCCTCGAAATGCCTGCCGCCCACCCCGATCGGCCAGCCGTGCTTGGGCGCGGTCGTGGTGCCCGCCAGTGACCCGGTCGCGCCCACGCGCGGCGTGATCGAGCCGTCGTCGCCGAAGACGAACTCGGCGATGTAGGTGTACCAGCCCACCTGGTAGGCCGACAGCACCACGAGCTCGCGTCCCTGCTTCGACCTGCGCAGCGCCGGGTCGCCGAAGCCGTCCTTGAGGTAGGCGTGGCCGCGCGGCCTGGTCGTCACGCACACCACCTGCTTGCGCCGCTCGCCGCCCGGACAGTCGGCGTCGGTGAGCGGGATCGCCGCCGAGCCGAGCGAGCCGATGTCGTGGTAGCGCGGCTCGCCCGAGTCGTACGGCACGTGGATCTGCGCCAGCGCCGCGCTCCGCAGCACGCTCACGCCCGGCGAGCCCTTGGGCACGTACGTGACCCGGTTGAGCGTCAGCCCCTCGATCGTGCGCATCTCCCAGCACAGCCGCCAGCGCGCGCCGCCGGGAAGCTCCCGGTCGATCAGGTACGGCGAGCCGCACGGACGCTCCGCGGGAGCCGTACCGGAGGCGAGGGGTGTGACGGAACCGGCGGCGGCCACGAAGACCGCCAGAGCGAGTTGCAGGAACAAGTCACCACTCCAGGGTGTGAACCTTCTTGGCGGACAGGTCGATGACGATGCGGCTGGTGTCGAGGTGCTTGCCGTCGGGCAGCCGGACGAACAGCCGCACGCACCGGTGGGTGGCGCACGGCCCGCCGGGCTGGGAGTAGATGAGCCCGCGCAGCCCCAGGTCGGCGGCGGAGCGCAGCTCGCGGCCCGCGGCCTTGGCGTAGGCACGCCGCACGCCCCTGCCGAGCTTGGGGTGGGCCAGCAGCAGTTCGGCGGCGGCCGTCTCCTCGCGGCGGGAGGGCGGCGGCTGCACGCCCTTGCCCCGGGTCTCCCTGACGATCTTGTTGTCGCCGAGGTCGACCGTGCGCACGATGAGCGAGTCGTCGGCGTAGTCGTAGAGGTAGGCCTCCGCGCGCCGGTCGTCCTCGGCCTTGTCGTCGTCGCGCTCGACGTAGAGCAGTTCGACGCGGCCGGCCTTCATGTGCTCGTGGGAGGGCCCGGTCGCGATCGCGCCCGCGCGGCTGACCTCGCCGGGCGTCAGCGGGTCGCCCGGCGAGGGCGTCGTCCGCGCGGTCCGCGCGGCCTCCGGGGCGTCCTCGCCGGTCAGTAGTACGGCCGCGCCGGCGAAAAGCGAGATTCCGGTGGCCGCGGCCGCCACCACAACAACGCGCCGCATGCCGCCTCCTTACCCTTCGTTAGACAATGCCTACGAAGAGTAGTGGTTGGCGGGGTTGTTCCGGCCGGCAATCGCCGATATCAGGTTGACCTCAAGTCGAGTTGAGCTTTTATCGTTTATTTGCATGAACATGAAACGTGCCGGTCGTCGCGAGTGGACCGGTCTGGCGGTCCTGATCCTCCCGACCCTGTTGATCTCCATTGACGTCTCCGTCTTGCACCTGGCCGTTCCCGCGCTGACCGAGGACCTGCGGCCCAGCGCCGCGCAGCTCCTGTGGATCAACGACATCTACGGCTTTCTCATCGCCGGCTTTCTGATCACGATGGGCAACATCGGCGACCGGATCGGCCGCCGCAAGCTGCTGCTGATCGGCGGGGCCGCCTTCGCCGCCGCCTCCGTGCTGGCCGCCTACGCGCCCAGCGCCGAGTTGCTCATCGCCGCGCGCGCCCTGCTCGGCGTCGCCGGCGCCACACTGATGCCCTCGACGTTGTCGCTGATCAGGAACATGTTCCACGATCCGGCCCAGCGCACGACCGCGATCAGCCTGTGGATGACCGGCTTCACCGCGGGCATGGTGCTCGGGCCCGTCGTCGGCGGGGCGTTGCTGGAGAACTTCTGGTGGGGTTCTGCGTTCCTGCTGGGTGTGCCGGTCATGGCGATCCTGCTGGTCGCCGGGCCGTTGCTGCTGCCCGAGTACCGCGCGCCGAGCAGCGGCCGCGTCGACGCGGCCAGCGTGGTGCTCTCCGTCGCCGCCGCGCTGCTGGCCATCTACGGGGTCAAGGAGATCGCCACGTACGGCCCTTCCTGGCCGGCCGCCGCCACCCTCGTCGCCGGCCTGGCCCTGGCCGTCGTGTTCATCCGCAGGCAGCGCAGGCTCGCCGACCCGCTCCTGGACATGAAGCTGTTCGCCGAGCGCCGGTTCAGCGCCGCGCTCGGAACGCTGATGCTCGTCATCCGGCCGGTGCCGGGCTGGTCGTCGGCGCGGCGGGCGTCGCCCTGCTCACCCAGGTGGACGCGGGCGGCGGCGTCGCGCTCCTGGTCGGCGGCCAGGTGCTGTTCTTCCTGGGCGCCTCGCCGCTCCTGGTCGTCGGCACCGACCTGGTCGTGGGCGCCGCGCCGCCGGAGCGCTCAGGCTCGGCCGCCGCGCTGTCGGAGACCGGCCAGGAGTTCGGCGGCGCGCTGGGGCTGGCCGTCTTCGGCAGCATCGCCGCCGCCGTCTACCGGGGCAGCCTGGAACTGCCCGACGGCGTGTCCCCGGGGGCGGCACTCGACACGCTGGGCGGGGCCCTGTCAGCCGCGCAGGAACTCCCCGAGGCCACGGGGGCCGCGCTGGCGAGCGCCGCCCGCGAGGCGTTCACCACCAGCATCAACGTCGCCGCAGGTGCCGGGGCCGTGGTCCTGCTGGCCGCCGCCCTGCTGTCGGCCGTGGCCCTGCGCATGGTCCCGCCGACGAGCGCCCAGGGGAGCGAGGAGCCGGAGGCGCTGCCCGTTCCCGATCAGGTGGCCCGGTAGGCCAGGTCGAGAACGTCGGACAGGGGCAGGGCGGCGCCACGGGCGCGGGCCGACATGTACGGCTGCTCGCCCAGCCCCGCCAGCGCATGGGCGGCGATCCGGTCCACGTCGCCCCGCTCGCCCGGCGGCAGCGGCGCCCCGGACCCCTCCCGCAGCGCGGTCGCCTGCCCCAGCAGCACCGCCGCCTGCTCATGACGTCCCTGGAGCGTCCTGGCCCCCGCCACCCCCTCCAGGGACAGCGCGATCGCCCGGGGATCGCCCACGGCCCGCGCCGCCGCCAGCCCGTCGAGATGCGAGGCGACCGCGACGTCCGCGTGCACCAGCACGGCGGCGGGCGGATCAGCGCCGAACCCCGCGTTGTCCTGGCCCGTCGCGGCGGTCAGGACGGCGTGGCCGCGTAGTTCGGCGATGAAGCCGAGCTCGGCCAGGATCAGCGCCGCCCCCGGCTCGCCGGCCACCTCGCGCACCCAGCCCAGCCAGCGCCGCAGGTGCCGCTCGGCGTCGTCCAGCCGCCCCTGCCGCCGGGCCGACAGCGCGAGACCGACCTCGGCGTCCTCCTCCGCCGGCCGGTTGGCCTGCTCGACCGCGCGCCTGCGGGAGCGTTCGTGGTAGTCGTCGGCCAGCGCGTAGTCGCCCTCCAGCAGCGCGATCCGCCCGAGCTTGGACAGGATCGAGGTGACGTCGCTCCACAACCCGAGCTCCTCGGCCACCTTCAGCCCCTCGCGGCGCAGCTCCGCCGCCCGCGCGTAGTCGCCGACGATCTCGGCCAGCGAACTGAGCACCTCCGTGGCCCGCGTCTGCCCCCACCGGTCACCGGCGAGCTTGAACAACTCCAGGCTCCGCCCGGCGTCGGCCCGAAGCTCGGCCAGCTCGCCGCGCATCATGGCCCGCTTGGCCCGCACGCTGAGCGCCGCGGCCTCGCCCCACATGTCGCCGAGCTCCACGAACGTCTCCAGCGCCGGGCCGATCAGCGAGTCGCTGCACTCCGGGCTCTCGAACCCGAACAGCGCCATCCCCAGGAACCACCCCAGCCTGGCCCGCCGTCCGGGATCGTCGACCTTGTCCAGCTCGGCGGGATCGAGGTCGACGGGATCGCCCATCGACATCGCCACCCCGGCCCACCACATCCGCGTCTGCGGATCCTCGGCCAGCGACAGCGCCGTCTCCAGCGACCGGCGCGCCTCGCCCAGCCTGCCGCGCAGCACCCAGTACCAGGCCAGCGCCCGCACCAGGCGGTGCGCCTGCTCGGCCAGCCCCATCGCGGCCGCGGTGTCGAGCGCCGCGCGCAGGTTGGCCGCCTCGGTGTCGAGCGTGTCGAGCCAGCGCTGCTGGTCATGCCCGCGCAGGTACGGCTCGGCCCGCTCGGCCAGCGCGACGTGGTGGTCGAGATGGCGCCGGCGTACCAGGTCGGACTCGCCCGCCTCCGCCAGCCGTTCGGCCGAGTAGGCGGCGACGGACTCCAGCAGCCGGAAGCGCGCCCCGCCCACCACGAGCGAGCGGTCGACCAGCCTGGCCAGCAGGTCGAGCACGTCGTGGCCCGGCTCCGCGCACACCTGCTCCGCCGCCTCCAGCGTGCACCCGTCAGCGTGTACGGCCAGCCGCCGCAACACCAGCCGCTCCGGCTCGCTCAGCAGATCCCAGCTCCAGTCGATCATCGCCCGGAGCGTCCGCTGCCGTGCCGGCGCGTCCCGCATGCCGGTGCTGAGCAGCCGGAACCGGTCGTCCAGCCGGTCGGCGAGCTGGCGCGGTGACAGGGCGCGCGCCCGCGCGGCGGCCAGCTCGACCGCCAGCGGAATCCCGTCGAGGCGGGCGCAGATCTCCGCCACGGCCGCGTCGCCGACCAGCCCGCCGCCCGCGCGCACGCTGAACAGCTCGATCGCCGCCTCCGGCGCGAGCGGCGGCACGCTCCAGGCGCTCTCGCCGCTGACCCGCAGCGTCTCCTGGCTGGTGGCCAGCACGCGCAGCTCGGGCGCGGCCTGCAACAGGTGGCGGGTCAGCGGCGCGACCTGCTCGACCACGTGCTCGCAGTTGTCCAGGACGAGGAGGGCGCGCTTGCCGGACAGGGCGGCGGCGACCCGCTCGGCGACGGACCCCTGCCCGTGGTCGGGCAGCCCGAGCACCTCGCCTACGATCGCCGCCACGCACCGGTCGTCGCGCCGAGGGCGCACGGGCGCCAGCTCGACCAGCCAGGTGCCGTCTGGGAAGGCCTGGGCCGAGGCGGCGGCAGCGGCCAGGGCCAGCCGGGTCTTGCCGACGCCGCCGGGGCCGGTCAGCGTGACCAGGCGGTTGTCGGCCAGGAGCGCGCTCACCTCGGCCACCGCCTCGTCGCGGCCGATGAGGTCGGTGAGCGGGGCGGGCAGGTTGCTCTGGGCACGCGTGGGCGCCTGCAGGGCCGGGTCCTGGCGCAGGATCCGGGCGTGCAGGTCGGCGAGTTCGGGCGACGGGTCGAGGCCCAGGTCTTCGGCCAGGCGTTCGCGCAGGTCGGCGTAGGCGGCCAGGGCCTCGCTCTGGCGGCCCTGCCGGTAGAGGGAGCGTATGTGCGCGGCGCGCAGCCGCTCGCGCAGGGGGTGCTCGGCCACCAGGTCGGCGACCTCGACCGGCTCGCCCAGGGTCAGCCGCACCTCGGCCAGCTCCTCCAGGGCGGACAGGCGCTGCTCCTCCAGTTTGGCCGCCGCCGGGCGCACCACGTCGTGGTCGGACTGCCCGGCGAAGGCGGGCCCGCGCCACAGGCCGAGCGCCTGGACCAGCGCGTCGGCCCGTGCCCGCGCGTCGGGGGCGGGCGCGGTGAGCAGCGCCTGGAAACGTTCGGCGTCGACGGCCTCGGCGGGCACGTCGAGCACGTATCCGGCGGCGCGGAACTTGATCGCGTCGCGGTCGGCCAGCGCCCCGCGCAGCTGGGACACCTTGACCCGTAGCGCGGCGAGGGCGTCACGCGGCGGCCGCTCGCCCCACAGCTCCTCGACCAGCCGGTCGGCGGAGACCGGCCGCCCGCGGTGCACCAGCAGCCCCGCCAGCAGCAGCCTGACCTTCGCCTCCCGCACGGTGAGCGGCTCCCCGGTGGCCGCCCACACCTCCAGGGGCCCTAGCACCCCGAACCGCATAATCCCCCCATAACTCGCTCAGAAGCCGACCATAACCCCACGCCAGCACGCTGGAGCCATGACTGAGATTTCGATCGTCGGCCTGGGCCTCATGGGCACCGCACTCGCCGAGACCCTGCTCAAGGCCGGGCATGAGGTAACCGTATGGAACCGCACCGACAGTAAGACGGAACCCCTGGTCGCGATGGGTGCCAAGCGCGCCGGGAACCTCGCGGAGGCGGTGCGGCCCGGGGCGCTGGTGATCGTGTGCGTCCTCGACTACGACACCGTCCACGGGCTGCTCGGGGAGACGGATCTGCGGGGTGTGACGCTGGTCAACCTGACCAGTGGGCGGCCCGAGGAGGCCCGCCGTACCTCGGATTGGGCCGGAGCGCGCGGCGCCGACTACCTCGACGGCGGCGTGATGGCGGTTCCCCAGATGATCGGCGCGCCCGGCGCGCTGATCCTTTACAGCGGCTCCAGGGAGGTGTTCGACCGCTTCGCCGAGCCGCTGGGGCAGCTCGCCGAGGCGCGGTTCGTGGACGCGGACCCGGGGCTCGCGCCGCTGCTGGACATGGCCATGCTGACCGGCATGTACGGGCAGATCGCGGGCATCACGCAGGCGTTCGCGCTGGTGCGCTCGGCCGGGCTGCCGGTGGGCGACTTCGCCTCGACGCTGCTGGTGCCGTGGTTGCGCGCGATGGGCGAACTGGCGCACCGCTGGGCGGAGGAGGTCGACGCCGGGCAATGGGGTACGGACGTGGCCAACCTGGGCGTGAACCAGGTCGGCCTCGACAGCATCGCGCTGGCCATGCGTGAGCAGGGCATCGAAGGCAACCTGCTGGCCCCGTTGAAGCACCTGGTGGACAAGCGGGTCGCCGACGGGCACCCGGACGACGGCCTGCAGAGCCTCGTCGAGGAACTGCACCCCGGCCGTTAGCCGAAGGCGGCCAGCGGGATGGAGATCCAGGAGGGGCGGTTACGCGCCTCGTAGACCACCTCGTAGACGGCCTTGCCCAGCTCGAAGGCGCGCAGCAGCGGCACCTGGGCCGTGTCCAGGTTGCCGCCGCCGCTCCGGTAGCCGGTCAGGAACGCCGCCCGGTTGTGCGCGGACCAGTCGGCCGCCCGGGGCTCCAGGCGGTCCGCCTCGGGGTGGCCGGCCAGCAGGTGGCGGGCGGCGTAGTCGAAGGAGCGCAGCATCCCTGCCACGTCCCGCAGCGGCGAGGACAGGGCCGTGCGCTCGCCCAGCGGCTGGCCGGGCTCGCCCTCGAAGTCCAGGATGATCCACTCGGTGGTCGTGCGCATGACCTGGCCGAGGTGGTAGTCGCCGTGCACACGCTGGATGGGCACCTCGACGGCCACCTCGTCCAGGTCCTGGAAGGCGGCCTCGATCGGCCCGGCGTGCTCACGCAGCACCGGCACCTCGGCGATGGCCCGGCCCAGGCGGCGGCGGAAGTCCTCGGCCATGCGCTTGATCTCGTGCGGCTCCACGGTCGAGGTCGGGAACGCGGCGGCCAGTTCCCCGTGGATGCGCGCGGTGGCGGCGCCCAGCCGTTCCGCCTCGGCGGCGAAGTCGCCGCCCGCCTCCGCGGCCAGCACACGCTCACCGGACTCGGCCACGGGCTCGGGCATGGCGTACAGGTCGCGGACGCTGGCGAGGGCCAGGTCCCAGCCGTCGTTGGCGGTGGAGAGAAACTCCTGCATGATCGCGAACGTGGTCGCGGTCCCGTCGAGCTCCCCTTCGATCCACCCGTACGGCTGCGCGATGTGCGGCGCGTTCCTGGCCGCCAGGGCCCGGACGATCTCCAGCTCCGGGTTCACGCCGGGGATGAGCCGCCGGAAGAGCTTGCAGATGTACGCGTCGCCGTACACCAGAGAGGTGTTGGACTGTTCGGCGCCCAGCACGAGGCTGCGCGGTGAGGTGTCGACGGCGACGCCGGGGATGTGGCGCAGGCGCAGGCCGCCGGTGGAGGCGTCGCGGGCCATGCCGTCCAGCAGCCAGCCGGTGCGGTCGGCGTCGTGGGCCGCGTCGTAGTGGTACTGCTCGCCGATGACGCCGATCAGGGCGTGCGACAGCCTTTCCGGTAGTTCGTCACGGATGCCGAGCAGGAGCTGGTAGCGCTCGCGGGAGCCGTCCTGCCAGACCGCGAAGATCACGTGCTGGAGTCCGGGCTCCAGCTCGACGTCCGAGTCGACCGACACCGAGTCGATCGGGCGCCCCTTGCCGCCGAACCAGCGCTGCTGTGGAAGCCATGCGGCAAGGAGCTGCTCCAGCACGTCTTACTCCTCCTGGGCTCTGGCCGGTGGGAGAGTGAACCAGTAGAACCCATGCCCAGGAAGCGTCAAAAGATACGGAAGTTCGCCAATCGGTGGGAAAGGTACCCCGCCCATGGTCTCGACCGGTGAGACGCCGGTGAATCTGCGCAGGTCGAGCTCGACCGGCTGGGGGAAGCGCGAGAGGTTGTTGACGCACAACATGCGGTCGTCGCCCAGTTCGCGCACGAAGGCCAGCACGCTCGGGTTGGAGGAGTTCAGCTCGATGAACTCGCCCAGGCCGAAGACCGGGTGCCGCTTGCGGATCTCGATCATGCGCTTGGTCCAGTGCAGCAGCGAGCCGCCGTTCTTCTGCTGGGCCTCGACGTTGATGGCCTGGTAGCCGTAGATCGGGTCCATGATGACCGGCAGGTAGAGCCGCCCCGGGTCGCAGTCGGAGAATCCCGCGTTGCGGTCGGGGTCCCACTGCATCGGGGTGCGCACGCCGTCGCGGTCGCCGAGCCAGATGTTGTCCCCCATGCCGATCTCGTCGCCGTAGTACAACACGGGCGAGCCGGGCAGTGACAGCAGCAACGCCGTGAACAGCTCGATCTGGTTGCGGTCGTTCTCCAGCAGCGGTGCCAGGCGCCGCCGGATGCCGACGTTGGCGCGCATGCGCGGGTCCTTGGCGTACTCGGAGTACATGTAGTCGCGTTCCTCGTCCGTGACCATCTCGAGCGTCAGCTCGTCGTGGTTGCGGAGGAAGATGCCCCACTGGCAGTTCTCCGGGATCTTCGGCGTCTGGGCCAGGATCTCGGAGATCGGGTAGCGCGACTCCCGTCGTACCGCCATGAAGATGCGCGGCATCAGCGGGAAGTGGAAGGCCATGTGGCACTCGTCGCCGCCGCCCACCGGGTCGCCGAAGTACTCCACGACGTCCGACGGCCACTGGTTGGCCTCGGCCAGCAGGACGCGGTCGGGGTAGAGGCGGTCGACCTCGGCCCGCACCCGCTTGAGGTAGGCGTGGGTCTTCGGCAGGTTCTCGCAGTTGGTGCCGTCCTCCTCGAACAGGTAGGGGATGGCGTCCATGCGGAACCCGTCGATGCCGAGGTCGAGCCAGAACCTCAGGACCTCCAGCATCGCCTCCTGCACGGCCGGGTTCTCATAGTTGAGGTCCGGCTGGTGGTGGAAGAAGCGGTGCCAGTAGTACTGGCCGCGCACGGGGTCGTAGGTCCAGTTGGACGTCTCGGTGTCGATGAAGATGATCCGGGCGTCCTGGTACTTCTCATCGTTGTCGTTCCAGACGTAGAAGTCGCCGAACGGGCCCTCGGGGTCGTGCCGGGAGGCCTGGAACCAGGGGTGGGCGTCGCTGGTGTGGTTCATCACCAGGTCGGCGACGACCCGCATGCCGCGCTTGTGCGCCTCGTCGACCAGCTTCACGAAGTCCCCGAGGTCCCCGAACTCCGGGAGGATCTTCATGAAGTCGGCGATGTCGTAGCCGCCGTCGCGCAGCGGCGACTCGTACAAGGGCAACAGCCACAGACAGTCGACACCCAGCCACTGAAGGTAGTCAAGGCGCTGGATGAGGCCCTTGATGTCGCCGGTACCGTCTCCGTTGGAGTCGGCGAAACCCCGGATGAGCACCTCGTAGAAGACCGCGCGTTTGTACCAGTGGGGGTCGCGGGGCTTTTCCTCGTCGAAGGTGTTGGGGATGGCAGCGGAGTTCACGGTGTCTGACAAGTTGGACTCCCCGAAAGGCTTCGTTACCTGTGAGCCGCTCGCACGGTGAAGATGTGCGCCGGGTGGATATGGGGGTCGAGGCGCACGTAGTTCTGCTGCCGCCACCGGTACGACTCACCTGTGAGCTCGTCGTCCACGACGAACTCGGCGTTCCAGTCGAGTCCGAGGGCGGGCAGGTCGAGTTCGACCGTCGCCTCATGGGTGTTGTGCGGATCCAGGTTGATGACCGCCAGAACGACGTCGCCCAAACTCTGCCATCGTGTGGCCATGTCGCGAAGGCTCGTGTCGTAGGCGCCGGGGAGCCGCTTGGAGAAGCAGACCATGTCCGGGTGGTCAACCCTGTGGAACTGTAGGTTACGCAATTCCTGAAGTGCTGGGTGAGCTCTTCGGAACAAATTCAGATGGGTGATGAAGGGGGCGAGACTGCGGCCTTCTCGCTCTGCTGCCACCCAATCGCGTGGTCTGTACTGATATTTCTCGCTATCTAGGTATTCCTCGCTGCCTGGCCGTACTGGGATGTTCTCAGCGAGTTCGTACCCCGAGTAGACACCCCACGTGGGCGAGCACAGCGCGGCGAGGACGGCGCGGATCTTGAACGCGGGCACGCCCCCGTGCTGCAGGTACTCGTGCAGGATGTCCGGAGTGTTCACGAACAGGTTCGGCCGCAGATAGTGCGAGGTCTCGCCGGACAGCTCCGACAGGTAGCTCTCCACGTCCTGCTTGGAGTTCTTCCAGGTGAAGTACGTGTACGACTGGTGGTACCCGATCTTCGCCAGTGTCTGGAGCATGGGCGGCCTGGTGAACGCCTCGGCCAGGAAGACCACGTCGGGATCGGTCGTGTGGATGTCGGCCAGCAGCCGCTCCCAGAACGCCACCGGCTTGGTGTGCGGGTTGTCCACCCGGAAGATCCGCACCCCGTGGTCCATCCAGTGCCGCAGCACCCGCTTGACCTCGGTGTAGATGCCCTCGGGGTCCCTGTCGAAGTTGAGCGGGTAGATGTCCTGGTACTTCTTGGGCGGGTTCTCCGCGTACGCGATCGTGCCGTCCGCCCGGATCGTGAACCACTCCGGGTGCTCCTTGACCCACGGGTGGTCGGGGGCGCACTGCAGCGCGAAGTCGAGCGCCACCTCCATCCCCAGCTCGCGGGTGCGTCCGACGAACTCGTCGAAGTCCTCGATGGTGCCGAGGTCGGGGTGGATCGCGTCGTGGCCGCCGTCCTCGGAGCCGATGGCCCAGGGGGAGCCCGGGTCGTCGGGCTCGGGGGTGAGCGTGTTGTTGCGGCCCTTGCGGTAGGCGTGGCCGATCGGGTGGATCGGGGGCAGGTAGACGACGTCGAAGCCCATGCGGGCGACGGCGGGCAGGCGCTTGGCAGCGGTCTGGAAATTTCCGGACTTGCTGATGCCGGCGGCGTCCACGATCGCGCCCTCGGAGCGGGGGAAGAACTCGTACCACGAGCCGTACAGGGCCCGGCGCCGCTCCACCCTGATCCGTTGCTGCTTGGACCGCGTCACCAGGTCGCGCAGCGGGTGGGCGGCCAGGAGCGCGGCCGTGTCCGGCAACTGGGCGATCGACAGCCGCGCCCGGGGGTCGAGGTCCTCGTCGCGCAGGGTCGCCGAGACCGACAGCAACGCCACCCGGTGCCCGCACGGGCTCTCGCCGGGCGCGTCCGCCGGCGTGTCGTCGGCCGTGGCAGGGCTGGTGGGGGCGGTGGTGGTGGCGGTGGTAGCTGTGGTAGCGGTGGTGCGGGCGGGGCGTAGTGGGTGGGGACAGTCGGCCGGCCGTACGGCGCGGGCGGCGCGCTCGAACAGGCGCGCGCCCTCCTCGCACATCAGGTCGCTGTCCATCCCGCGCGGGATCTTGATCCCCGCGTCGTGCAGCCACGTGGCGATCGGGTCGCTCCACGCCTCCACGCGGAACTGCCAGTCGCCCTCGTCGGCCAAGGTGACGGGCACCGCCCAGCGATCGGTCCCCTTGCCCTGTTCGAGCATGGGTCTCAGCCGCCCGCGCCGGCCGTCGGGCGAGGTGAGCACGACCCCGGCCGCCACGGCGTCGTGTCCCTCACGGAACACGGTGGCGGAGATCTCGAAGGTTTCACCAGCTACCGACTTCGCGGGCCACTGCCCGCATCCGACGACAGGCTGGATGTCCGTGATGGGAATTCGTCCGATCATCGCTTCCGTTCTCATGGCTCGGTCCGCGTAGAGCAGATACGTGGCAGGAACGATCCTTGCATCTCGATGCGGGAGGCGGCGGAAGCCACCCAAGTGTGTCCCTGGGACGGCCATATGGGGGAGTTGCCCCAATAGTCCCGCTTCATGCTTCTGGTCGGAAGGGGGTTTGAAGGGGTATGCGCATGGTGAGGGACTCAGAGGTCCCGATCACCTCGTGCAAGCCCCTTCGACGCCCTAGGGTTCCCAACGTGAGAGCTATCCGCAGGTTCACCGTCCGCACCGTCCTGCCCGCGGAGCTGGCCGCACTCGGCGAGCTCGTCCACAATCTCCGCTGGTCATGGCACCCGGAGACGACGGACCTGTTCGCAGAGGTCGACCCAGAGCTGTGGCGTCAGGTCGGGCACGATCCCGTCGCCCTGCTGGGCGCCGTCGACCCCGCCAGACTGCGCGAGCTGGCCGCCGACCGCCGTTTCCTGCGTCGTCTCGCCGACGCCGCCGACGACCTGCGCGAGTACATGACCGCGCCTCGGTGGTACCAGACGCTCTCCGACGCGCCGAGCGCCGTCGCCTACTTTTCTCCCGAGTACGGCATAGCCGCCGCCCTGCCCCAGTACTCCGGCGGCCTCGGCATCCTGGCCGGCGACCACCTGAAGGCCGCCAGCGACCTGGGCGTGCCCATCCTGGCCGTCGGCCTGCTCTACCGCCACGGCTACTTCACCCAGTCGCTGTCCCCCGAGGGCTGGCAGCTGGAGCACTACCCCTCACTCGACCCGGGCGGCCTGCCGCTGACCCTGCTCAAGGACGTACACGTCCGCGTCGGCCTGCCCGGCGGCCGCACCCTGCACGCCCAGGTCTGGGCCGCCCAGGTGGGCCGGGTTCCGCTGCTGCTGCTCGACTCCGACGTGGCCGAGAACGACGCCGCCGCCCGCGACGTCACCGACCGCCTCTACGGCGGCGGCACCGACCACCGCCTCATGCAGGAACTCCTGCTCGGCATCGGCGGCGTACGCGCCATCCGCGCCTACTGCGAGAGCACCGGCCACCCCGAGCCCGAGGTCTTCCACACCAACGAGGGCCACGCCGGATTCCTCGGCCTGGAGCGCATCCGCGAGCTGACCGAGGCCCGGCTGAGCTTCGACGAGGCCCTGGAGGCGGTACGCGCCGGCACCGTCTTCACCACCCACACCCCGGTCCCCGCGGGCATCGACCGCTTCCCCGTCGAGATGATCGAGCGGCAGTTCGGCGGCGACAACGCCTGGCCCACGGTCCCGGTCGACCGCATCCTGGCGCTCGGCGAGGAGGCCGAACCCGACCGCTTCAACATGGCGATCATGGGCATGCGGCTGGCCCAGCGGGTCAACGGCGTCTCCGAGCTGCACGGCGAGGTCAGCAGGGAGATGTTCCACACCCTGTGGCCGGGCTTCGACCTCGACGAGATCCCGATCGGCTCGATCACCAACGGCGTGCACGCGCCGACCTGGGTGGGCCGCGAGCTCATGGAACTGGCCGGCCGCGAGCTGCCCGCCCTGATCGAGCGGGCACAGGGCTGGGAGGGCGTACAGAAGATCCCGGACTCCGAGATCTGGTCGATCCGCGGCATCCTGCGCCGCCGCCTGGTCGAGGGCGCCCGCGAACGGCTGCGCGCCTCCTGGCGGGCCCGCGGCTCCTCCGACGCCGAGCTCGGCTGGATCGACGAGGCGCTCGACCCCGACGTGCTGACCATCGGCTTCGCCCGCCGCGTGCCGTCCTACAAGCGGCTGACGCTCATGCTCTCCGACATCGAGCGGCTGAAGACCCTGCTGCTCGACCCGGACAAGCCCGTGCAGATCCTCATCGCGGGCAAGGCCCACCCGGCCGACGAGGGCGGCAAGAAGCTCATCCAGCAGATCGTGACCTTCGCCGATTCCGAGGACGTACGCCACCGCATCGTCTTCCTGCCCGACTACGACATGGCACTCGGCCAGCTGCTCGTCCAGGGCTGCGACGTCTGGCTGAACAACCCGCTGCGCCCGCTGGAGGCCAGCGGCACCTCGGGCATGAAGTCGGCGCTGAACGGCGGGCTCAACCTGTCGATCCGCGACGGCTGGTGGGACGAGTGGTACGACGGCACCAACGGCTGGGCCATCCCCACCGCCGACGGCGTCACCGACCCCGACCGCCGCGACGAACTGGAGGCCGCCGGCCTCTACGACCTCATCGAGCACCAGGTCGCCGACCGCTTCTACGACCGCTCGCCCGAGGGCCTGCCCAGGCGCTGGCTGGAGATGGTCAAGCACACGCTCGCCTCGCTGGGCCCGAAGGTGCTGGCCGGCCGCATGCTGCGCGACTACGTGGTCGGCCTCTACGCGCCCGCCGCCGCCTCGGCCCGCGCCCTGTCCGCCGACGGGTACGCCCCCGCCAAGTCGTTCGCCGCCTGGCGGCTGCGGGTGACACGGGCCTGGCCGGGGGTACGGGTCGAGCACGTGGAGGCGTCGGGCGTCGGCGACACGCCCGAGGTGGGCGCCGCCCTGGAACTGCGCGCCACGATCGCGCTGGGCGACCTCGACCCCTCCGATGTCATGGTGGAGGCGGCCTACGGCAGGGTCGGCCCGCACGACGAGCTGATCCACCCCGGCTACCTGGAGCTCACGCTCGACGGGCACCCCGGCGACGACGGCCGCGCCCACTACACGGGCACGATCCCGCTCGACAACACCGGCGCCTTCGGCTACACCGTCCGCGTGGTGCCCTCGCATCCGCTGGCGGTGGCGCGGGCCGAGCTCGGGCTCATCGCCGTACCCGAGGAACCCGCGGGTATGACGAACGGCACACTGCGCTGACATTGGCCCCATAATCGTTTTTGTGGACGACAGTCGCGACGGCATGCGTGCCGACACCCTGGTGGCCACGGTCCGAGGTGTGCTGCCGTCCCTGACGCCCGCCGCCCAGACCGTGGCCCGGCTGATCCTGGAGGATCCCGCGACCGTGGCGCGCAGCACGATCACCGAGCTGTCGGCCGCTTCCGGCACCAGCGAGGCCACGATCGTGCGGACCGCCCGGCTGCTCGGGTTCGCCGGTTACCCGCAGCTGCGCCTGGCTCTGGCCGCCGCCGCGGCCCAGCCGGACCGGCTGGTGCCCGGCGACCTGGCCCCCGACGATCCGCTGTCGGAGGTCATCCACAAGGTCGCCAGGGCCGAGTCCGAGGCGATCAACGACACCGTGGCGCAGCTGACCTCCGAGCGGCTGGGCCTGGTCGTCGACGCGATCGTCGGCGCCCGCCGGGTGGACGCCTACGGGGTCGGCGCCTCCGGCCTGGTGGCCATGGACATGGCGCAGAAGCTGCTGCGCATCGGCATGTCCAGCCACGCCTTCCAGGACGCCCACCTCGCGCTGACCAGTGCCGTGCTGCTCAAGCCCGGCGACGTGGCGATCGGCATCAGCACCTCGGGGGAGACGCCCGACGTGCTGGAGCCGCTGGGACGGGCGGGCGAGGCCGGGGCCACCACGGTCGCGATCACCAACAACCCGCGCTCGTCCATCGCCGAGCTGGCCGAGCACGTGCTGATCTCCGCCGGGCGGGAGACCGAGTTCCGCCCCGCCGCCATGGCCAGCCGCATCAGCCAGCTCGTCATGGTCGACTGCGTGTTCGTGGGCGTGGCCCAGCGCACGTTCGACTCCTCGCAGGAGGCGTTGCAGAGCACCCGGCAGGCGGTCGCGGAGTTCGTCAAGAAGCGTTAGCCGGCGCCGGTGAGGTCGAGGCGGGCCAGCTCGCGGCGGTTGCCGACGCCCAGCTTCGGATAGGCCTTGTACAGGTGGTGCTCCACCGTGCGCTTGCTCAGGAACAGCAGGGCGGCGATCTCCCGGCTGCTGTGGCCCTCGGCGGCCAGCCGTACCACCTGGAGCTCTTGGGCGGTCAGCCGGTCGCGCGGGTTGGCCGCGGTCGCCTCGGCCACCGGGACGCTGTCGCCGGTCGCCCGGAGTTCGGCGCGGGCCCGCTCGGCCCAGGGGGTGGCGCGGAGCCGCTCGAAGATCTCCAGTGCGGAGCGGAGGGGCGTGCGGGCGTCGCTGCGCCGCCTGGCCCGCCGCAGCCACTCGCCGTAGAGCAACTCGGTCCGCGCCCGCTCGAACGGCCGCCCCGGCCCTTCCCGATGCAGCTGTACGGCCCGCAAGAACAACTCCTCAACCCCAGACCCGGCACCCACCTCCCCAGGGGCCCCGGCACCCTCCCGGTCCCCAGACCCGACACCCTTCCCGGGTCCGGCTCCCGCGCCGTCTCTCGCCCCGCCTCCGGACCCCGCTCCGGGTCCGGAGTCGGTCGTCCCCGATCCGGTCATCCCTGATCCGGCCACCCCTGAGGTGGCGATCTCGGAGGTGGTCACCCCGGAGGTGGGCGGGGTTGCTGGGGAGGTGGGGAGGGTGGGGTCGGTGGTCAGGGCTTGGCTTCTGGCGGCCACTGCCAGGGCCCAGGGCTGGCCGGTGGCCTCGGCCCAGGCGGTGAAGCGGCGCAACGGGGCCTGGGCGCGGTCGGGGCGGCCGAGCCGTACCGCGGCCTCGACCTGGTCGGCGGCGGCGGTGATGAGGTCGAGGCCGTTCGCGCCCGGCCCGCGCCAGGCGGTCTCCACGCGGGACAGGGCCGACTCGTAGTCGCCCAGGCCCAGGTCGAGGAGGCTGAGGGTGATGGCGGTGCCGGCGTGTTCCTCGTCGGGCGCCTGGGCGGTGAGCTCACGGCAGGTGCCGGCGTCGCCCTCGATGGCGGCGATGCGCGCGGGCACGGCCTTCAGCCAGGGCAGGTCCTGGGGCAGCCCGGTGTCCCTGACGATCTCCGCCGCCTCGGCCACGGCCATCTCGGCCTCGCGGTGCAGCCCGGCGCGTACCTGCGTCTGGGCGAGCACCCGCAGCGCCTCGGGAAGCGCGCCCACGAGGCCGCGCTCACGGCAGCGGGCGACCTCGGCGGCGGCCAGCGCCAGCGTGGCGGCGTCGTCGCCGACGATCACGCCGGTGTACATGGCCTCGGCGGTCCTGCCCGCCTCCGGCTCGGCGAGGAACCCGGCCAGCTGCGGCAGCCCGCCGGCGTAGTCCTCGTCCATGAGCCGCGCCAGCCCGTACACCATGGGGTCGGGCCGGCCGATCTCGTGCAGGCTCGCGGCGGCGGTGCGCACCGCGGCGGACTCGCACGAGAACCACGCGTACGTCGCGCCCGCGCGCAGCATCTCGGCCGCGCGGTCCGTCTCGGCCTGCCCGGCCCGCTCCATCAGCAGGTGTACGGCCCGCCCCCGCTCACCCAGCTCGAACAACGCGGCCGCGCGCACCTGGGCCAGCTCGGCCAGCCCAGACCCGTGCGCGGTCCTGGCCAGCTCCTCTGCCTGCTCGGACAGCTCGGCCGCCTGGGCGGGATGCCCGGCGCTGAGCGCGGCGCCGGCGGCGTGGCCCAGGTGCGCGACCTGGGCTGCGTCGCCGGGGGACAGGCGGGCGGCCTGGCGGTAGAGGCGTACGGCGGCGGAGTACGCGCCGCGCCCGAGCGCCCGTCCGGCGGCGTCGGCCACCTCGGCGGCGACGTCCTCGTCGGGCGCGGTGGTGGCGGCCGACAGGTGGTGGACGCGGCAGTCGGCGGTGACGCTCGCCTGGGCCAGCGCGCGGTGGACCTCGACCCGGCGGGCCATCGGCGCGCCCTGGTAGGCGGCGGTGGCGATCAGCGGGTGCCGGAAGGCGAGCGTGTCGTCGATCACCTGCACCAGCCCGGCCCGCTCGGCCGCCTCCAGGTCATCGAGGCCGACGCCCAGGACCTTTCCGGCGTTCACCAGCATCGGCAGGTCGCCGCGTCCCTCGGCGGCGGCGATGAGCATCATGCGCCGCGTACGCTCCGGCAGGTTCACGATCTGGGCGCGGAAGGAGCCGAGCACCCGGTCGGCCACGTGCAGGTGGACCGATGCGGCCGGCCTGTCGCGCTGGGCGGCGGCGAACTCGATCAGCGCCAGCGGGTTGCCCGCCGACTCGTCGATCACGTGCCGGCGCATCGCGGCGGCCAGGCCGTGCTCGGTGAGCAGCCCGGCCGCGCTGGCCGCGTCGAGCCGGGAGGGCCGCACCTCGGCCAGTCCCGCGGCGGCGAAGCCGTCCTCCCGTGTGGCGAACACCAGGGCCACGCCCTCGGCGGCCAGGCGCCTGGCCGCGAACAGCAGCGCCTCCGCACTGGCCTGGTCGAGCCACTGGGCGTCGTCCACCAGGCACAGCAGCGGCTCGTCCTCGGCCAGGTCGGCCAGCAGGCTCAGGGTCGCCAGCCCGGTCAGGAACCGGTCGGAGGACGGCGCGCCGCCGCCGTTGAGCACGGCCTTCAGCACGTCCGCCTGCGGGTCCGGCAGCCGGTCGAGGCGTTCGCGTACCGGCCACACCAGGCGGGCCAGCCCGGCCAGCGCCAGGTCGGCCTCCTGCTCGATCCCGGTCACGCGCAGCACGCGGACCCCGGCCGCCTGCCGTTCCGCCCAGGCGAGGAGCGCGGTCTTGCCGATGCCGGGCTCGCCGCGGATCACCAGCGCGCCGCTGCGTCCGTCGCGTGCCCGCGCGATGAGATCCGCGAGCCCGGCCTGCTCGGTGGTCCTGCCGTAGAGCACGCGTCCTCCTAAGTACACGGACCAGTAAACCGTACGGATTCGTCGGTGATTCCGCCGCTCGTACCTTCGTGGCCAGCCCCGTTGACGCAGGAAGAGGTTGTGATGAACGAGTTGTTCGAGCCGGTGACCGTGGGAAGACTGGAACTGCCCAACCGGCTCTTCATGTCCCCGATGACCCGCAGCCGTGCCGCCGAGGGCGCGGTGCCGACCGAGCTGGCCGTCGAGTACTACGCCCAGCGCGCCGCCGCCGGATTGATCATCTCGGAGGGTACGCAGCCCTCGGTGATCGGCCAGGGCTACATCGACACTCCCGGGCTGCACTCCGAGGAGCAGATCGCGGGCTGGCGCAAGGTCACCGACGCCGTGCACGCCCGCGGCGGCCGGATGTTCGCCCAGCTGATGCACTCCGGCCGGGTCGGGCACCCGTGGCTCTACCCCGACGGCGCGCTGCCGCACGGCCCGTCGGCCATCGCGTCGGGTGAGCGGCTCTATACCCCCGAGGGCCTGCTGGAGCACCCGGCGCCCAAGGAGATGACGCTCGCCGACATCGCCGCCACCGTGGACGACTTCGTCGCCGCGGCCGGGAACGCCCTCGCCGCCGGGTTCGACGGGGTCGAGCTGCACGGGGCCAACGGCTACCTCATCCACCAGTTCCTGTGCGGCAGCGCCAACGCCCGCACCGACGCCTACGGCGGCAGCGTGGACAACCGCATCCGCCTGGCCGTCGAGGTCGCGCAGGCGGTCGGCGACGCCATCGGGCCGGAGCGGGTCGGCTTCCGCATCTCCCCGCGCAACCCCAGCAACGGCATCAGGGAGCGGGACTCCGACGAGCTCTACCCGGCGCTGGCGCGCGCCCTTTCCCGGTACGGCCTGGCCTACCTGCACATCATGGAGTGGGACAGGGAACTGACCAAGGTCATCAGGGCCACGTGGCCGGGGACGCTGATCCTGAACCCGAAGGCCGAGCCGGGCGCCCAGTCGGGCACTCCCGAGCAGGCGGCCGCCGCGCTGCGCGAGGGGCTGGCCGACGCCGTCACGCTCGGGGCGTACTGGCTGGCCAACCCCGACCTTCCGGCCCGGATCAAGGCGGGCGGGCCGTACAACCTGGCCGACCCGGCCACGTTCTACGGCGGCGACCACCGCGGCTACACCGACTATCCCGTCCTGGTCGGGAGCAGGTGAGAGGCGGGGCGGCCCGGCCGCCCCGCCCGGTGATCAGGCCCAGGACAGGGTCACGTCACTGGCCTTGACGAACATCACGCGATGCCCGAACTGGATCTGGTAGTAGAGCGTCTTGCCGCGTACCACCTTGTGGGTGGACGGGTCGATGGTGACCGCGCGGTAGTACTCGCCGAACCGGGCGCCGCCGAAGCTGTACTTCTCGCCCGCGGAGAACGTGTACATCAGCGGTGTGATCGGCTGGTACGGGATGTCGGCCGGGTAGGCCTCCTGCTCCGGGTAGGCCCTGCCGTACACGGGGACGGTCGCGAGGCCCTTCTTGGGGGTGACGACGAGCCCCATGGACGGGATCGCGGTCGGGGCCGAGGCGGGGTTGTGGAACCAGGCCTTCTGCCCGAGGTACCAGATGGCGGTCCACTCGCCCTGGCGATCGGCGACGGCATAGCGCTGTCCGGTGACGGCGCGGGCGCTGTGGTCGTAGACGCTGTAGATGGACCTTCCCGCGCCACGCTTGCCGATGTCGTCCACGAGCGGGCCGTCGGGGCGCGGTTCCTTGCGCAGCCAGACGGTGGCGGCGCTGGTGGGCGGGCAGTCGAGCTCGGGCTGCTTGCGGTCGCAGCCGTAGAAGTACGGCTTGTTGGTGGCGAAGTCCGGCTTGATCATGACCGTGCCCGCGTTCGGGCCGCCGAAGGGGTGGAACGGCGCGCCGAGCAGCTTGAAGTAGCGGTCCCAGTCCCAGAAGGGCCCGGGGTCCTCGTGCATGCCGCGCACGGTCGTCGGCAGGGTGCCGGGGACGTTGTCGTGGCCGAGGATGTGCGCGCGGTCGAGCGGGACGCCGTGCCTGAGCGCGAGGTACCGGACCAGTTTGGCGGAGGTGCGGTACATGGCCTCGGTGTACCAGGAGCCGCGCTCGGCGAGGAAGCCCTCGTGCTCCAGGCCGATGGACTTGGCGTTGACGTACCAGTTTCCGGCCTGCCAGCCGACGTCCTTGGTCTTGATGTGCTGGGCGATGTGCCCGTCGTTGGAGCGCAGCGAGTAGTGCCAGCTGGCCGCGCGGGCCGGGTTCAGCAGCAGGTCGATGGAGGGCCGCCAGTACCCCTCCATGTCGTGGATGATGATGTAGTCGACCTTCTGGTTGAAGGGCCGGTTCGAGGTGTCGAAGTTGCCGTAGTTGCCGTTGGGCAGTTCGGCCTGCTTGGCCGGGATCCACTCACAGGAGATCGTGGACGGGCACTCGACGCCGTCGCGGCGCGGGGGCTTGAGCCCGAGCTTGTCCAGCCACTCCTTGATCGCCCCGAGCCCGGGTACGCCGGTCAGCCTGACCTGCTGGCCGTCGTCGGTGGTGCGCTCGGCGCCCTGCTTGATCGTGGTGTAGACCTCGTCGGCGAAGAACTGGGCGGCTTCCTTCTCCTCCGCGCCCGAGTAACGGGCGACCGCGCCGTACCACTGGGCCGGGTCGTCGCTGAGCGGGGCCCCGAGCGCCTTCTGGTAGGAGGCCAGCAGCGCCGCGCCGCCGCGGATGTTGGCGGCCGGGTCGGTGCGCAGCTTCTCGTGGGTCTCGCCGGTCAGCTCGGCGGCCTTCTCCATGGTCCGCAGCGACTCGGGGATCTCGGCCGGGGCCGGCGGAGCCTCCTCGCGCGGGGGAAGGGGCCGGCTGTCGTCGCCGCGCGGGTCCTCCTCGCCCTCCTCATGGTGGTTGGAGCCGGTGTAGGCGGCGGCGTCCGTCAGGTGCATGGGGCCGAATCCGGCGTCGCTGCTGGGCCGGCCGGTGTTGGCGTCCCAGCGCGACTCCAGGTACGAGACGCCGAGCAGCACGCTCGCCGGCACCTGGAACTCCTTGGCCGCCGCGGCGAAGGCCTGCTGCCGGTCGGCGGGTTCGTCGGCGTGGGCCGCCGGAATGTTGAGTAACGGGAGCAAGGCGACGATCGCCAAGGCTCTGCGCATTCACTGCTCCTTGGACTGGGGGGCTTCAGGTGGAGTCAGCGTCTCAACATTTTCCTTCTCGGGCGAGAGTTTTGCGAAGGAATTTTTCACTAGTTAAGGTCTCATAGGCTGATCCGCTGTGACGAGTGCGGATCTGGTGATCCTCGGAGCTGGTCCGGCGGGGCTGACTGCCGCCTGGCGGGCCGCCGCGCGCGGCCTGTCGGTCGTCGTGCTGGAGCGCGCGGACCACGTCGGCGGGTTGTCGGCCGGGTTCGAGGTCGCGGGGGTGCGCGTGGACCACGGCAGCCACCGCCTGCACCCTGCCACGCCGCCGCACCTGCTGGCCGCCCTGCGCGGGCTGCTCGGCACGGACCTGCAGCTCCGGCCGCGCAACGGGCGGCTGCGGGTGGCGGGGCGGTTCGTCGGGTTTCCGCTCCGGGCGGGGGAACTGGTGCGGCGGCTGCCGTACCGGCTGGTGGGGGGTGTCGCCCGCGACGCCCTCACCTCCCCGCTGCGTGTACGGCCGGCCGGGGGCACCTACGCCGAAGTCCTGCGCGCGAGCCTGGGACCGGCGCTGTACGGCGCGCTCTACGAGCCCTACGCCCGCAAGCTCTGGGGCCTGCCCGGCGAGGAGATCGACGGCGACCAGGCGCGCAGGCGGGTCACCGCCGACAGCCCGTGGAAGATCGCCCGCCGAGTCCTGCGCGGCGCCCCGAACGGCCAGGGCAGGGTCTTCCACTACCCCAGGCGCGGTTTCGGCCAGATCGTGGAGGCGCTGGCCGACGCGGCGAGCGCGGCCGGAGCCGACATCCGGCTCGGGACCGCCTGCACCCGGGTGTCCGGCGGCGTCGTGCACGCGGGGCGGGAGATCCGTGCCGGGCACGTGTTCTCGACGATCCCGATGCCGCTGCTGGCCAGGCTGGTCGAACCCGGACCGGGGCCGGGGGTGCTGAGCGCGGCGGCCCGGCTGGAGTTCCGGGCGATGGTGCTGGTCTACGCGGTGCACGAGGGCGGCAGGTGGACCCCGTACGACGCCCACTACCTCCCGGACGCGGGCACCCCTGTCACCCGCGTCTCCGAGCCCGCCAACTACCGCGTCAGCGCCGCCGATCCGGCCGATCGCAGCGTGCTGTGCTTCGAGATCCCCTGCCAGGTGGGCGACGAGATCTGGACATGTGATGACTTCTCGGGGCTGGTCGCCGAGTGCCTGGCCCGCTCGGGACTGCCGCCGGTCAACCTCGCCGGGATCGAGGTACGCCGCCTGCCGCACGTCTACCCGGTCTACCGCACCGGTTACGCCGAGCACCTGGCCGGTCTCGACGCCTGGGCGGGCGGCGTGGAAGGGGTCACCACGTTCGGGCGGCTCGGGCTGTTCGCCCACGACAACACCCACCACGCCATGGCCATGGCCTACGACGCGGTCGCCGCGCTGACCGCCGGGGGCTGGGACGACGCCGCCTGGTCGGCGGCGCGCACCCGTTTCACCCGGCATGTCGTGGAGGACTGATCAGCCCTCCACCGCCGCCTCCAGGCCCTTCACGTCGATCTTCCCCATCGTGAACATGGCCTGCATCGCGCGCTCGGCCCTGGCCGGGTCGGGGTCGCTGAGCAGGCGCGGCAGCGCCTTCGGGATGATCTGCCACGAGACCCCGAACTTGTCCTTGAGCCAGCCGCACCGGCCCTCCTCGCCGCCGCCCTCCAGCAGCTTGCCCCAGAGCTCGTCGACCTCCTCCTGGCTCTCGCAGTCGACGTAGAGCGAGATCGCCTCGTTGAACGTGAACTGCGGGCCGCCGTTGAGCGCCAGGAAGCGCTGGCCTTCCAGCTCGAAGGTGACGATCATCGGCGTGACGTCGACGACCTGGGAGTTCTTGAAGATCGAGACGTAGTGGTTGGCGGCTTCCTCGGCCTGGTCGTGGAACCAGAGGTAAGGGGTGATCTTCTGCATGACGTGCTCCTCTCGTGTGTCTGTATAGTCGCCAATCGGAAGTAACTCCAGGTAGTGCCGCATTCACCGATCCCGTGTGAAGGATTCACAGTGATCCGTGTGCTGATCGCAGAGGACGTCCGCATCCTCAGGGAGACGCTCACCGCCGTCCTCGCGCTGGAGGACGACCTCGAGGTGGTGGCCGCCGTGGAACGCGGCGACCAGATCGTCCCCGCGGCCGTGACCTACGCCCCCGACGTCGCGGTCATCGACATCGACCTGCCGGAACTGGACGGCCTCACGGCCGCCGCCGAGCTGCGCGAGAAGCTGCCCTCCTGCGCCACGCTGGTTCTGACCGGGCTGGCCAAGCCCGGATACCTGCGCCGCGCGATGGCCTCGGGCGTCAGCGGCTTCCTGCTCAAGCACTCGCCCACCGGCGACCTCATCGACGCGATCCGCAAGGTGCGGGCGGGCGAGCAGGTGGTCGACCCGCAACTCGCCATTGCCGCGCTGCGCAGGGTCGAAAGCCCCCTGGCCGCGCGGGAGGTCGACGTGCTGCGCCAGGCCGCCACCGGCGCCGAGCCCGACGAGATCGCGGTACGGCTGTCGCTCAGCCGCGGCACGGTACGCAACTACCTGTCGTCAGCGGTCATGAAGCTCAACGCGCGTAACCGGGTGGACGCGATCAGAATCGCCGCCGACGAGGGCTGGATCTAGCGGCAGCGCCGCCGCCAGCGCGAACGTGTCCGGCCCGGTCTCGATCGACAGCTGCCCGCCCAGGATCTCGACCCGTTCGCGCAGGTTGCCGAGTCCCGATCCCGGCTCGTGGACGGGGGCGCGTACCCCGTCGTTGGCCAGGCGCAGCCCCACCGTCTCGTCGTCCACCGCGAGCACGAGCGTGCCGTGGCGGGCGTCGCTGTGCCGCAGCACGTTCGTGACCGCCTCGCGCAGCACGGTCGCCAGCACGGCGTCGTGCGTGTCCGGCAGGCGCTCGTCGGAGACGTCCGCGATCAGCTCGACGCCCGCGGCGGCCAGCACCGCGCGGGCGGAGGCGATCTCGTCGGCCAGCGCGATCGTGCCGTAGCCGGAGGCGACCGAGTCGATGTCGGACAGCACCTGGCGGGCGGCGTCAAGACCGTCGGACAGCTCCCGCCTGGCTGCCGCGGGGTCGCGGTCCAGCAGCCGCACGGCCAGCTCGGCCTTCAGCACCACCACGGACAGGCCGTAGCCGAGCAGGTCGTGCAGGTCACGGGCGAAGCGCAGCCGCTCGCGCGCCACCTCCACCCTGGCCAGCTCCATCCTGGCCTCGTGAATCTTGGCGGCCAGCCGCGCCATGCGCCACAGCGCGTAGACGATCAGCGCCCGCTCGGCGATGTAGACCAGGCCGTAGGCGGTGTCGAGCGCGTTGTCGGCCCAGCCGGTGACCGCCGCGTGGTAGTAGAGGTCGCCGAGCATCGCCGCCGCCGCGACCGCCCACCGCGGGCGCCCCGGCACCAGCGCCAGCGCCGCCCCCGGCAGGTACGCCGCCACATACCAGAGCTTCGGCCCCAGAGCCAGGCTCGGCAGATAGGTGACCAGCACCAGCGCCGCCAGCACCCACGGCCAGTACCGGTCGGTACACAGGCACGCCCGCAGATGCAGCCCGACCATCAGCACCAGCGACGCCCCGAACAACGCCAGCAGGCCGGGCGGCGGCGGCGCCAGCGCCACCTGCCGCAGCTCCCGCGGCACGATCATGAGCAGGATCGTCGCCACCACCAGCACCGACGCCACCCTGGTGGTCAGGTCCGCGGCCACCGGACGGCTGCGCGCCGCCTCGCGGGTGGTGTGCGAGACCGACCTGACCTCGGTCAGGGCCAGCCTGGCCGTGCTCAGCCCCGTGTCGAGCTCGTGCCGGGCGCGCTCCCGGTCCTCGGCGGCGAGTACGGCCTCGCCGTGCCCGACCACGCGCTCCAGCCCGGCGCCCACCCGTTCGTTGAGCTCCTCGGCGAAGGCCAGCCGTTCCCTGGCCACCACGGCCGCGGCCAGCCCCGCCTGGGTGCCGCGCAGGTCGGCGATCAGGTCGGTCAGCCGGACCACGCCGTACAGGGCGATGCCCACGAACGCGGTCTGGCCGAGCGCCACGTACAGGCCCTCGGTCACCATCGGGCGCACGGTCAGGGTGGAGGCGAACTGGGCCGCCAGCACCAGCGCGAACCCGCCCCACTTCGGCCACGGCCGCCGGAACAGCAGCAGCATGGCGGCGGCCAGGAAACCGGTGTTGCCGTACCAGGTGGCGGGGAACAGCAGCAGACCGGCGCCGGTCAGCACCACCTGGACGGCCAGCGTCCAGGGCCAGCCGCCGGGTCTGCGGCCGTCGGCGCGCCGTACGCAGTTGCGCAGGTGCAGCGCGAACAGGACGGCGAGCAGGGCGTAGGCCAGCGCCTTCATCGGCGCGGGGTCCTTGGAGTACACGATGCCGATGACCCCGCCGAAGGCGAAGCCCGCGCTGACCCCGGCCGCGACGAGCCGGGCCAGGCGTAGCGCCGGTGCGTTCATGGGGCCGCAGGGTAGAGGCCTCAGGTCACGTATTGAGCTCGCGATGCACGGCCGGGATCACCTTGCGAAGGTAGCGGCCGAGTTTGACGAAGGACTCGCCGCTCTGCCGGAAGGCGTAGCGGATCGGGACCTCCTGGTAGGCGAAGCCCTTGGCGAGCAGGTCGAGGGTGAGGACCTGGGCGTAGTTGTAGTCGTGGATGACCTCGGCCGCGCGCGCCGCCTCGGGGGAGAAGGCGCGGTAGCCGCTCTGGCCGTCGGTGAGGTCGCGGCGGCGGGTCAGCCAGCGGACCCAGAGTGTGAGCACCCGGTTGCCGAAGCGGCGGTGGGGGAGCATGCGCTCGATGGTGCCGGAGAAGCGGGAGCCGACGACGTAGTCGGCCGCGCCGCTCAGGACGGGCGCGGCCAGGGACTCCAGGTCCTCGGGGAAGTACTCGAGGTCGGCGTCCAGGTAGACGGCGACGGCCGGGCTCCTGGCGCTCGCCTCGGCCAGGCCGCGCCGGACGGCGGCGCCCAGCCCCAGGTTGCGCGGCTGGGGGAGCACCATGGCGCCCGCGGCCCGCGCCCGGTCGGCGGAGGCGTCGGCGGAGCCGTCGTCGATCACCAGCGTGACGACGGGGCGGCCGGAGACCGTGCGGGGCAGGCGGGCCACCACCTCGCCGATCGTGGCCTCCTCGTTGTGGACGGGGATGAACACCACGACCGGGGCGCCGGGCGCGGGCTCCTCGTACGGCGGGCGGGGCGGCAGGCGGCGGGGCAGGCGGAACCTGCCGAAGTAGCCGGGAGCCGGGACGAAGAGGGCGGGGACGCCGACGGCCAGCGAGTACGCGGTCTTGACCGCATGGGTGAGCAGGGCCACCGCGAACGCCGGGCCCGGCGCGACGCCCAGCGCGGTGAGAGCCGCGGTCGCCGCGGCCTCGTAGGAGCCGATGCCGCCCGGGGTCACCGCGACCGTCTGGGCGGCGATGGTCACGGCCGTCACCGCCACCGCGTCGGCCGGGCTCAGCGCGACGCCGCTCATCCTGGCCACCTCGTACACCACGGCCGCCTCCAGCACCCACGCCACCAGCGCGCACACCGTCACCAGCGGCACCTTGGCCTGTGGAAGGAAACGGAACGCCGCCGCCGTCACCAGCGCCAGGACGGCCGCGAGCGGCCACACCCACCAGCCCGCCAGCCCGTCGACCAGCGCCGGGGCCGCCACCAGGGCCAGTGCGAGCACCGCGAACAGGTCCGCCGCCCGCACCGCCACCACGGAGGCCACCACCGTCTTGGCGTCGGTCAGGCGGGTCCGGCGCAGGACCGAGGTGGCGCGCAGGGCCTCGCCCAGGCGGAACGGCAGCACGTGGTTGCCCAGCAGCGACACGTGGACCGCCGCCCAGGCCTGGCCGCCGGGCAGTCCGGGCAGCACGCGGGTCCAGGACCACGAGCGCAGGGCGAAGGCGGCGCCGTACAGGATGAGGGCGAGTGCGAGGCCGGGCGGGTCGGACAGCAGCGCGCGGGCGGCCGTGGCGAGGTCGGGGCCGGAGACCACCCGCGTCAGGTACCAGCACGCGACGGCCAGCAGCACCACGCCGGCGATCCGCCGGGCCGCCCTGGTGACGTTCCCCATGAGGCACCTTTGTGGCTGGAAGGAGTGAGGTTAGGCTACCTTTACCTAGCTCTTTGGCGCTCCAGCGAAAGGGACGCGGGTGACAGTCGTCGTGACCGGGTCCGCGGGCTTCATCGGCCGGGCCCTGACGGAGGCGCTGCTCGCCGCGGGCCGGCGGGTGATCGGCGTCGACCGCCGGACGCAAGCCGCCCGCCCCGGGCTGACCGCGCTCACCGCCGACCTGCTCGACGACGACGACCTGGTCGGCGCCGCCCTGGCCGCCGCCGACGCCGTCTACCACCTGGCCGGCTGCCCCGGCGTGCGCGGCGACGACCGCGGCCTCGCCCGCCGCAGGCACCGCGACAACGTGCTCGCGGGCGCGCGGGTGCTGGCCGCGGTCCCGCGCGGCGTCCCGCTCATGATCACCTCCTCCAGCTCCGTGTACGGCGGCGCCCGCCACGGCCGTCCCAGCCACGAGGCCGACCAGCCCCGCCCGGCCGGAGGCTACGCCCGCAGCAAGCTCGCCCTGGAACACCTGTGCGCCGGGCGGCCGGTGACCGTGGTCCGCCCGTTCACCGTCGCGGGGGAGGGCCAGCGGCCGGACATGGCGCTGTCGCTCTGGCTGGAGGCCGCCGCGCGCGGCCGCCCGCTGCGGGTGCTCGGCTCGCTGGAGCGCACCCGCGACGTGACCGACGTACGGCAGGCCGCGCAGGCCATGATCGCGCTGACCGGGGTGCCCGGCGTGGTCAACATCGGCACGGGCCGGGGACGCACGCTGCGGGAGCTGGCCGGGGCCGTGGCCGAGGTGACCGGGGCGGAGGTGCGCTACGCGATCGAGCCCGCCCCGCCGGTGGAGCCGGGCGACTCGCTGGCCGACACCCGCCGGTTGCGCGCGCTGACCGGCTGGACACCGGAGACCGACCTGCTCGACGTGGTCCGCCGCCAGTACGCCCATGTCCGGACCACGACCACCGACGTCCTGGCCGCGACCGGATTGGCCGTGACCGGTCTGGCGGCGACCGGTCTGGCGGCTCCTGGTCTGGTGGCTCCTGGTCTGGCGGCTCCTGGTTGGGCGGCTCCTGGTTTGGCGGCGACGTCGTGATCGCGGGGCCGGGTGTCACAGTCGCCCGTGTGGGCTCCGGTGGGCTCTACCGCGGTATGGCGCTGGCCGGGGTGGTGGCCGTCGTGGCGGCGGCGCTGGGGATCGGGGTGCCGTCCACGTTCGGCGCGCACGTGGCCGTGGACGAACCCCAGTACCTGCTCACCGCCCTCTCCCTGGCCGAGGACCGCTCGCTGGACATCTCCGACGAACTGGCCGGACGCCGCTGGGTCCCGTGGGGTGGCGCGGAGCTGCCCGTCCAGACCGAGGTCCTCGACGGCGGCGCCCAGATCAGCCCGCACGACCCGCTGCTGCCCATCGTGCTCGCGATCCCGATGCGTCTCGGCGGCTGGGTGGCGGCCAAGGCGGTCATGGCGCTGATGGCCGGGGCCCTGGCCGTCCTCACCCTGTGGACGGCGGTGCGCCGCTTCGCCGTACCCCTGAAGATCGCGACGGCGGGGGTGGCGATCGCGGCGGCGAGCGCGCCGCTGGCCGTCTACGGACAGCAGGTCTACCCCGAGGTGCCCGCGGCGCTGGCCGCGGTCGGCGCCGTCGCGCTCCTGGGCACCCCGAGGATCTGGGCCTTCGCCGCGGTGGTGTCGGCGCTGCCGTGGTTGTCGGTCAAGTACGTGCCCGTGGCGCTGGCGCTGGCCGCGCTCGGCCTTTGGCGTACCCGGTCGAAGGCGCTGCTGGCGGGTTTCGCCGTCATGGGCGCGCTGTACCTGGTCGTTCACCGCGTGATCTGGGGCGGCTGGACCGTCTACGCCAGCGGCGACCACTTCCAGAACTCCGGCGAGTGGGGCGTGATGGGCTTCGCCCCCGACCTCGCCGGACGCGCGCTGCGGCTGACCGGCCTGCTGGTCGACCAGGGGTACGGCCTGGCCGCCTGGCAGCCCGCCTGGCTCCTGCTGGTCCCGGCGCTCGCCCTGGGGATCAGGCGCGTGAGCCTCGTGCTGCCGCTGGCGGCGGGCTGGCTGACGGCCACGTTCGCGGCGGTGACCATGCACGGCTTCTGGTGGCCCGGCCGCCAGCTCGTCGTGGTGCTCCCGCTGGCCCTGATCCTCATCCTGTGCTGGCTGGACCGCACCTGGAAACGCGTCGCGGCGGCGGCGCTCGGCCTGTCGGGCGTGCTCACCTACGCCTGGCTGGCCGCCGACGGCCTGGCCGGGCGGCTCACCTGGGTGTCCGGCTTCCAGGAGGTCGCCTCGCCCGTCTACCGGGCGGTCGCGAGCGTCCTGCCCGACTACCGGCGGCCCGGCTTCTGGCCCGCGCATCTGGCGTGGGCGGCGGTGCTCGTCCTGTTGTTCACGATCAACCTGAGGAAGTCCCATGTCCGTGCGTAGGCTGATCGCCGCGGCTCTGGTCCTGCTGGCCGCGAGCGCATGCGGGTCCGGCGGGGCCGAGGGCTTCGCCGACGACTCCCTGGTGATCTACTCCGGCCGCAACGAGAAGCTCGTCGGCCCGCTGCTGGCCCGCCTGAAGTCGGCCACCGGCCTGAACGTCCAGGTCAGATACGGCGACAGCGCCGAGCTGGCCGCCCAGATCATGGAAGAGGGCGAGCGCACCCGCGCCGACGTCTTCTTCTCCCAGGACGCGGGCGCGCTCGGCGCGCTGTCCAAGCAGGGCGTCCTCGCGCCGGTGCCGCCGGAGACGCTGGCGAAGGTGCCGCCGCAGTACCGCGGCGCCGACTGGGTGGGCGTCTCCGGCCGCTCCCGGGTGATCGTCTACGACCCGCGCACGGTGACCGCGCCGCCCAAGAGCGTCTTCGAGCTGACCGGCCCCCAGTGGAAGGGCAAGGTCGGCTGGGCGCCGACGAACGCCTCCTTCCAGGCGTTCGTGACCGCGCTACGGGTGCTCAAAGGCGAGGACGCCGCCAGGAAGTGGCTGACCGGCATGAAGGCCAACGGCGTCCAGAGCTTCGGCGACAACATCAAGATCCTCAACGCCGTCGACGCCGGGCAACTCCAGCTCGGCCTGATCAACCATTACTACTGGTACGAGAAGACCGCGGAACAGGGCCAGATCCCCTCCAAGCTGGCCTACCTGCCGGGCGGCGACCCCGGCGCGCTCATCAACGTGGCCGGCGCCGGCACGCTCAAGGCGTCCGAGCACGCGCCCGCCGCCCAGAAGGCCGTCGGCTACCTGCTCAGCCCCGACGCCCAGAAGTACTTCGCGCAGACCACGAAGGAGTACCCGCTGGTCGCCGGGGTCGAACCGGATCCCGCCCTGCCCAAGCTCGACGCCCTCAAGGGCCCGCGGATCGACCTGGCCGAGCTCGACTCGCTGGAGCAGACGCTCAAACTGCTCCAGGACACGGGCCTCGTCTGATGCCGCGCGGCCGCGTCCCCGCGGCGCTGCTGGTGCCCGCCCTGCTGGCGGCCGCGCTCTCGCTCGCGCCCGTCGCCTATCTCGTGGTGCGGGCGGCCGAGGGCGGTCCCGCCGCGTTCGCCGGAGTGCTCCTTCGCGTCCGTACGGCGGAGCTGGCCGTTCGGAGCCTCGGGCTGGCGGCGGTGGTGACGGCCGCCTGCCTGGTCGTGGGGGTGTCGCTGGCGTGGCTGGTGGTCAGGACCGACCTGCCGGGGCGCGGGGTGTGGGGCGCGCTGGCCGCGTTGCCGCTGGCGGTGCCGTCGTACGTGGCCGCGTACACGTGGGTGGCCGCCTTCCCCGGTGTCTCGGGGTTCTGGGGGTCGGCGCTGGTGCTCACGCTGTGCACCTACCCGTACGTGTACCTGCCCGTGGCGGCGGCGCTCGGCCGGATGGATCCTGCGCTCGAAGAGGTCGCGCTGTCCCTCGGCCGCGGGCGCATGGCCGTCGTGGTACGGCAGCTCCGGCCGGCCGCGGCGGCGGGCGGGCTGCTGGTGGCCATGTACGTGCTGGCCGAGTTCGGCGCTGTGTCGATCATGCGCTTCGACGTGTTCACCACGCAGATCTACACGTCCTACCGGGCGGGCTTCGATCGCACTCCGGCCGCGGTGCTCGGTCTGGCGCTGGTGGTGATCACTCTGCTGATCGTGCTGGCCGAGGGGCGTACGCGGGGGCGGGCCGCCTACGCCCTGCGGGGCAGCCCGGCCCGGCGGCGGGTCGTCGTACGGACCTGGAAGGCGCCCGCGCTGGCCTGGGCCGCGCTCGTGGCGTCGCTGGCGGTCGGGTTTCCGCTGGTCAGCATCCTCTACTGGCTGGTGAAGGGGTCTTCGCGCGGGCTCGATCTGGGGGTGCTGTTCTCTGCTACCGGGGCCACGGTGGGTGTCTCCGCTGCGGGGGCGGTGTTGACCGTGGCGTTGGCCGTTCCCGTGGGGATTGTCGCTGCTCGGTACCGGGGGCGGTTTTCCCGGGGCGTAGAGCAGTCGGTTTATGTCGGGCATGCGCTGCCTGGTGTGGTGATCGCGTTGTCGCTGGTGTTCTTCGCCGTGCGGTACGCCTATCCGATCTATCAGCAGTGGCCGTTGCTGGTGCTGGCCTATGCGGTGTTGTTCCTGCCCGCTGCGGTGGGGGCGGTTCGGGCCTCTGTTCTGCAGTCGCCGCCGGTGCTGGAAGAGGTGGCGCGGTCGCTGGGGCGCAGTCCGCTCGGAGCGGTGCGGCAGGTGACGCTGCCGCTCGCGCTGCCGGGGGTGCTGGCTGGGGCGGCGCTGGTGTTCCTCACCGCCATGAAGGAACTGCCCGCCACGATCCTGCTGCGGCCCACCGGCATGGAGACGCTGGCCACGCGGCTGTGGACGGAGACGGGGGCGGGGGCCTACGCGGCGGCGGCGCCGTACGCGGCGCTGCTGATGGCGCTGGCCGCCGTGCCGGGATTCCTGCTGGGAAGGCGGTGGACATGAGCGGGCTTGCCGTTTCCGGGGTGACGAAGGCGTTCGGTGGCACGGCGGTGTTGCGTGGCGCCGCGCTGGAGGTGGCCGACGGGGATCTGGCGGCGGTGCTGGGGCCGTCCGGGTGCGGGAAGACGACGTTGCTGCGGATCGTGGCCGGGTTCGAACGGGCCGAGACCGGGTCGGTGCGGATCGGCGGGGCCGAGGTGGGCGGGCTGGCGCCGGAGAAGCGGCGGGTGGGGATCGTGCCGCAGGACGCCGCGTTGTTCCCGCACCTGTCGGTGGCGGGGAATGTGGGGTTCGGGCTGGTTCGCGGGCTTTTCCGGCGGGCTGGGGGTGGGGTTCTGGAGCGGGTTGAGGAGTGTTTGGAGCTGGTCGGGCTTGGGGGATACGGCTCGCGGATGCCGTACCAGCTGAGTGGGGGACAGCAGCAGCGGGTCGCGCTCGCCCGCGCGCTGGCCCCGCGGCCGGGGGTGGTGCTGCTCGACGAGCCGTTCAACGCGCTGGACCGGTCGCTGCGCGGGACCGTCCGCGACGACGTGCGCGCGGCGCTCAAGAAGGCGGGCGCGACCGCGGTCCTGGTCACCCACGACCAGGAGGAGGCGCTGTCGATGGCCGACACCGTGGCCGTGATGCGGGACGGCGTGATCGTCCAGCAGGGCACCCCGGAGGAGCTCTACGCCCGCCCCGCCGACCTGGGCGTGGCGACGTTCGTCGGCGAGGCGGTGGTCCTGGAGGCCGTCGTCGCGAACGGAACGGTGACCTGCGCCCTGGGCTCGCTACAGGCCGACGGCGCGTCAGGAACCGGCCGGGTGGCGTTGCGACCCGAGCAGCTTGTGCTGGAACGCGGCGGCGCGGCCCGGGTGGAACGGGTGGAGTTCTTCGGCCACGACGCCGCCGTCACGGTGGTGCTGCCGGACGGCGGGGTGGTGCGCGCCCGGGCGAGGGGAGAGGCGGCCTACCGCGTCGGCGACAGCGTGGAGGTGCGCGTGGAAGGGCCCGTCCTCTTCTTCGGAGAGTGATTCCGGTAGCGTGCCTGGCATGGGTGAGTTCGTGCGTGTCGAGGTGGCCGACCGGATCGCGACGATCAGACTCGATCGTCCAAAGATGAACGCCCTCAACGGGCAGGTACAACAGGAGATCGGTGAAGCCGCCCGCCTGGTCGACGCCGACCCCGTGGTGCAGGCCGTGATCCTTTACGGCGGCGAGCGCGTCTTCGCCGCCGGAGCCGACATCAAAGAAATGGCCGACATGTCCTACGCCGACATGTCCGCCCACTCCCGCACCCTCCAGGATTGCTTCACCGCCGTGGCCAGGATCGGCAAGCCGGTGATCGCCGCGATCACGGGCTACGCGCTGGGCGGCGGATGCGAGCTGGCCTTGTGCGCGGACTTCAGAGTGGCCGGAGAAGGCGCGAAACTGGGCCAGCCCGAGATCCTGCTCGGCATCATCCCCGGCGCGGGCGGCACCCAGCGCCTGCCGAGGCTGGTAGGCCCGTCGAAGGCCAAGGACCTGATCTTCAGCGGCCGCCACGTGACCGCCGAGGAGGCGTTGTCGATCGGCCTGGTGGACAAGGTGGTCGCCGACGATCAGGTGTACACGGCGGCACTGGAATGGGCGTCCACCTTCGCGGCCGGCCCGACCATAGCCCTGCGAGCCGCGAAACAGGCCGTCGACCAGGGCCTGGAAGTAGACCTGGACACCGGCCTGGAGATCGAACGCCTGCAGTTCTCCGGCCTGTTCGCGACCGAGGACGCCAAGGTCGGCATGCGCGCCTTCGCCGAGAAAACCAAACCCAAGTTCACCGGCAGCTAGGACGTCTCGGTGGGGCGGCGGCAGTGGTAGACGAAGGCCGGGGGCAGGTTGGCCCAGATGGTCCGGCCCACCACCACTTCTTCGAAGGACGCCTCCAGGGATCGGCGCAGTCTGCGTGCCGGGGTGGCCCAGCGCAGGTGTGCGTACGCGAACGTGGTGAAAGCGCCCTCCCGGGAGAGTGAGCCGACCACGGCGGCGAGGACGTCGCGCTGCTTGGCCGGGGGGAACGCGGCCCACGGCAGCCCGCTGACGATCACGTCAGCGGGCAGGTGACCGCGCTGGGCCAGCACCTCGGGCAGCTGCTGGGCGCTGACGGCCGCGACGACCACGCCGGGGAACCGGGCGGCCAGCCGGCGGGCGAACTGTTCGTTGCTCTCCACCGCGATGTGGTGGCCGCGGCCGTCGAGCAACCGCTGGATCACCTGGGTGAACGCGCCGGTTCCCGCGCCGAGCTCGACGACGACCGGGTCGCCGGTGTGCGGGATCGGTGCGGTGATGGCGTGCGCCAGGGCGGCACTGCTCGGTGTCACGGCGCCGACCGACATCGGGTGCCGGGCGAACTCCAGCAGAAACGAGATGCGGCCGTGGCTCACCTTTCCACTGTGCCAGAAAACAGGCGATGACCTGGGAAGACATGATTTTCCCAGGAAGAACGTGTCCTTGCTGGAGCGCCCGGCGGGGTGACGATGGATGGGTTCAGGCTCCCCAATCCGGCAAAACGGAATAAGGGGAGTATTTCCCAGTAGGTCGGGAATTCTGACGTGGGGAGAATTGGTACACAAAGCCAAAAATGTTTTTGGCATTCTATGGCTTTTCCGGGGGTTGAGAACATGGAGTTGCGGGTCAACGGTGTCCGGCACGAGCTGTCGGTCGATCCACGCGTCACGCTGCTGGACGCCCTCCGGGAACATCTCGATCTCGCGGGCACCAAAAAGGGCTGTGACCAGGGGCAGTGCGGCGCCTGCACGGTGCACGTGGACGGGCGGCGCGTGCTGGCCTGCCTCATGCTGGCCTGCCAGGCGGCGGGTGAAGAGGTCACCACTGTCGAGGGACTGGCCGGGCCGGACGGCGGTCTGCATCCGGTGCAGGCGGCGTTCGTCAAGCACGACGGGTTTCAGTGCGGCTATTGCACACCCGGTCAGATCATGTCGGCCGTGGCCTGTATCCGGGAGGGAAACGCGGGTTCCGACGCCGACATCCGGGAGTTCATGAGCGGCAACATCTGCCGGTGCGGGGCGTACCCGAACATCGTCGCCGCGGTCCGCGAAGCGGCGCTGGAGGAGGCCGATCATGCGGCCCTTTGACTACACGCGGGCGGAGTCGTTCGAGTCGGCCGTCGCCACCCTGCACGACGATCCCTCGGCGGCGGTGCTGGGCGGCGGGACCACGCTGGTGGACCTGATGAAGTGCGGGGTGACGGCGCCCGGCCTGCTGGTCGACCTCACGCACCTGTCCGGCCACGACGGCATCGACGCGGACGCGTCGGCGCTGCGGGTGGGCGCGCTGGCCACGATGAGCGAGGTGGCGGTCCATCCGCAGGTACGGCGGCGCTGGCCCGCCCTATCCGAGTCGCTGCTGAAGGGCGCCTCCCAGCAACTGCGCAACATGGCGAGGATCGGCGGCAACCTGATGCAGCGCACCCGCTGCGGCTACTTCCGCGACCCGACGTTCGCCGAGTGCAACAAGCGCGACCCCGGCTCCGGCTGCGCGGCCATCCACGGGGAGAACCGCGGCCACGCCGTCCTCGGCGCCGGCGAGCAGTGCGTCGCCACCTTCCCCGGCGACCTGCCGGTGGCGCTGACCGCCTTCGACGCCGTCGTCCACGTGATCGGGCCGGACGGTCCCCACGTCATCCCGATCGAGGAGTTCTACCTCCTGCCGGGCGACACCCCGTGGCGCGAGCACCCGCTGCGGCCGGATGAGCTGATCACCGCCGTGGAGGTGCCCGCCTCGCCCGCCGCTGCTTTTTCCCACTACCTGAAGGTGCGCGACCGGGTCAGCTACGAGTTCGCCGCCGCCTCGGCCGCCGTCGGGCTGGCCATCGCCTCCGACGGCGGCATCGCCGACGCCCGGGTGGCGCTGGGCGGGGTGGCCACCAAGCCGTGGCGTGAACGTTCGGTGGAGGCCGCGCTGATCGGCCAACCGGCCGACCCGGAGGTCTTCCGGCGGGCCGCCGCGCTGGCCGCCGCCGGTGCCCGGCCGCTTGAGCACAACGGTTACAAGGTCGAGCTGGCCCGCCGTACCGTCGCCAGGGCGCTTGCCGAACTGGCCGGACAGAGGTGAGGACGATGACCATCGAACTGGCACCCGGCTCCCCGATCGGCAGCGCGACCACCCGCCGTGACGGGCCGGCCAAGGTCACCGGAGCGGCCCGCTACGCGGCGGAGTTTCAGCCGGAGGGCATGCTGCACGCCGTCCTGGTGACGAGCACGGTGCCCGCCGGCACGATCACCGCCATCGACACCACGCAGGCCGAGGCCATGCCCGGCGTTCATCTGGTGCTCACCCATCACAACGCCGCCCCGCTGTCACCCGCCCTGATGTTCCCCTTCGGCGCGGCGTTCCAGAGCCTGCTGCCGCTGCAGGACGCCAGGGTCCGCTTCTTCGGCCAGGCGATCGCGGTGGTGGTGGCCGACACCTTCGAGCAGGCCACTGACGCCGCCGCCCGGGTCCAGGCCGATTACGACACCGCCCCGTTCGTCCCGGACTTCACCGCCCCCGAAGCCACCACCTTCGGGGCCGAAGTGTGCGGCCAGATGGCCGAGGTCGTTCCCGACTACGCCCGAGGGGACGCCGACGCGGCGCTGGAGGCGGCCCAGGTGAAGCTGGATGTCACCTATACCAGCCCGCGCCAGTATCACTGCGCGATGGAACTGCACTCCACGACGGCGAGCTGGAGCGAGGACGGCGAGCTGACCGTGTGGGAGCCCACCCAGTGGACCGCCGGAGCGCGGGCCACCTTCAGCCAGTGGTTCAAGCTGCCGCTGGAGCAGGTGCGCGTCATCTCGCCCTACCTCGGCGGCGGCTTCGGTTCCAAGGGCGGGCCGCACCCGCACGCCGCGCTGGCCATCATGGCCGCCCGCGAGGCTGGACGGCCGGTCAGGCTCGTGCTGACCCGGCCGCAGCAGTTCACCTGCGTCTCGCCGCGCCCGGCGACAAGCAACCGGCTGCGCGTGGGCGCCGACCGTGACGGCAGGCTGACCGCGATCATCTACGACGCCGTCAACGAGATCTCCTTCGACGACCTGTTCATCGAGCCGTCCGGATCCCTCAGCGCCCTCACCTACCAGGTCCAGAACGTGCGGGTCGACTACCGCTTCACCCGCGTCAACGCGGTCACCCCCGCCACCATGCGCGCCCCCGGGGAGGCGATCGGCAGCTTCGCCCTGGAATCGGCCATGGACGAACTCGCCGTCGCCCTGAACCTGGACCCGATCGAACTGCGGCTGCGCAACTACTCCGACCACGACCAGGTCGCTGGCAAGCCGTGGTCGGGCAAGAACCTGCGCACGACCTACGAGATGGGCGCGCGGGCGTTCGGCTGGGCGGAGCGCGACCCCAGGCCACGCAGCATGC
Source organism: Nonomuraea sp. NPDC059023 (assembly GCF_042740095.1). Taxonomy (NCBI): domain Bacteria; kingdom Bacillati; phylum Actinomycetota; class Actinomycetes; order Streptosporangiales; family Streptosporangiaceae; genus Nonomuraea; species Nonomuraea sp. NPDC059023. The sequence continues at coordinate 80,262 of NZ_JBHYIO010000010.1, read as the reverse complement.
GCGACGGCCACGAGCTGATCGGCTGGGGCATGGCCGGAGGGATCTTCCCCACCTACAGCCATCCTTCCGCCGCCACCGTGAGGGTCCACGCCGACGCCACCATCGAAGTCCTCAGCGGCGCCACCGACCTGGGCACGGGCACTTACACCCTGCTCGCCCAAGCGGCCGCCGACATCTTCGGGGTCCCCGCGGACACGGTGACGGTACGGCTCGGCGACAGCGGCTACCCGGACGCCGCGGTGAGCGGCGGTTCGACGTTGGCCGGATCCGTGACACCGGTCGCCCACCGGGCCGCGGCCGCCGTCCGCGACGAGCTCATCCGGCTGGCCTCGGCCTTGATCGGACAGGACGCGGGTGACCTTCAGGTCAGCGGCGGCCGCGTGCACCCGACCGGCCGGCCCGAGCAGGGGCTGAGCTTCGCCGAACTGCTCGGCGCCGCCGGCCGCACGGTCGTCGAAGCCACGCACGACGACTTCGCCGGCATCCCCGCCCAGGAACGACACGACAAGTACGGCACCTTGGCGCTCAACAGGCTCCCGGCCGCCGGCACCCACTCGGTGCACTCGTGGAGCGCGGTCTTCGCCGAGGTCGCCGTCGACGAAGACCTCGGCACCATCCGGCTCCGGCGGCTGCTCGGCGCCTTCGACTGCGGCCGCGTGCTCAACCCCACCACCGCCCGCAGCCAGATGATCGGCGGCATGATCATGGCCACCGGCGCGGCCCTACTGGAGGCCGGTGTCGTGGACGCCCGCCTGGGCCGCCTGGCCAATCCCAACCTGGCCGAGTACATGCTGCCGGTGAACGCCGACATCCCCGACATCGAGGTCCTGTTCGTCAACGAACCCGACCCGTACTCCAACCCGCTCGGCTCCCGAGGCATCGGCGAGATGAGCATGACCGGCACCATCGCCGCCATCGCCAACGCCGTCCACCACGCCACCGGCAAACGCGTCCGCGACCTGCCGATCCTGATGGAGAAGATGCTCTAGTACGGGTTCAGCGCACCGACCTGATCGGAAGGACGGCGAGTGCGGCGACGACGTCGGCGACGGGCTGGAGCGACGGGTCGGCGACCGTGACGCGTGCGGCCTTCACGGCAGGTACGGCAGAGCGCGGGTGCGGCCGATCGCGCCCAGCCAGGCGGCCGACGGCTTGGGGGTGCGGGCGAACGTTTCCCGGTCGACTTGGATGAGGCCGAACGTGGGCGCGTAGGTGCCCCACTCGTAGTTGTCCAGGGCGCTCCAGTGGAAGTAGCCGCGCACGTCGACGCCGTCGGCCATCGCCTCCGCCATGCCGGTGAGGGCGGCGCCGGTGTATGCGACGCGGCGGGTGTCGTCGGCGGTGGCGATGCCGTTCTCGGTGACGATCAGCGGGACGCCGGGGACGACGGCGGCGGTGTGGCGCAGGGCGTGACCGAGCGCGGCGGGGTAGTACTCCCAGCCGGTCAGGGTGCGTTCGGCGTCCGGGGGCACGGGCAGCGGGCCGTCGGGGCCGATGCGGGTTCGGGTGTAGGACTGCACGCCGAGCCAGTCGTCGTCCGCCGCGGCCTGGAGGAAGAGGTCCTCGCGGGGGTGGGAGTAGGCGGCGGCGACGTGTTCGGCGCCGGGCAGCGGCTGGTAGACCTGGTTGGCGACGGTCCAGCCGGTACGCACGTGGGGCGCGTGGGCCTTGACCGCCTCGACCGCGCGGCGGTGGGCGTCGATGAGGGTCTGGGAGACGGCCTGGTCGGGCTCGGGCAGGCCCGCCTCGGGCATGGCGGCGCCGGTGGTGAGGAGCTGGATGAATCCGGCCATGGTGGCGAGCATGTTGGGTTCGTTGATGGTGCACACGTGCTCGACGCCTTCGGCGTACACGGGGGCGGCCGCTGCGACATAACGGGCGAACAACTCGGCGGACTCGGCCGCGTCCCAACCTCCGCGCCGGCTGAACCAGGCCGGGGTGCTGAAGTGGTGCAAGGTGAGCATGGGCCGCAGCCCGCGTTCGCGGGCGCCGTCGACCATGCGGCGGTAGTGGTCGAGGGCGGCACGGGAGAACTCGCCCGGCGCCGGTTCGATGCGGGCCCACTCGATGCTGAAGCGGTAGTCGGTGAAGCCGAGGCCGGCCAGCAGGTCCATGTCCTCGCGCCAGCGGTGGTAGCTGTCGCAGGCGTCGCCGCTGGGCTCCTTGATGTGGCCGGTGCCGGTGGAACTGTGCTCCATGGCCCACCAGTCGCTGTTGGTGTTGCCGCCTTCGGTCTGGTGGGCGGAGGTGGAGGCTCCCCAGAGGAAACCATCAGGAAGAGGCACGAACGGGTCCTTCCAGGTGGGGGGTGGATGGCGCCTCAGCGTAGCCACGAAAACCTTGAACCTCAATAGTTTCGTGTCGCTAGAATCCTCCGCGTGAGCGCACCACGGGGCCCCTACGCCAAGACCTCGGCCAAACGAGAGCAGATCCTCCGCGCCGCCCTGGAGATCTACGCCGAGGCCGGAAGCCGCAAGGTGTCGGTGCGCGACATCGCCAAACGGGTCGGCATGACCGACACCGGAGTCCTGCACCACTTCGGCAGCCGCGAAGCCCTGCTGACCGCCGTACTCGAGGCCAGGGACGAGATCAGCGCCGAGATGTACGGCAGCGCCCTCACCGACCCTCCGGCCGGGGTGAAGATGCTGGCCGACAACGTCTCCACGCCGGGCCTGGTCAAGCTCTTCCTCGACGTGGCTGCGGCCGCCGCCGAGCCCGAGCATCCGGCGCACGACTTCTTCGCCGAGCGCTACGCCCGTTTCCGCCGCGAGGGCGCCGCCGCCCTGGCCGACCCCGTCCTCGCTCCCGACCCCGACCCCGGCCCCGGTCGGATCGACAGCGAGTGGGCCGCGCGGATCCTGATCGCCGCCCTGGACGGGCTGCAGATCCAGTGGTTGCTGGAGCCGGAGATCGACATGGCGGCCGACCTCGCCGCCCTGCACCGCACGCTCCTGGCGGCCCTGCGCTCGCCCTGAACTACAGATGGAAGGGCGCGGTTTCCACCTTCACGCGCAGCCAGAACCTGTCGTCGAGTTCGAGCTTGCAGTTGATTTTGTAGGTGTTCTCATTCCCGCCGCTGATCGTCGAGCCGCCGGTGTCCACACGCCTCGTGACGTTCGGTCCCTGACGAATCTCGTATCCGGTGTGCGAATGCCAGGTCGCCGAGATGCCGTTCCAGTGGCGGTGAACAGGGAAGCACCAGATGCGCATTTTTCGGGTCTTGGCGCAGGATCCAAAGCCCCGGTAGGTGTACCTGTTCGCGTTCCTGTTCCAGCTGACCACGGCCTTCACCGTGCAGCCGAAGGCGCTCGCCGCACGCGAACTGCCCCCGACGGGGCCGGCGGCGTCGGCGGGAGCCGCGCACAGACTCAGCCCGGAAACGAGAACGACCGCCCCCGTGGCCAGTACGCGTAATCGCCCATGACCCATCGAAGATCACCTCGACAGCTTGTCCAGGGTCCTTTCTCAGGCTTACCAGACCGGTGAAACCGCGTCGAGGGGCTATCCGGGGTCATCGACCCGGTTGGTGAGCAGTCGCCCGAGCTCTCGGCAGAACGCCGCCGGTTCAGTGAGGTGGGCCAGGTGGCCGCCGGGGAACTCCGCGACCTGGAGGCCGAGCCGGTCGGCGAGTTCCATGGTCGCCCGGTAGCAGGGATACCCGCGCGAGGCCCGGCCCACCGCTGGGATGATCTTGGTGCGCCGCGCGGCCAGGGCGGTCAGATCGAGCGTGCCCGCGGGATACGACCGGAGCTCATGCTCGAACCAGTGCGCCACATTCGCCCGTATCGGTGGGATGAGCAGGTGGAGTCCCCTGCCGGCGTTCATGGCCTTGCGGTCGGGCTCGGCGAACGTGTTCTCGCGGAACAACTTCAGCGCGGGCCGCATACCGTGCCGGCGGTAGGTGGCGTACGCGTCGTGGAACAGGTCGATCCAGCGCTGCCCGTCGGGCAGCAGGCGCATCGCGGGTGGTTCGAACGGTACGACGGCGTCCACGTGGCCGGGATGCCGGGTGAGGAGTTCCAATGCCACCAGCGCGCCCGAGCTCTCGCCGAACACGGCGGCGGGCCGGGCGCCGACGTGTTCGATCAGCCGAGCGGCGTCATCCGCGTCGACGGCCAGCAGGGATTCGCCGGGCTGCTCCTGGGCGCGGCTGCCGGAGAACCCGCGACGCGCGTAACGAACCACGGTGTACTCGGCCGCCAGCCGTCGCGCGACCCGCGCGAACGCGAGGCCGGTGCCGCCCGCGCCGGGTATCAGCAGCAGCGTCCGCCCGGCCCCGGTCGTCGTGTACGAGAGCACGGCGCCGGGCACCTGAAGTTTCGGCATGCGCGACACTCTAAGAGACACATTGTTGGTAGACAAGACACTTTGTCTACAGCCTGTACGCTACGAGGATGGCCGCGCAGTGGAAGGAGATCGTCGAGGCGCACCGCCGCGACGCCCGCGAGACGATCCTCGACGCCACGGCGACCCTGGTCGCCGAACGAGGACTTACCGGGGTGACGATGTCGAGCATCGCCGCCGAGGCCGGAATCGGACGCGCCACCCTGTACAAGTACTTCTCCGATATCGAGGCGATTCTGCACGCGTGGCACCAGCGCCACGTCGAGCACCATCTCCAGCGGCTGGAGCAGGTCCGTGCGCTGGCCACCGATCCGGGTGAACGCCTCGAAGCCGTGCTGACCGCCTGCGCCGAGCTGGCCCACCACCGCCCGGACACCGGTCTGGCCGCCCAATTGCACCGCGACCAGGACGTGGCCGGCGCCTACCATCGTGTCCACACCATGGTCCGCGACCTGATCGCCGATGCCGCCGAGTCCGGCGTCGTCCGCGCCGACGCCGCCCCGGACGAGCTGGCCGCGTACTGCCTGCACGCGCTCACCGCGGCCACCGGGATGCCGTCGGAGGCCGCGGTCCATCGCCTTGTCGCCATCACCTTGAACGGCCTGTGCGCATCCCGATAGGAGACGGCCACCCCGTGCCAGACGAGACGTACTGGAACACCAATGTCGCCCGCCACTCCGGGATTCTGCGCGAGGTGCCGCAGGGGTGCGCGGAGGCGCTGGACGTGGGCTGCGGGGACGGCCTGCTCGTTGCGAAGCTGGCAGGGAAGGCCGGGCGGGTCACCGGCGTGGACACCTCGCCGGAGATGATCGCGCGCGCCCGGGAGCGGACCGGAGGAAGCCGGGACGTCGTTCTCCTGGAGTGCGACTTCCTCGTCGCCGACCTGCCGCGAGAGGGGTTCGACTTCATCTGCTCGGTGTCCACGATCCACCACATGGACTTCGAGGCGGGTCTGGTCAGGATGCGCGAGCTGCTGCGTCCCGGCGGCAGGCTGGTGGTGGTCGGGCTGGCCCGCGACGTCACCCTGGCGGACTGGCTGGTCAGGGTCCCGGGGCTGGCCGTCGTATGGCTGATCAAGAAGGTGCGCCGGGCCGCCGGGCCGCCGGGCATGCCCGCCGCCGACGTCCAGATGGGATACGGGCAGGTACGGCAGAAGGCCCGGCGACTGCTGCCCGGATCGCGGTACCGCCGCCACCTGCTGCGCCGGTATTCGGTGATCTGGGAGAAGCCCGGGAGAACAGCCGAATATGGGGGCTGATGCCGGTATGGTGACGGTTCATGATGCGCGTCCTGGTTCCTGTACGGCTGCGTAGGGCGGTACGTGGCTGGTTCGACTCCCGGTACATCTCGGTCGCGGATCATCGCCAGGACATCAAGGACGCCCTCTGGGAGGTCCAGACGCTCCGGCGCGAGGTCGTCACCCTCCAGCAGGAGGTCAGGCAGCTCACCTCCAGGACCGGTGACGCGCAGCGGCTGTCCAAGGAGACGGCGGACGCGCTCGACCACGTCCTGCAGAACGAGGTGCTGGTCTGGCAGGCGATAGACGGGCTCAAGGAGCGCTCGTGAGGGTCGTCTGGGACGGCGCCGGGCTGACCTTCCGCCTCGACCCCGAGGACGAGATCACCGGCAGGGCGGCCGACGAGCACCCGGTCAAGCTCAGGACCAGCTCGTGTGCGTTCGGCGGCGTGCCGGACGACGCGCACCCCGACCTGTTCGCCGTGGCCGCCTGGTCGGTCGTCGCGCCCTGGACACGCAGGCGGATCACGTTCGACCGGCCCGTCTCCGCCGAGGTGGCGCGGGCGTTGCACGACGGGTGGCGGATCGAGGCGGGCCCCGTCGGCGGGCCGCCCAGGAGCCAGGGCCGGACGCTGGCGATCTCCTACAGCGGCGGCGCCGACTCCGTCGCGGCCGCGGCGATCTTCCCCGAGGCGCCGTTCGTGCACTTCAGACGAGTGCCGCACCCGAGGGTGCCCAACCGGTGGACCCACTACCGCTCCGACGTGCTGGCCGAACTGGCGAAGAAGACGGGCCGCGAGCTGACCACGGTCACCTCCGACCTGGAGTTCACGCTCGCCGAGCCGCGCCCCGGCTACCCCGAGCACCACGCCGTCGCGGCGGGCGCGCTGCTGCTCGCCGACCGGATGGACCTCGGCGGGCTGGCGTTCGGCTACGAGCTCGGCTCACGGTGGCTGGGCGGTGACCGGTACCTGCTGCGGTTCACGCCGGACAACCCGATGTGGGCGCCGCACGGGGCGTGGGGCCGGTTGTTCGCCGCAGCGGGCGTGCCCATCGTGCTGCCGGTCGGCGGGGTCAGCGAGGCCGTGACGATGCGGCTGGCGCTCGGCTCCGCGCTCAGGGCCCAGGTCCGCTGGTGTCTCCAGGGCGGCGACGGGCCCTGCCGTACCTGCGGGAAGTGTTTCTACAAGGAGATCATCCAGGCCGCCGTGGAGCGGCGGCCCCTCGACACGCCGCTCACCGCCGACCGCGCCGTGGTGCGCAAGTGGCTGCGCAAGCCGCCTTACGGCGGCATGGAGATGATCGAGTACGGCCTGGCCCGCATCCCCGGTGTGGAAAGCTCCATACTTGCCGGAGCCCTCGACTACTTCGACGCCACGGAGGAGTCCACGAGCTGGCTGGAGCGCTGCTACCCGCCCGCCCTGGCGGAGATCCCCGAGCCGTGGCGCGAGCCGGCGAGTGCGTTCATGGCGGACAACGCCGGGCTGATGACGCCCGGCGAGGCACGGCGTGTGGAGGAATGGGGATCGTGAAGGTCTACCTGTCGGTCGACATGGAAGGCGTGACCGGGCTGACCGACCCGGAGGAGATGCACGCGGGCAAGCGCGGCTACGAACGCGGCTGCGAGCTCATGACGGCCGACGCCAACGCGGCGATCGAGGGAGCGTTCGCCGCCGGTGCGACGAACGTGCTGGTCAACGACGCGCACGGCTCCACGAAGAACCTGCGGATCGACCTGCTCGACCCGCGCGCCACCCTCATCAGAGGGCCGGGCAAGTCGCAGCGGATGGCCCAGGGACTCGACGCCTCCTTCCAGGCCGCCTGCTTCGTCGGCTACCACGCCATGGCCGGGGTGCCGCACGGGGTGCTCAACCACACGTGGATGGGCAAGGAGATCCAGAACGTCTACCTCAACGGCGAGGTCTGCGGCGAGACCAGGATCGTGGCCGCGTGCGCCGGGTTTCACGGGGTGCCGGTGGTGCTGGTCGCCGGGGACGAGGCGGTCGGCGAGGAGGCGCGCGAGCTGCTCGGCGACGTCGAGACGGTCGCGGTCAAGAAGGGCATCGACAAGTTCTCCGCCGAACTGCTGCCGCCGAGCGTGGCCCAGGCCAGGATCCGGGAGGCGACGGAGCGGGCGCTGAACCGGGTCGCGGACTTCACGCCCTATGCGGTGGCGGCGCCGTACACGCTGGGAGTGGAGTGGAACTCCACCGCCATCGCGGCGGCGGTGGCGCTGATCCCGGGTGTGAAGACGGCGGGGACGCGCCACATCGAGTTCACGACCGACGACTTCACCCAGATCATGGCGCTGTTCGGGCTGTTCGCGACCATCGGCGGTCAGGTCGCCTGCGGAAGTGGCCCTTACGGATGAACACGGTCACCCGGCGTGGGCTCCTGGTCGGGATCGGCGCGGCCGGGGGTGCGGGGGCGATGTACGCGGCGATGGGGGCGCTGGGGCTGGCGCCCGGCGAACAGGAGAAGGCGTTCACGCCGCCGTCACCGGGCGACTTCACGCTGCGCGGCAGGGCCGCGGCCAAGGTGGTGATCATCGGGGCGGGGGTCGCGGGGCTGACGGCCGCGTACGAGCTGGGCAAGGCCGGTTACGACTGCACGCTGCTGGAGGCGCGGGCGCAGGCGGGCGGGCGGAACCTGACGCTGCGCGGCGGCGACCGGCTGACCGAGATGAGCGGGCCCGCGCAGGATGTGCGGTTCGGGGAGGGCGTGTACTTCAACGCCGGACCCGGGCGGATCGCGCCGTGGATGGTCACCATGGACTACTGCCGCGAGCTGGGCATTCCGATCGAGGCGTTCATCAACAACAACGCCAACGCGTTCGTGCACACCAACGGGCAGACGGTCCGGGCGAAGGCCGCCCGAGCCGACATGTACGGATATATCGCCGAACTCCTCGCCAAAGCCACAAATGTCGGCCAGCTCAACCGCAAGCTCACCAAGGACGACAAGGAACGGCTGCTGGAGTTCCTGCGCCGCTTCGGCGACCTCGGCCCGGCCTACGACTACAACGGCTCCGCCCGCCGCGGATTCGTGAAATATCCGGCCACCCAGAACGGCATCCAGCTCGACCCGCCCGGCTCGCTCCACCAGGTCCTCGCCGCCGCCACCGGCCGCGCCATCACCAACGACTTCGGCTACGAACAGGCCACTCCCATGTTCCAGCCGGTCGGCGGCATGGACGCCATCGTCAAGGCCCTGACCGCCGCCGTCGGCCCCGAACGCATCAGGACCGGCGTCCAGGTCACCGAAGTCACCACCCGCGAGAAGGACGTCCAGGTCACCTGGAACGGCGGCGCCCTCACCGCCGACTACTGCCTGGCCACGCTCCCGCCGCACATCCTCGCCAGGATGACGCACAACCTCGGCGCCGACGTCACGGCCGCCCTGAAACGGCCCATCCCGGTCGCCGCCGGCAAGATCGGCCTGGAGTACGGCCGGCGCTGGTGGGAGATCGACGACCGGATCTACGGCGGCATCACCGAGACCGACCTCGACATCACCCACATCTGGTACCCCTCCCACGGCTACCACTCCCGGCGCGGCCTCATCGTCGGCTACTACACCAGCGACGAGCACGCCGAGCTGTACGGCGCCCTGACCCCCGAGGACCGCCGCCGCCGGGCACTCACCCAGGGTAAGAAGATCCACGGCGAGAAGTACCGGGCCGAGCTGCTGTCCGACGTCTCCGTCGCCTGGGAACGCCAGCCGCACATCCAGGGCGGATGGGCCCGCTGGCCCGCCTTTGATTCGTCCTTCACTCTTCTGCAACGCCCCAGCGGAAGGGTTTACTTCGCGGGTGACTGGCTCACCCACCTGATCGCCTGGCAGGCGGGGGCCATGGAGTCCGCGCGCAACGCCGTCACGCAGCTGCATCAACGAGTGCTGCAGTCACCGTAACGACGGCGGGCGTAAGGTCCTGAGGATGGAAGAGACTTTGCACTGGCAGCCCGCGGCGACACACACCGAGCTCCTCGCCGGCCCGGTGGCCGAGGCGGTGCGCGCGCTCGCCGACGACGACGTCCACGTGGCCGCGATCGACCCCGGCCTGGCCGACACCGCCGCGTTCTGTGAGAGGTACGGCGTGGCACTCGACGAGTCGGCCAACTGCGTGATCGTGGCCGGAAAGCGGGGCGGTGAGGTGCGGTACGCGGCGTGCATGGTGCTGGCGACCATGCGGGCCGACGTCAACGGCGTCATCCGCAAGCATCTCGACGTCCGCAAGTCCAGCTTCGCGCCGATGGCCGAGGCGGTCGAGCTGACCGGCATGGAGTACGGCGGCATCACCCCGCTCGGACTGCCTGCGGACTGGCCTATCCTGGTTGATTCGAACGTGGCATCGCATAACAGGGTCGTCATCGGCAGCGGCGTGCGCAGGTCCAAGCTCGCCGTCTCCGGGGCGCTGCTGGCCGGGTTGAAGGGCGCCGAGGTGCTCGATCTGGCCAATTGAGACGTATTCGAGACCGTTGGATGGGAAACCGATGGGGCTGATCCGGACGTTGTACGAGTGGGAATGTGGCCCCATGGTTCATCTCGTGGGCGGGGATTAAGCCGGTATGGTGCTTCATGCCATGAACGATGACCGACTTGGCCCTTACCGGCTGCTCAGGCGGCTCGGTGAAGGCGGAATGGGCGTTGTCCACCTCGCTGTCGATCAGCATGGTCGGCAGGTGGCGGTCAAGGTCCTGCGTGCCGAGGTCGCCGGCGACGAGGTCGCCAGGCGGCGGCTCTCGCGCGAGGTCGAGACGATGCGGCGGGTGCGCAGCAAGTACATCGCCGAGGTGGTCGACGCCGACGTCACGGGTCATCGGCCGTACATCGTCACCCGGTACGTGGCCGGGCGCGCCCTCGACGAGATCGTCAGGGACGACGGCCCGCTGGAGCTGCCCGCGCTGCTCGCGGTCGCGCACGGCGTGGCCTCCGCGCTGTCCGCCGTCCACTCCGTGGGCGTGATCCACCGCGACCTCAAGCCGGGCAACGTGCTCATCCTCGACGGCCAGCCGGTGCTGATCGACTTCGGCATCGCCCAGGCGGTCGACGCCACCCGGCTGACCCAGACCGGCATGTTCATCGGCACGCCCGGCTACCTCGCGCCCGAGATCATCGAGGGCCAGGAGGCGGGGCCGGAGGTCGACGTGCACGCCTGGGCGGGCACGTTGCTCTTCGCCGGCACCGGCCTGCCGCCCTTCGGCAAGGGCACACTGGAGATGATCTTCTACAACATCACCGCGGGCAAGGCCGACGTGAGCGCGGCCCCGGCGGTGCTGCAGCCGCTGCTGAAGGCGGCCTTCCAGCGCAACCCCGCCAGGCGGCCCAAGGCGGCCGAACTGGCGGAGCAGACCGCGCGGCTGCTGCCCAAGTCGGCCAGAACCGTCCCGGACGAGATCTCCACCGTCCCCCGCACGGACCGTACCGGCGACTCCCAGGCCCCGGCCCTGCCTCCCCAGCAGTACGTCTCCCTGCTCCCCAACGGCCCCCAGAACGGCGGCCAGGCCCCGCCCGCCACCTCAGGTCCGCAGCAGGGCCAGACCCCGCCGGCCCCCTCGGACCCACGCCAGGGCCAAAGCGGCCAAAGCGGCCAGGGCGATCAGGGCGGTCAGGGCGGTCGGGGACACGGCGGTCAGGGCCCGCACGTCAGCACGTATCCCCCGCACGGCCAGCAGCCCCCGCACGCCGCGTCGGGAGCGCAGGCGCCACCTCAGCACGGCGCGCCCCCGCCCGGCCCCGCGCATTCCGACCAGCACGCCCGGCCGCCCGGTTACCAGCCGGCTCCCGCCCAGGGCGACCCGTGGCCCACCCGCAGGGTCACGCCGGAAGAGCTGCGTCAGATGCAGGACGGCGGCGGCGCCCCCAGCGTGCCGTGGCCGGGTCAGCAGGGCTGGCACAACAGCTACCCGCCCCCTCCGCGCGAGGGCGACGTGCCGACCGCGCGGGTGCGCTCCGAGCCGCCGCCCTACGTTCCGGTGCAGGCGCCGCCGCATCAGCAGCAGTACCCGCAGGACCCGGCCACGCGCCGCGAGCCGTACATCCCGGGAGTACGTCCGGGACAGCTCCTGCAGCGGTCCCGCGCGTACGGCGTGGCCGGCGCGATGCTCCTGATCATCATGATCGTCCTGGCTGCGCTCGCCCCGGTCCTCGTGGCCCTGGTGGCGCTCCCGGTCGCCCTGCTCCTGCGCGCCGCGGACCTGGCCCAGCCCGAGCTGAGCGCGCGCCGCTCCACCGGCGCCGCCGCGCTCGACGTGCTGCGTGTCTTCGGCCACCCGAAGGCGCTGGTCAAGTCGGCGGGGATCACGCTGGCGCTGGTCCTGTACGCCGCCATCCTCGGGCTGCCGGTCACCCTCCTGCTCACGGTGCTGGGCAGGAGCGAGCCGGAGAACGCCCTGGCCTGGGGCGCGGCCGTCGCCATCTGGACCATTTGCGCCGGTCCCGGCGTCGAGGGACCTGGCCGCCAGATGCGCAGGACCCTCTCATCCCTCGTACCCTCAAGGACAGCGGCCATGGTGATGGCCGGGGTGCTCGCGGCGGGCGCCGCGCTTTCACTGGTGCTCGCCATCGGTACGTTCGGCACGTCGCCGAATTTGCGCGCAGTATGGACACCAGCGAACGTCTCGCAGCTGGAAGATCAGCTCGGGAAACTGTCGAAGTCGGGGGGATGATGCAGGGAGCCAGGCGATGAACACGCAGGTTCCAGAGCGGCTCGGGCCGTACCGGCTGGTCAGGAAGATCGGCGAGGGCGGCATGGGCGTGGTCCACCTGGGCATGGACGCCGACGGCGGCCAGGTGGCCATCAAAGTCCTGCACCCGCATGTCGCCGCCGACCTCAAGGCGCGCGACCGGCTCACCCGCGAGGTCGAGACCATGCGGCGCGTGCGCAGTTCGCACGTGGCCGAGGTGCTCGACGCCGAGCTCGTGGGCGGGCAGCCGTACGTCGTGACCCGGTTCGCGCCGGGCCGTACGCTGGAGGACACCGTCCTCGCCGACGGGGCGCTGCGTGACTACGAGCTGGTCCGGCTGGCGCGCGGGCTCTGTCAGGCGCTCGTGGCCATCCACGCGGCCGACGTGATCCACCGCGACTTCAAGCCCTCCAACGTCATGCTCGTGGGCGGGGAGCCGCTGGTCATCGACTTCGGCATCGCGCACCTGGTCAACGCCACGCGGCTGACCCAGACCGGGATGTTCGTCGGCACGCCCGGCTATCTGGCGCCCGAGATCATCCGCGACTCGGAGATCACCCAGGCGGCCGATGTGCACGCGCTGGCCTCCACCGTCTTCTTCGCCGCCACGGGCGCGCCGCCGTTCGGCACGGGCACGTTCGAGGCGGTCTGCTTCAACATCATGGAAGGCCGGGCCCAGCTCGACAAGGCGCCGATGTGGCTGCGCGGCTGGCTGAGCCGTGCCCTGCAGGTCGACGCCCGCTCGCGGCCCGGCGCCCAGGAACTCCTGCGGATGGCCAGGCAGCTCGACCCGACCAGGACCGCCTTCCACGAGGTGCCCACCGCGCCGCCGCCCTCGTCGGGCACGCGCGTGCTGCCCGCCGGTGACAACTACTCCGATCTGCTGCCGCCGGTCGAGTACGCCAAGCCGCCGCGGGTGGAGAAGCAGCGGGTGGAGAAGCCGCCGCCCGCGCCGCGCAACCCCACGCCGCCGCCCTACGTGCCGGCGCCGTTGCCGCGTACCGACCAGCGGGTCGCCGGTTATCCGGCGCCGCCCCAGGTGCGTCCCTATACGCCGCCGCCCGCGCCGCAGACGCAGGCCAGGCCGTACACGCCGCCGGGGGAGCGCAAGCGCTTCGTCGTCGGCAGCCAGCTCGTCGGGTTCTTGCTGCTCGTCGGGCTGACCGCGATGACGGTCATGGTCCCGGTCACCGTCGGCGCGGTCGCCATCGCGCTCGCGGTCGTGCTGCGCGTCGGCGAGTACCTGTTCGGCGAGATGGTGAACCGGCGGCGGGCCCGCGGCGGAGGCAGCTCGGCCGACGCGTTGCTGGCGATCGTCGGCACCCCGTGGGCGCTGGTGAAGGCCGCTCTGATGACCCTCGTGCACGTGCCGCTCGCCCTGGCCTTCGGCGCGATCGTCTGGGGCATCCTGCGCTGGGGCGGCGGCATGAGCATCAACGGCGCCGCCGCCTACGCCGCCGGGGCCTTCACGCTCGGCCTGTTCGTCCTGCCCGGCGGCGGCGCTCCGCGCAAGGCCGTGACCCGCAGCCTGACGAGCGTGCTGCGCACTCCTGGCGCCGCCCTGGTCGCTACGGTGGCCGTCGGCACCCTGACCCTGCTGGCGGTGTTGTTCGCCTTCAGCCAGAAGACCGTCTGGACCCCCTGGGAGCCTCCCTCCGAAGTCATCGACCGCCTGACCGCCCAAGCCCAGGACGGCGCCGTCAGCCTCCTCACCGGTCTGGCCGACGACCTGCTCAAGAAGACAGGGCTGGGATTCTTGTCACCCTGGTCCTGAGTGTCCCGTCCCTGCCACCGGGGGAAAGGATGGGTATGAGCGAGCAACTGGGGCCGTACCGGTTGCTGTCCCGGCTCGGCGCGGGCGGGTTCGGCGAGGTGCATCTCGCGCTCGACGCCGAGGGCCGGACGGTGGCGGTCAAGATTCTGCATCCGCACGTGGCCGCCGACGATGCCGCTCTGACCAGGCTGGCGCGTGAGGTCGAGACGATGCGGCGGGTGCGCGGGGCGCGGGTGGCGGAGGTGCTGGACGCCTCCTTGGACGGCGAGCGGCCCTACCTGGTGACCAGGTATGTGCAGGGGAAGCCGCTGTCCGCCGTCACGGTGCCGGTCGCCGATCTGCGACTGCTGGCTTCCGGGCTGGCCGAGGCGCTGTCGGCCATGCACGAGGCGGGCGTGACCCATCGAGACCTCAAACCGGCCAACGTGATGATGGCCGACGGCGAGCCGGTGGTGATCGACTTCGGGATCGCGCTCGCGCTCGACTCCCTGTCGGTGACCGCCTCGGGCGCGGTGATCGGGACGCCCGGCTATCTCGCGCCGGAACTGCTGGAAGGGCGGGAGGCGGGGATCGAGGCCGACGTGTTCTCCTTCGGCGCCACCATGGCCTATGCCGCCACGGGGCGGGAGCCGTACGGGAAGGGGCCCGCCTCCGCGGTCGCCTACCGGGTGGTCCATCACGAGCCCGACCTCGACGGCGTGCCGGAGTGGCTGGCCCCGCTCCTGCGCGAGTGCCTGGCGCGCGAGCCCGCCGCGCGGCCGACGGCCGCGCGCATCTGTGCCGTGCTGGGCGCCACACCGGCCCCGCGCGGCGGTCACACCCGCGGACCTTCCTCCGGTACGGCGCAGCCGCGGGTCCTGGTGGCCGATCCGCACGCCGAGCCCACCCGCGAATGGCGGCCCGGCGTCCGGCGGGACGTGGATCTGGAGCGCGCGCTGCACCGGGAGAAGGTGCGCAGGCGGTGGGTGATCGGGTCGGGGCTGTTCGTGTCGCTGCTGGCCGCGGCGGCCCGTGTGCATCTGCCCGAGGTGTCGCTGTTCCTGCTGTCGGCCTTCGCGCTGGCGATCGTGGCCGACGCGGGGGTGGCGCTGGCCTCGCGGCGGCCGTTCAGGAGGCGCAGGATCGTGGCGGACCTGGCGACGATGGCGGGGACGGGTGCGTTGTGGTTCGGGCTGAGCACGTTCTTCAGCCCGCTCACTCTGGCCGTGTTCGCCGGGACCGCGCTGGTGGCCGGTGTGGTCTTCCTCATGTCGGCCTGATCACACCCCGACTCTGGAACAAAGTTCGGTAAGCTGGGGCCACCTGCGAGTTTGCCCTCAAGCTACTCATGGGTAACATAGCGACTCAGGAGCGAGGGGTGACCCGCCGACGCGGTCCACCCCTGGCACCTGGCACTCTGGACACCGCACGAGCTTTCTACCGAGCTATCCGGCGAAAACGGGAGGTCGGCCACCGGCCATGAACATCGTCGTCTGCGTGAAGCAGGTTCCCGACACGGCGACCGAGCGCAAGCTGCGGTCCGATGACAAGACGCTCGACCGTGACGCCGTCGACGGCGTGGTGAACGAGCTTGACGAGTATGCGGTCGAGGAGGCGCTGAAACTCAAGGAGGCCCATGGCGGTGAGGTCACCGTTCTCACCATGGGCCCCGGCAAGGCCACCGAGACCATCCGCAAGGCCCTGGCCATGGGCGCCGACAAGGCGGTCCACCTGACCGACGACGCCCTGCGGGGCTCGGACGCGCTCTCGACCTCCTACGCGATGGCCCAGGCGCTGAAGAAGATCGGGTTCGACCTGGTCATCCTCGGCTCCGAGTCCACCGACGCGCGTACCGGCGTGCTGCCCGCGATGCTGGCGGAGCGCCTGGGCGCGCCGCAGCTCACGCTGGCCAACAAGGTCGACGTCGAGGGCTCCTCGATCACGATCCAGCGCCTGACCGACTACGGCTACGACAAGGTCGAGGCGTCGCTGCCGGCGGTCGTCTCCGTGGTCGAGAAGATCAACGAGCCGCGCTACCCGTCCTTCAAGGGCATCATGGCGGCCAAGAAGAAGCCGGTCGAGACGCTCGGCGTGGCCGACATCTCCGCCGACGCGGGTCAGGTCGGCCTCGGCGCCGCCTGGTCGGAGGTCGTGGACTTCGCCGCGGCCCCGCCCCGCGCGGCCGGCACGATCGTCAAGGACGAGGGCGACGGTGGCGCGAAGGCCGCCGACTTCCTCGCGTCCAAGAAGTTCATCTGAGAACGGGGGTTTTGCTGATATGTCGGAAATTCTCGTTCTGGTCGAACACGTCGACGGCGAGGTCAAGAAGGTCACGCTTGAGCTGCTGACCCTGGCCAAGTCCCTCGGCTCCCCGTCGGCCGTCTGGGCGGGTCCCGGCCTGAGCGACGCCGCCACGGCCAAGCTCGCCGAGTACGGCGCCGACAAGGTCTACAACGCCTCCGCCCAGGAGATCGTGGACTACGTCGTGGCCCCGAAGGCCGAGCTGCTCGCGCAGCTGGTTTCTTCGGCCGCGCCGGCCGCCGTCCTGGTCGCCGCCACGGCCGAGGGCAAGGAGATCGCCGGCCGCCTCGCCGTCAAGACCGACTCCGGAGTCATCACCGACGCCGTCGGCCTCGGCGACGGTTTCGTGGCCGACCAGTCGATCTTCGGCGGTGGCGTCAACGTCAAGTCGAAGGTGGCCAAGGGCACCCCGATCGTCGCCGTACGCCCCAACTCCACGGCCCCCGTGGCCGCGGCGGGCGCCGGCGCCGTCGAGGAGGTCGCGGTCGCGCTGTCCGACGCCGCCCGCGCGGCCAAGGTGGTCGACCGGGTCAAGCAGGAGAAGGGCGCGCGACCCGAGCTGACCGAGGCCGCCATCGTGGTCTCCGGCGGCCGAGGTGTGGGCTCGGCCGAGAACTTCTCGGTCATCGAGGGCCTGGCCGACGCGCTCGGCGCCGCCGTCGGCGCCTCCCGCGCCGCGACGGACGCCGGGTGGTACCCGCACCAGTTCCAGGTGGGCCAGACCGGCAAGACGGTCTCGCCGCAGCTCTACGTGGCGGCGGGCATCTCCGGCGCCATCCAGCACCGGGCCGGCATGCAGACCGCGAAGACCATCGTCGCGATCAACAAGGACCCCGAGGCGCCGATCTTCGAGCTCGCGGACTACGGCGTGGTGGGCGACCTCCACCAGGTCGTGCCGCAGCTGACCGAAGAGGTCAACAAGCGCAAGTAGTCACACGGGCGGCGCCGGACCCTTCGCGGGCTCCGGCGCCGTCCGCTTTCACCCGAGCGCCCGCCTGAGCCGTGCGGCCAGGAGTTCGCCCTCCTCGGGGCTCCACTCCAGCACGCCGTTCTCGGCCATCAGCGCGTGGTACTGCTGCCGCTCGTACGGAACGCCCGGCGGCAGCGGCGCCACGTGCCAGTGCAGGTGGGAGTTGCCCTGCCGGCTGCCGAGCGAGAGCACGTAGGTCCGCTCGGACGGGACCACCGCCTCCACGGCCAGCGCCACCCGGCGCACGACGCCCATGAGCGCCAGGTAGGCGTCCTCGTCGAGGTCGCGGACCACGTGCTCGACGTGCGCCTTCGGGCAGACCAGCACGTACCCGGGCAGGGTCGCGTAGCGGGCGAGGAAGGCCAGATGGTGCTCGTCCTCGTAGAAGACCTTCTCCACGTCGTAGGCGGGGTCACCGGCCACGATCGCGCAGATGAAGCACGGGTTGCGCTGGACGCGTTCGTGGTAGGCGGCGACGTCGAAGGGGATCTTGCCGGTCACGACAGGCCCGCCCGGCGGGCGCGTTCGACGGCGGCGGGGAGGACGTCGACCAGGCGGTCCACGTCCTCCTGGGTGGAGGTGTGGCCCAGCGTGAAGCGCAGTGAGCCGCGGGCGGCGGCCGCGTCGGCGCCCATGGCCAGCAGGACGTGAGAGGGCTGGGCGACCCCCGCCGAGCAGGCGGAGCCGGTCGAGCACTCCACGCCCTTGGCGTCCAGGAGCATGAGCAGGGCGTCGCCCTCGCAGCCGGGGAAGGAGAAGTGGGCGTTGCCGGGCAGCCGGTCGACGGGGTCGCCGTTGAGCACGACGTCGGGGACGGCCTGCCGTACCCGCTGGATGAGGGTGTCGCGCAGGGCGGTCAGGCGGGCGTGCTCGTGCTCCTGATCGCGTACGGCCACGCGCACCGCGGCGGCGAGCCCGGCGATGGCGGGGGCGTCGAGGGTGCCGGAGCGTACGTCGCGCTCCTGGCCGCCGCCGTGGAGGACGGAGACCGGGGTCAGCCCCCTGGCCAGCAGCAGGACGCCGACGCCCATCGGGCCGCCGATCTTGTGCCCGGTCAGCGTGAGCGCGTCGGCCGTGGACTCGGCGAAGGAGACGGGCAACTGGCCGATGGCCTGCACGGCGTCGGTGTGGAAGGGGATGCCGTGCTCGTGGGCGACGGCGGCCAGTTCGCGCACGGGCTGGACGGTGCCGACCTCGTTGTTGGCCCACATGACGCTGACCACGGCCACGCCGGACGGATCGTCGGCGATGGCCGCGCGCAGCTCCGACGGGTCGACGCGGCCCACCGGGTCGACGGGCAGGAGGGTGACGCGGGCGCCCTGGCTGCGTTCGAGCCACTGGGCCGGGTCGAGCGCGGCGTGGTGCTCGACGGAGCTGATGAGGATGCGGTCGGCGGGGCGGCGCGACCAGTACAGGCCCTTGATGGCGAGGTTGTCGGCTTCGGTGCCGCCGGAGGTGAAGACGACCTCGCTGGGGCGGGCGCCGAGGGCGTCGGCGATGGACTCGCGTGACTCCTCGACGATCCGGCGCGTCTGGCGGCCGGCGGCGTGCAGGGAGGAGGCGTTGCCCACGCGGCCGAGTTGCTCCGTCATGGCCTCGATCGCCTCGGGGAGCATGGGGGTGGTCGCCGCGTGATCAAGGTAGGCCGACGGTCTGGTCACCCGTCCAGGGTATCTCGCTTGCTACTGTACCGTCCGGACGGTACAGTGTCAGGTATGCGTAGAGACGAGTTGCTGGATGCCGCGGAGGGACTCCTCTGTGACCATGGCTCCGACGCGCTCACGCTGGCCGCCGTGGCCGACCGTGCGGGAGTGAGCAAGGGCGGGCTGCTCTATCACTTCAGCACCAAGGAAGCGCTGATCAAAGCGATGGCCGAACGCCTCATCGGCGACTTCGACGAGCTGATGGCGGCGCAGCCGTACGACACCTACAGCAAACGCTACCTGGGCGCCACGATGGCGGCGATCCGCTCCGGCCGGCTCCGACGATGGGCCGTGGTGACCGGAGCCTCCGGGAACATGTTCCTGCTCACGCCGCTGCGTGAGGCCATGAGCCGCTGGCATTCCGAGGGCGTCAAGGACGAGCCCGACCCGGTCGCCGCCCAGATCGTCCGCCTGGCCTGTGAGGGCCTGTGGGACGTAGCCAGCCACGACCCGAGCCTGCATTCGGAGGAGGAGCTCGCCGCGCTCGAGCGGCGACTGCTCGCGCTCCTCTGAGCGAAACCCTTCCTGACAGGGGGTACGGCCCGGCGGCCGTGCCCCTCTTCTTTGTGCGTGTGAAAGGAACCTGTGATGACCCGCGACCTGAGGACTGCCCGTTTCGGGGCAATCCTCACCTTTGTCCTTGCCGGCTTGATGGTGGGCACCATGACCGTGCGCATCCCCGCGCTGACCGACAAACTCGGTCTGTCCGCGGCGGAGGTGGGCGGCGTCCTGCTCGCCTGGGGTCTCGGCGCGCTCGTCAGCATGCAGGCGATGCGCGGCGTCATGAGCCGCGCGGGCAGCAGGGCGGTCCTGCGGGTCGGCGGTCCCATGACCGCGCTCTCCCTGCTCGGACTGGCCTTCGCGCCCAACCTGCCGGTGCTGCTGGTGACCGCGGTGCTGTTCGGCATGGCGTTCGGCGCGGTCGACATCGCCATGAACGCCCAGGGCTCGGCGGTCGAGCAGGCGTACGGCCGGCCGCTCATGAACAGCATGCACGCGGGCTGGTGCGTCGGCGCCATCGGCGCGGGTGTGATCGGCTCCCTGTCGATCGCTTCGGGGCTGTCGCTGACCGCCAACCTGGCGCTCATCGCCCTCGTCTCGCTGCCCGTCATGGTGTGGGTGAGCCGTTCGTACCTGGCCGACAAGCCCGTCGCGGGTTCGGTGACCGAGACCGGCAAGAAGCGCCTGCCCCCGGTCGTCTACCTGCTCGGCGCCATCATGTTCTTCGCCTTCATGGTCGAGGGCACCGTGGCCGACTGGAACGGCCTGTTCATGCGCGACTCGCTCGGCGCCCCCGAGGCGCTGGCCGCGCTCGGCTACCCGATCTTCGAGGCCGGCATGCTGCTGGCCAGGCTCACCGGTGACCGCCTGCGGTCCCGCTTCGGGGTGAAGGGCCTGATGACCGCCTCCGGGCTGGCCACGGCCGCCTTCTTCGCCATCGTGCTGACCGCGGCGACGCCGATCATGGCCTTGGCCGCGATGTTCTTCGTCGGCCTCGGCGTCGCCACGATCGCACCGGTGACGATGTCCCTGGCGGGAACCGCCACGGACACCCCCGGGCGCGCGATCGCCCAGGCGGGCGCGATGGGGTACGCCGGACTGCTGCTCGGCCCCGTGGTGATCGGGTTCCTGTCCGACGTGACCTCACTGCGCACCGCGCTGGGCCTGGCCGTGGTGCTCGGCCTGCTGATCGCGCTGGCCGCCCGCTTCCTGCCGCGCCCGCGCCTCCTCGCCCCCGTGAGGATGCCGGAGCGGGGCGAGGAGCGCGAGCTGGCGAAGGCCGGTTAGGAGAAGGCCTCGACGCGGGTGCGCCGCTCGATCTCCAGGCGCTCCGCCTTGCCCATCTTCGGGGTCTCGGTGTAGTTCCAGCCGCCCTTCACGGCCTTCACCTTGACCCCGGCGGCGTTGAGCAGGCGTACCCACTCGCGGAGGTCGGCGTCGTAGTTCCGGTTGTACCTGGGGTCCATCGCCTTGGGCATCAGCACCCGCTTGTCCGCGCAGCGCTTCACCTTGGCCTCCTGGCCCTTGGCCGGGACGCCGATGCCGCCCTGTCCCATGACCGCGGGGGCCGAGGTGAACTTCACGCCCTGCGCCTTGAGGCAGCGGTTGTAGGCCTCCCTGAGGCGGAGGAGCCGGGCCTCGGTGTAGTCGAGCGGGAGCCGTACCCCCTTCTCCGCTTTGTCCGCGACAGGCGCGGGCGCGGGGGTCTTGACAGGCGCGGGTGCCGGGGTGGGGGTCGCGGCGTGCGCCGCGACCATGCCGCCGCCCAGCGTGACGGCGGTGAGACCGGCGACGGCGAGTGCTTTGGTGAGCTTCATGGGCCTCACCCTGCCGCCCGCTTTTAAGGGACTTGTCAGGATGACATGGGGAACCTGTCTTGTCACATACCGTGAAGCGCATGGGGGCACATGTCTTGATCGCCGAGGACGACGAGGGCCAGGCGGAGCTGATCCGCCGCTACCTCGAACACGAGGGCCACCGGGTCACCGCCGTGCACGACGGCCGCGCCGCCATCGACGCGGCCCGCGCCGCCGAGCCCGACCTGGTCATCCTCGACCTCATGCTGCCCCGGGTCGACGGCCTGGACGTCTGCCGCGTGCTGCGCGCCGAGTCCGACGTGCCCCTGCTCATGCTGACCGCCCGCAGCACCGAGGACGACCTGCTGCTCGGCCTCGACCTGGGCGCCGACGACTACATGACCAAGCCGTTCAGCCCGCGCGAGCTGATGGCGCGCGCCCGCGCGCTCCTGCGCCGCCGCGTGCGCGCCGCCGCCCCGGTGCACGCCATCGGCGACCTGCTCATCGACCCCCTCCGCCACGAGGTACGGCAGGGCGGACGGCCCGTCGAGTGCACCCCCGGCGAGTTCCAGCTCCTGGCGGCCATGGCGGCGGAACCGGAACGGGTCTTCACCCGCCGCCAGCTCCTGGAGCACATCCACGGCTTCGACCGCTACATCACCGAACGCACGGTCGACATGCACGTGATGAACCTCCGCAAGAAGCTCGAACCCGACCCCCGCCGCCCCGTCACCCTGCTGACCGTCTACGGCGTCGGTTACAAGCTCGTCGATGCGGCGCCGTAGCGGGCTGCGGGTCAAGCTGCTCGCCGCCTCCGTGCTCGTGGCCGTCTGCTCCGTCGCCGCGACCGCCTGGGTCGTCGGCACCCTGACCTCGGGCGCCATCCAGCAGCAGCGCGGCCAGGCACTCGCCGAGGACACCCGCGTCTACGACACCCTCCTCGCCTACGCCGCCCGCCACCCCGCGTGGAACGGCGTGGACCGGATCGTCGCCGACCTCGCCGCCAAGACCGGCCGCAAGATCACGCTGACCACCCACGACCGCCGCCCGATCGCCGCCTCCGCCCCGGGCACCCCGCCCGCGACCCCTTCCGCCGTGGTCGACCCGCTGGCGGTGGACACCGCGCTGCTGCCCTCGGTCGGCCCCGACCGCATCGACCCCAGAGCCACCGGCCCGTTCACCCTGCGCACCGCCGAGGTACGCGCGCTGCGCCGGCTCGCCCAGCTGCGCGTGGAGTGCCTGCGCCGCACCGGGTTCGACGCCAAGGCGGTCACCAGCCCGTCCGGCCGTCCCGACGTCGAGGTGGAGGGCACAGAACCCACCCCGGTCCGGGACGCGTGCACCAAGTACGACCTCACCCGCTCCACCCGCACCGAGGCCAAGGCCCTGCGCCAGCTCAACTCCCTGGTCAACGCCTGCCTGAACCGCGAGGGCCGCGACCCCGTCAAGCTCTCCCGCGACCTCACCTGGACCTGGACCCGCCCCGCGGTGGTCGGCGGCCCCGTCGCCGAAGGCGTCAACGGCTGCCTCGACACCAGCCGCCGCGAGCAACTGCGCTCCCACGTGGCCCCCGCGGCCTGGCTGTTCATCGAGTCGGCGCCCACCGCCCCCGCCCTGAACCTCTCGCCGGGAAACACCGCCCGCATCGCCGCCGTGGCCGCCGCCATCCTGGTGCTGAGCGCCGCCATCAGCTTCTACCTGGCCACCCGCGTCATCCACCCGCTACGCGCCCTGACCGCCGCCGTCCACCGCATGCGCGAGGACGGCGCCGCCAAGGTCAGCGTGTCGGCCGGCGGCGAACTCGGCGACCTCGCCGCGGCCTTCAACGAGATGGCCGAGCACCGGCTCCGCCTTGAGGCGCTGCGCAAGGACATGGTCAGCGACGTCGCCCACGAACTGCGCACCCCGCTCAGCAACATCCGCGGCTGGCTGGAGGCGGTGGAAGACGGCGTCGCCCCCCTGGACACGCGGCGCCTGCTCAAGGAGTCGCTGCTGCTGCAACACATCATCGACGACCTGCAGGACCTGTCGATCGCCGACGCGGGCAAGCTCCGCCTCCACCCCGAGCCCGCCGGCCTGCGCGACCTCCTCGACCAGGTGGCCGCCGCCCACCCCGCGCCCGGCCTCACCCTGACCGTCACCGCCGCCCCCGGCCTCACCCTCGAAGCCGACCCGGTACGGCTGCGCCAAGCCGTGGGCAACCTCGTCACCAACGCCATCCGCCACACCCCGCCCGGCGGCCACATCGCACTGACCGGCCGCCCGCTCGGTGATCAGGTGGCGATCGAAGTCGCCGACACCGGCACCGGCATCGCCCCCGAAGACCTGCCCCACGTCTTCGACCGCTTCTGGCGGGCCGACCGCTCCCGCAGCAGGAAGGGCGGCGGCAGCGGGCTCGGCCTGGCCATCGTCCGCAGCATCGTCACCGCCCACGGCGGAACGGTGACCGCCGCCGGCACCCCGGGAGAGGGCACCGTCTTCACCATCACCCTGCCGCTCAGGACAGGAACGGCGCCACCGACACCCAGGCGGGATCGGAGTCGACGTCCACCACCGGATCGCCCTCCTGCCAGCCGACGATGAGCTCCTTGGCGTGGATGGCCGCCTCGCCCGTCGGGTCCGCGTACAGGTGGATCACCCGGTGGCCCTCGGCGCTCAGGTGCGCCGCCAGGATCGCGTCGGCGTGGAGCTTGGTCAGGCGGGCGGCCAGCCGTTCCTCGAAGTCGCGCAGCGCGATGAGCGAGTCGCCGACCGGCAGGCCGTTCTCGTCGCGGTGGGAGTAGGGGAGCGTGATCTGGATGTGCTGGTCGAACAGCGGATAGTCGACCGGCCGCAGCGGATACCGCGTCGTCGCGACCAGCGGCGCGCCACCCGCGGTCTGCCCTTCCAGCAGCGCCCACTGCTCCTCGTCATACCCCGAGGCCACGTCGTCGACCACGGCCCGCAGATGAGCGGCCGAGACGGCGTCGATGGGCTGGAACGTGGCCGCGGTGATCTCACCGATCCAGCGGGCCACGTCGTCCTCGCCGAGCAGCCAGTCGAGCGCCAGCAGCGCCGCCTCCATGCGCGTCTCGTCATCAAGATCGCTGAACACGGGGTGGTGGGCGGCCACGTCGATCCGTGCCGACCCGCGCGGCACGCGCAGCCCGAGCATCAGCTCCTCCAGCGCGAACTCCTTGCCGCCCACATCCAGCGTCAGCTCCAGCGCCAGGGGATTGGCCTGCCGCGACGGATGGAACTCCCACAGCAGATCCGCCGGCGGCGCCGCCTTGGCCCACCGATGCGCCAGCGACCGCAGCTCGGCGTCCCCGGCAGCGGTCACGACCAGCGCGTGAGCCGCCCCCCGGCCCGGCGCGATCTCGTACACGAGCCCCGGATGCACCGCCGCGACGGCCGGCTCCAGCGCCTCGGCCAGCCGCTCCGGCTCCTCGGCCGCCACCATGCCATCGAGCTGTGGCCGCGTCCGCTCCCACCACACCCAGAAGTCGGCAATGAGATCACCGGGCATGACCGGCTCCTGGTCCTCGTCGTCCTTGCGCCCGAACAGTCGCATAACCCGTCATTGTCTCAGAGCCCCCGCACGTTTTTCCCCACCTCTTCGTCCCGCCGCCCCGTTGCGCTGCCCTCTTACGGGCGCCTTCCGTTGCGCTGCTTTCTTAAGGGCGCCTATCCGTTACGGCAAGCCGCCCCACCGCCACCCGCCGTCGTGGGCGGGCGCCGATCGTGGGGATCGCTTCTCACGTCGGACGTGGTCCCCACCGCAACGGCCCCCTTTGACCAGCCACCATGCCCCTACCTGGCCCCCTGCCAAAGGCGCCGACCCCACCGCCCAACACCCCGCCGCCCCGGCGCCCGAAAAGCCACCGCTGTCAGCGGCCGGCAGCCGGCAGTCGGCAGCGGGCAGCGGGCAGTGGGCTCGCCTGCCTTTGCCCGCCAGCGCTCGTCTGTTGGCACGGTCGGCCCGCTTGCATGGCTGCTTCGCCAGCCGGATCCCGCTGGTTGGCCCGCTTGCGCCCGCTGCTTTGTCTGGCGGGGCTTGTTCGGTGCTGCTGTTGGCGGGGGCTTCGTGGGGTGGTGGGTTTGGGCTTGGCTCTTGGGTGGCTGCGCTTGGGGTGGGAGGGGAAAAGGGTGGCGTGGTTGAGCGGGTACGCTGGTTGGGTCATGGGACTTCGTGTGCTTGCCGCCATGTCGGGCGGCGTCGACTCTGCCGTGGCCGCTGCCCGGATCGCCGAGGCCGGTCATGATGTCACCGGTGTGCATCTGGCGCTGTCGGCCAACCCTCAATCGCACCGCACCGGCGCGCGTGGGTGTTGCACGATCGAGGACTCCCGCGACGCCCGCCGGGCCGCGGACGTGATCGGGATTCCGTTCTACATCTGGGACATGGCCGAGCGTTTCCAGCGGGACGTGGTCGAGGACTTCGTGGCCGAGTACGCCGCGGGGCGCACGCCGAACCCGTGCCTGCGGTGCAATGAGAAGATCAAGTTCGAGGCGGTGCTGGATCGGGCGCTGGCGCTGGGGTTCGACGCGGTGGCCACCGGGCATCACGCGAAGCTGGCCGACGGGGTGCTGTCCAGGAGCCCGGACCTGGCCAAGGACCAGTCGTACGTGCTCGGCGTGCTCACCCGCGAGCAGCTCAGCCACGCGATCTTCCCGCTCGGCGACTCCACCAAGGCGCAGGTACGCGAGGAGGCCGCCCGCCGTGGCCTGACCGTGGCCGACAAGCCTGACAGCCACGACATCTGCTTCATCGCCGACGGCGACACCCGCGGCTTCCTGGCCAAGCGCCTCGGCTCCGAGCCGGGCAACATCCTCGACCAGGACGGCGAGGTGGTGGGCGCCCACCAGGGGGCGCACGGGTTCACGGTCGGCCAGCGCAAGGGCCTGCACATCGACCGCCCCGCCCCCGACGGCCGCCCCCGCTACGTACTGTCGATCGAGCCGGTCTCCAACACCGTGACGGTGGGCCCGCGCGCGGCGCTCGAGGTCATGTCGATCCACTGCGTCCGCCCCCTGTGGAACGGCCCCGCCGCCACCGGCCCGGTCACGGTCCAGCTACGCGCCCACGGCGAGGTCTACGACTGCCACTACGAGCAGGCCGGCGACGACCTCCACATCACGCTGACCCGCCCGGCCACAGGCGTAGCCGCCGGCCAGGCCGCCGTCCTGTACTCGGGCGACACAGTAATAGGCTCCGCCACCATCGCCTCCTCCTCCTAGCCTCCGCCCTGCGCTCTCAGCCGCGTGGCCCCCGGAAGCGTGCCTTCGAGACGGTGATTGACCACGGGAGCTGGTCAAGGGGGCCGTTGCGGTGGGGACCACGTCCGACGTGAGAAGCGATCCCCACGATCGGCGCCCGCCCACGACGGCGGGTGGCGGTGGGGCGGCTTGCCGTAACGGATAGGCGCCCTTAAGAAAGCAACGCGACGGAAAGGCGCGTCAGGGAAGTGGCGGGTTAGGAGAGAGATACGGGGGTGCGGAGGGGGAGGCGGCGGATGTCGGCGTTTTGGCGGTCGGCTTCCATTTTGAGCCAGTTGTCGACCAAGGTCAGGCCCACCTCGCTGTACAACGCGTCGTGCGTCGAGTACGCCCTGGCGGGGCGGATCGTGCGGAGGTATTCCACCATCTCCGACAGCTTCAGCCACGGCGCGCCTGTTGGGACCAGCAGTGTGCCCACCCGCGCCTCGGGCACTGTCAGGGCGTCTCCGGGGTAGAAGAGCTCTTCGTCCACCAGGAAACCGACGTTGTTGGCGATCGGCATGTCGGGGTGGTTGGCCGCGTGCCATTCGCCGTGGGTGCTCACGGTGAATCCGGCCGTGGTGAAGGTGTCGCCGTGCTTCACCGTCTGGACCTTCATCGGGGCGTCGGTCAAGGCGGCGGCCACTTCGGCGCAGGTCCAGACCTCGATGTCGGGGGAGGCGGCCTTGAGGCGCTCGGTGTCGAGGTGGTCGAAGTGGGCGTGGGTGATGAGCACGGCGTCGGCGTCGTCCAGGACCGGGTCCTCGGTGAAGACGCCCGGGTCGATGATCAGGACCTTTCCGTCCTTCTCCAGCCGCACGCACGCGTGTCCGTACTTGGTGAGCTCCATGGTCCCCACGATAACTAGGCTGGGGGCCATGACTGCGTGGGAGGCTACCGGGGTTGGTTCGCATCCGGGTGAAGATCACCTGGAGGCGCTGCGTGTGGTGTTCGGTGAGGTGCCCGGTTTGCCCTATCTGCCGGAGCTTCCGGGCAGGGGCGTGGGTGCGGACATGGTCGGGCGGACGGCCTCGATGCTCGTCGATCTGGCCGTCGAGGTGCAGCCGTCGGGATGGCGGCTGACGGACCGGCCCGGACGTGATCACCACCGCGCGGCCGACCACCTGCGCCGTGATCTCGACGGGCTGGAGGAACTGGGGCAGGGGTTCGAGGGGCCGTTCAAGGTGCAGGTGTGCGGGCCGTGGACGCTGGCCGCCGCGATCGAGTTGCGCCACGGCGACAAGATGTTGTCCGACGCGGGGGCGGTGCGGGATCTGACCGCTTCTCTCGCCCAGGGGGTTCAGGAGCATCTGGCCGAGGTCAGGAAGCGGCTGCCCGGGGTGAGCGAGGTGGTGCTCCAGCTCGACGAGCCCGGACTGCCCGGCGTGCTGAGGGGCACGGTGCCGACGGCCTCGGGGTTCGGGCGGCTGGCCGCGGTCGAGGAGTGGCGGGTGGAGGAGTCGCTGAAGGGGTTCGAGGCGCCGCTGGTGCACTGTTGCGCGCCCGGCGTGCCTTTCGGGCTGCTGCGGCGGGCCGGGGTGCGCGGGGTCTCCATGGACGCCTCGCTGCTACGGCGGCGCGACGACGACGCGATCGGCGAGGCCGTCGAAGCCGGGCTGGTGTTCCTGCTGGGCGTGGTGCCGGGCACGGACGCGCGGCTGCCGGACGCCGGGGACGTGGCCCGACCGGCGGTGGAGATGTGGCGGCGGCTCGGGTTCGCGCCGGGTGACCTGGCCGACCGGGTCACGCTCACGCCCTCGTGCGGGCTGGCGGGGGCCTCTCCCCAGTACGCGCGGGCGGCGCTGCGTGCCTGTCACAAGGCGGCGGAGGTGCTGCGGGATGATCCTGCAAGCGGGATGCAAGGCGCCTGACTAGCCTCGGAATCATGATTTTTCGCAGCATAGCCGTGGGCGCGACCCTCCTCTTCGCGTCCGCGACGTTTGCGGCCCCCGCCATGGCCTCGGCCAACCCCGAGACCTGGAGCTGGGGCTCCATCTATTCCGCCGACCGCGCGGGCAAGGCCAAGGGCAAGGTCGTCCTCGACCGGCCCGGCTTCACCGTCTCCGGCAAGCTCTACGACTTCCCCGGCAAGAAGGGATGTTCCTGGCTGAAGTTCCGCTGGACCAAGGAGAGCGGCGGCCAGGGCAAGAAGACCTACAAGAACTGCTCGGGCACCAAGCCGCTGGCGTTCTCCCTCGGCACCGGCTACATGCTCTCCATCGAGGGCAAGGTCTGCCGCGGCACCGCCACCAAGATCACCGGAAAGTGCTCCGGCTGGGACGGCGTCTGGGCCCAAGGCGGCTGAAGCTCGGGGCCAGGGGGCCCCAGGTGGCTGAGTAGGGACCTACCCATAGCGCGATCGCGAGATTGTGCTGAACTCGATGCGTGAGAGCCGGTGACTTCGCGGGCGCCAGCGCGCTGCTGATCGGCACGGGCACGCATCGTCCAGAATCCGACCTGCCGGACCTCCCCGCGGTCGCTCGTACCCTCCACGACCTGCGTGCGGTGTTGCTGGAGACGTGCGGGCTGGCCGACGTCCGGGTCGGGCTCGATCTGGCGAGTCCGCTGGAGCTGGGCGCCGCCGTCTCCCAGGCGGCGGCTTCCGCGGGCGGCCCGCTGATCGTGTATTACGTGGGCCACGGCCTTGTCAGCCGTCGTGGCTCGCTTCATCTGGCCGCCGGTGTCACCCGTTCCGGGCCGCTCCACCTGGAACACACGGCTCTGCCGTATGACACCGTGCGGCGCTACCTCCTCGACAACGTGGACGCGCCGGTCGCGGTGGTCCTCGACTGCTGCTTCTCCGGCCGGGCCATCGAGGGCATGTCCGCGCTCGACGAGGTGGCCGGGCTCACCGAGATCACCGGCGCGTACGTGCTGACCTCCGCCGGGCGCAGCGAGCCCTCCTTCGCCCCGGAGGGCGCCAGGTACACGGCCTTCTCCGGGGCCCTGCTGCGCCTGCTGCGGGAGGGGGATCCGGGCGGCCCGCCGTACCTGACGCTGCAGCACGTCCACCGGCATCTGAGCCGCACGCTGCCCGCGGCCGGGTTCCCGCGCCCGCGCGCCCGCTCCACCGGCCGCGTGGGCGAGCTCGCGCTCGCCCGCAACCCCGCCCACGGGCTTTCTCCCGAGGGTGTACGGCTGTCGCCGTCCGGCCTGCCGGAGGGCGCCCCCTACAAGGGCCTGGCCGCGTTCGGCGAGACGGACGCGGCGCTGTTCTTCGGCCGGGACCGGCTGGTCGCCGAGCTGGTCAGGCGGCTGGCCGAACGCGAGGCCGACCCGGCGCCGCTGATCGTCACCGGGCCGTCGGGGTCGGGCAAGTCCTCGCTGCTGCGCGCGGGACTGGTCCCGGCGCTGCGCCAGGGCGCGATGGGCGGCCCGCGCACCGCCGCGGTGATCAGGCCGGGCGACCCCCTGCCCGATGACGTGGACGTGCTGATCGTCGACCAGTTCGAGGAGGACCTGGACGCCGCCGCGCGCGTCTGCGCTCGTCCCGGCCTGACCGTGCTGGCGGTCCGCGCCGACTTCCTCGGCCGCTGCGCCGAGCACCCGGCCCTGCGCACCGCGCTGGAACGCGGCCAGGTCGTGGTCGGCGCGATGACCGAGGACGAGTTACGCGCCGCCATCGAACGCCCCGCGACATCGGCCGGGCTGACACTGGAGCCTGGCCTGGCCGAGCTGCTCCTGCGCGACCTCGGCCAGGAGCCGGGACGGCTGCCGCTGCTCTCGCACGCGCTGCTGGCCACCTGGCAGCAGCGCCGCAGAACCGTCCTGACCGTGGCCGGATACCGCCAGACCGGCGGCATCCACGGCGCGCTCGCCGCCACCGCCGACGACGTGCTGGCCTCGCTGCCCGACCCCGGCCGCGCGAAGGCGCTGTTCCTGCGGCTGGTGCACGTCGGCGACGGCACCGACGACACCCGCCGCCGCCTCACCCGCGACCAGCTCGCCCTGGAGCTGCCCGCCGCGGAGCTGCCCGCCGAGGAGGCGATCGCCGCGTTCGCCGCCGACGACGCCCGCCTGCTCACGCTGGACGGCGAGCACGTCACGATCACCCACGAGGCGCTGCTGACCGCCTGGCCGGCGTTGCGCGGCTGGATCGAGAACGACCGGGCAGCGCTCCTGGTCGAGCAGCGCCTGGTCGAGGCGGCCCGCGCGTGGGAGGGCGACGCGGCGGGGCTGTATCAGGGCTCGCGGCTGGAGCTGGCCCGCGAATGGGCGGCGGGGCGGCGGCCGGGACCGCTGGTGGCCCGGTTCCTGGCCGCCTCGCAGGCGCTGGCCAGGCGGCGGGCCCGGCTACGGGTGGCGCTGGTGTCCGTGCTGAGCGGGCTGCTCGTGGTGTCGCTGATCGCTTCCGCGGTGGCCGTACTGAAATATCAGGACGCCGAGCGCGAGCGCCGCACGGCCGCCGCGCGCGCGAAGGTCTTCCAGGCCGACGTCGTACGGCAGGCCGACCCACCCGCCGCCCTCCGCCTCGGCATCGAGGCGGTCAGAACCGACGCCGGAACCGTGACGGAGTCCGCCCTGGCCGCCGACGCGCTCAGCATGGCCTACCGCGCCCGCCTGACCGGGTTCAGCGCCTCGGTCAACGCGGTCGCCGTCAGCCCGGACGGCGCCAGAGCCCTGACCGGCGACTTCCAGGGCACGCTCCACCTCTGGGACCTGGAGAAACGCACCAAACTCGCCACCCTGCCCGCCACCGGCAAGGGCTCGGTCTACGCGGCCCGCTTCGGCCCGGACGGCCGGGCGGTGGTGTCCTGGCGCGAGACGGCGCCGGAGATCTGGGACCTGACCGGCCCGTCGCCCCGGCTGGCGGCGGTCCTGGGCGATCCCGGCCATCACGCGGAGTTCTACGCGGGCGGCGACCGGGTGGCCGTGGCCACGGACCGCGGCGTGGAGCTGTGGGACGTGCGCGGGACGCCGAAGATGCTCTCCCGCTTCGGCCCGCCCGTCACCGACCTGGCCGTGGCCGGTGAGGTGCTGGTGGCGGCCGACGGGTCAGGCGCGGGGCGCGTATGGCGCCTGGGCGCCGGAACCTCCGAGCCGCTGCCCGTGCCGGAGACGGAGAGCAACCCGAGCCTCGGCGTCGCGCTGCGCGCGGACGGCGCCCTGGCCGTGGTGGGCGAACGCGTCTGGGACGTAAGCGGCCGGCCCGAGCTGGTCGGCTACCTGACCGGGCACGAGGGCTTCATCGGCGACGTGGCCTTCGCGCCGGGCGGCACCATGCTGGCCTCGGCCGGCGACGACTACTCGGTCATCGTCTGGGACCTGGCCGACCCGCGCTTCCCGCAGGTCAGGACCCGGCTGGCCGGGCACACCGCCGAGGCGACCGCGGTCGGGTTCGGGCCCGGCGGACGGCTGCTCACGGGCAGCGGCGACACCAGCGCCATCCTCTGGCGCTACGCCGACCCGCCCGGCAGGAAGGTCCTGCCCGGCGCGGCGGACCAGATCGCGGTCGGCGGGGCGATGAAGCTGACCCACGACCGCGAAGGCGCCACCCTCTGGGGTCCGGAGGGCGAGGTGGCGCGCTTTCCCGAGGCGACGGCGGTGGCGCTGAGCGCGGACGGTACCTCGGCCCTGGCCGGCGGCGAGTCCGGCGCGACGCTGCGCCGCCCGGCCGGATCGCTGACGCTGGCCGAGGGGATGCGGCTGCGTTCGGTCGCGCTCAGCCCGGACGGCCGCCTGGCCCTGATGAGCGGGCCCGGCGGAGTGGTCCTGTGGTCGGCGGCGACCGGGCTGGAGAGCCGCCTGCCCGGGACGGGCGCCGCCTCCGTGGTCGCGCTGGGCGACGGGTTCGGGGTCGTGGGCGGGGCGGACGGGCGGCTGGCGCTGTGGGATCTGCGTGATCCCGTACGGCCCCGCCGTACCGCCACGGGTGACGGGCACTCCGGTGACGTGCGGGCGCTGGCCGTACGCGGGGAGCTGGTGGTGAGCGGCGGCGAGGACAGGAAGGCGGTGCTGTGGGAGGTGAGCGGGGGCACGCGGCTGGCCGCGGCGGGCTCGATGGGCGGGCACGGCGGCCCGGTCCACGAGGTGGCGATCAGCCCCGACGGCCGGGTCGCCGCGACGGCCGCCCTGGACGAGACGGTCGCCGTCTGGCTCATCCGGGACCGTTCCGGGCCGCGCCGCGTGCACACGTTGTCCAGGGCCGGGGAAGGGGTCGCCTTTGGGCCTGGCACGTACGCGATGGTCGCAAGTAACGTCCAAAGCGGGGTTGTCGAATGGGATTTCCGCTATTTGGCCGATGTGATCGACCAGCCGTTGATCGCGGCCTGCGCACTGACCACGTGTTAGGAGAGGCGGGAAATGGTGGAGAGCGGTAGCAAGGTGTCCCTTCCGTCGCCTTCTCACCGGGCCGACGCGACACTGAAGATCAGCCCCCGGAGAAAAGGGTTCAAGAGGTATCGCATCCGCTTCTCCCTGGAGGACGGCGGGCCGGGCTGGGACACGCGGCTGACCATCTACTACAGGACCGAGGGCGGCGGCCGGGGCAGCCGTGAGATCTACAATCCCGGGCCCGGTACGGACACCGGCACGATCGTCATCAACACCAGCCGGAAGATCACCGAGATGGGCGCCAAAGTCGAGCGGATCAATTCGCACGAGACAGGGGTGCGCGGCAGGGACCCCAATGTCTTTTCCTGACCGCCGTTCCCTTGGATAGCGTTCTCTCTGAACGTTGAACGAGGGGAGTACGGGGATGACCGCCGAAGCGCCGGGCGATGCCCGTAAGAGGCACGCGGAAGTAAGCGAACTGGTCGAAGAAGCTCGCTGGCGGTATTACGTGCTCGACGATCCGACGGTGAGCGACGCCCAGTTCGACCAGTGGTTTCGCGAACTGCTCTCGCTGGAGGAGATCGACCCCACGCTGCGCACGCCCGACTCGCCTACGCAGAAGGTGGGCGCGCCGCCGTCCGGTGATTTCGCCAAGGTGCAGCACGTGGCGCGGATGGAGAGCCTGGACAACGCCTTCAACGAGGCCGACATGGCCGCGTGGAGCGCGCGGGCGGAACGGCTGGCCGAGGGGGACGCGGGGCCGTACCTGTGCGAGCTGAAGATCGACGGGCTGGCGATCGCGCTGGTCTACCGGGACGGGAAGCTGGAGCGCGGCGCGACCCGCGGCGACGGGCGCACGGGCGACGACGTGACCCCGAACGTGCGCACGATCCAGGGGGTGCCGCACCGGCTCCGGGGCGACGACATCCCGTCGCTGGTGGAGGTACGCGGCGAGGTGTACATCCCGGTGGCCGACTTCGCCAAGCTCAACGAGCAACTGGGCGCCGAGGGAAAGCCGCTGTTCGCCAACCCGCGCAACGCGGCGGCGGGCACGCTGCGGCAGAAGGACCCGCGCGTCACCGCCCAGCGCCCGCTGCGCATGATCGTGCACGGGATCGGCGTCTGGGAGGGCGCCGAGGAGCCGAAGGCGCAGTCGGACGTCTACGACCGGCTGCGGGCCTTCGGGCTGCCGGTCTCCGACCTGTTCCGGGTGGTGGCGGGTCTCACCGAGGTCAACGCCTTCATCGAGCACTACCGGGTGCACCGGCACGACCCGGCGTACGAGATCGACGGTGTCGTGGTGAAGGTCGACAACTTCCGCACCCAGCGTGAGCTGGGCTCGACCTCGCGGGCGCCGCGCTGGGCGATCGCCTTCAAGTATCCGCCCGAGGAGGTCAACACCAAGCTGCTCGACATCCACGTGGGCGTCGGCAGGACCGGGCGGGTCACGCCGTTCGCGGTCATGGAGCCGATCGTGGTGGCCGGTTCGACGGTGGAACGGGCCACGCTGCACAACGCGGCGGTGGTGAAGGCCAAGGGCGTGCTCATCGGCGACACCGTGGTGCTGCGCAAGGCCGGAGACGTCATCCCCGAGATCGTCGGGCCGGTGCTCGCCCTGCGCGACGGCGGCGAGCGCGAGTTCACGATGCCGACCCACTGCCCGGCCTGCGGCACCGCGCTGGCCTACGAGAAGGAGGGCGACGCCGACCTGCGCTGCCCGAACGCCCAGCACTGCCCGGCGCAGCTGCGCGAGCGGGTCTTCTTCGCCGCCCGCCGCAACGCCCTCGACATCGGCGGCCTGGGCTACGTGGCCGCGACCGCGCTCACCCAGCCGGTGGCCGGGCAGGAGCCGGTGCTGCGTACCGAGGCCGACCTGTTCGACCTCACGCTCGACAAGCTGATCCCGATCCGCTCGATCGTCCGCGACCAGGACACCGGCGCGCCCAAGATCGACGAGAAGACCGGCGAGCCCAAGGTCGTCTCGCTGTTCTCCAACGCCAACGGCGAGCCGTCGATGGCCGCGCTCAGCCTGCGCGAGCAGCTGGAGGCGGCCAAGGACAAGGAGCTGTGGCGGGTGCTGGTGGCGTTGTCGATCCGGCACGTGGGGCCGCCGACGGCACGCGCGCTGGCCTCGGCGATGCGCTCGGTCGACGCCATCATGAACGCCTCGGTGGAGGAGCTGGCCGCGATCAAGGACATCGGGCCCAACATGGCCGCCACGATCAAGGAGTGGTTCGAGGTCGGCTGGCACCGCGAGATCATCGAGCGGTGGCGGGCGGCGGGCGTGCGCATGGAGGACGACGAGCCCGCGCAGGCGACCGGCCCGAAGACCCTGGAGGGGCTGACGCTCGTGGTCACCGGCACGCTGGAGGGCCACACCCGCGACTCGGCCGCGCAGGAGATCGAGTCGCGCGGCGGCAAGGTGGCCGGTTCGGTCTCCAAGAAGACCGCGTTCGTGGTGGTGGGGGAGAACGCCGGGTCGAAGTACGACAAGGCGGTGTCACTCGGCGTGCCCATCCTCGACGAGCGGGGCTTCGGCGTGCTGCTGGAGCAGGGGCCGGAGGCGGCCGCGGCGGTCGCGGTCGAGCCTGAGCCGTAAAAGATCCTGGAGCCCTTGGTCGCGGCGGGCATCGCGCGAGGTCGGGGGCCGTATGGGGTTCTAGAAGTAGGTTCTGGGCCGGTCAGAATGTGAAGGAATGTCGGAAAGGCGAAGTGACGGAACGTACGCGCTCGGTTTCGCGAAGTGGGGTTAAGGTCGTACCCTCCCATAGTGACCTAATGGGGGTTCTGTTACTCATGACTGACCCA
Source organism: Nonomuraea sp. NPDC059023 (assembly GCF_042740095.1). Taxonomy (NCBI): domain Bacteria; kingdom Bacillati; phylum Actinomycetota; class Actinomycetes; order Streptosporangiales; family Streptosporangiaceae; genus Nonomuraea; species Nonomuraea sp. NPDC059023. The sequence continues at coordinate 44,653 of NZ_JBHYIO010000010.1, read as the reverse complement.
ACCGACACCCGCGACACCGGCCCGCGCATGGGCACTCCGCTGTGGGCCTTCCTCGCGGCCATCTCCGCGATCGGCGGCACCGCGCTGGTCGCGGCCATCCTCAGGCTCGACCCCGTCGGCCTGGCGGAGCTCGCCAGGACCCCGCTGTTCTGGGTGCTCGCGGTGCTGGTCGTGCTGGGCGAGCTCAGGCCCGTCATGGTCTCGTCCGCGGCCTCCGTGGGCGGCACCTACCCCTCGACGATGTTCACCTTCGCGGTGCTGCTGCACTTCGGGCTGCCCACGGCCGTGCTCATGCAGGTCGTCGGCGTCGTCATGAACGGGGTCGTCACCCGCAAGGCCTGGCATCGGGTGTTGTTCAACGTGGGCCAGTCCACGCTCGCGCTCACCGCCGCCGCCGTCGTGCTCGGCGTCTTCGCGATCGTGCCCACCCCCGCGGTGCCCTGGGTGCCGAGCGGGGCCGACCTCGTGCCGATCGCACTGTCCGGCGTCGCCTACTTCATCACCCGCGCCATGCTCGTCTGCGGCGCCGTCGCCCTGCACGAGCGCCGCTCGGTGATCCGCGTCCTGCGCGGCACCGCCGGACCGCAGGCCCTCGTCTACACCGCGCTGCTGGGCCTGGCCCCCCTGGTCGTGGTCGTCATGAGCCACTCGCCGGGCCTCGTGCCGCTCTTCGTCGCCCCGCTGGCGGCCGTGTACTTCACCGCCACGCTCTCGATGCGCCGCGACCACCAGGCGCTGCACGACGAGCTCACCGGCCTGCCCAACCGCAAGATGCTCATCGTCAGCACCGAGGAGGCGCTGGCCGAGGCGCGCGAAGGCGAGCGCGTGGGCCTGTTCCTCCTCGACCTCGACCGGTTCAAGGAGGTCAACGACACCATGGGCCACCCGGTGGGCGACCGCCTGCTGCAGATGGTGGCCCACCGCCTCCTCCATTCGGTACGGCCCGGCGACGTCGTGGCCAGGCTCGGCGGCGACGAGTTCGCCGTGCTGCTGCCGTCCATCCGCGACGCCCACGCCGCCCGCGAGGTGGCGGCCAGGCTGCGCGCCGCCCTCACCGAGCCGGTGCGCCTCGAAGGCATGACCTTCGACCTCGACGGATCGGTCGGCATCGCGCTCTTCCCCGACCACGCGCCCGACTTCGAGCTCCTCATGCAGCGCGCCGACGTCGCCATGTACATGGCCAAGGAGGCGCGTACCGGCGTCGAGCTCTACCAGCCGGACAAGGACCGCAACTCGCCCGAGCGCCTCCACCTGCTCGGCGACCTGCGCCGCGCGGTCGACAACCGTGAGCTGCGCCTGCACTACCAGCCCAAGGTCGGCCTCACCACCGGCGCCGTCCATGGGGTGGAGGCGCTGGTGCGCTGGCGGCACCCGGTGCACGGGACGATCCCTCCGGCCGAGTTCATCCCGCTGGCCGAGCAGTCGTACCTGATGCGGCAGCTCACCGAGTACGTCATCGAGGAGGCGCTGGAACAGGCCGCCCGGTGGTGGCACATGGGGCTCAAGGTGCAGATCTCGGTCAACGTCTCGGCCCGTGACCTGCTCGACTCGGCGCTGCCCGAGCAACTGGAGGTCGGGCTGGCCCGCTACAGCCTGCCGCCGGACGCCATCCAGCTCGAGGTCACCGAGCGCATCCTCATGGGCGACCAGGCGTACACGCACGACACGATCAAGGCGTTGGCCACGCTCGGCGTGCCCCTTTCCCTGGACGACTTCGGCACCGGCTACTCCTCGCTCATCCGCCTCCAGCGCCTCGCGGTCGCCGAGGTCAAGATCGACTCGTCGTTCGTGCGGCGCATCACCGAGTCCGAGGACGACGAGCGGATCGTCCGCTCCATCGTCGACCTCGTCCGCTCGCTCGGGCTGCGCTCGGTGGCCGAGGGCGTCGAGTCCGACGAGGCCGCGCATCGGCTGGCCGAGATGGGGTGCGACGTGGGCCAGGGCTGGCTGTTCCGCGAGCCGATGGTCGCCGCCGACGCCACCCTCTGGCTGCGCGACCACCTCGACGCCGAACCCGCGCTCGGTTACGGCTACCGCCCCGCCGAGGTCACCAGAACCGCCTGAGCCCCCCGGGGCCTTCAGAACCGGCGCGTGCGTGGCCGGCCCCGTTATCCGTTCGGCCTCGCTTGCCCGGGCCCCCTAGGATGACAGTGTCCAAACTCCATCCAGAAACGGGTTCAACGACTCATGTCCGCCATAACCCGCGACGAGGTCGCCCACCTGGCCCGGCTGTCCAGGATGGCGCTGTCCGACGACGAGCTCGACCACTACGCCACGCAGCTCGATGCGATCATCGAAGCTGTCGCGAAGGTCGCCGAGGTCGCCGCCGAGGACGTGCCGCCTTCGTCGCACGCGCTTCCGCTGACCAACGTGTTCCGCGCCGACGAGGTGCGACAGTCCCTGACGCCTGAGCAAGCCCTGGCCGGGGCGCCGGCTGTCGAGGACGACCGCTTCCGGGTTCCGCGCATCCTGGGGGAGGAAGCATGAGTCTCATCCATAAGACGGCTGCCGAGCTGGGCGCGCTCATCGCCGCCGGCGAGACCTCCTCCGCCGAGGTGGCAGAGGCGCACCTCGACCGGATGGCCGAGGTCGAGCCCAAGGTCAAGGCCTTCCTCCACGTCGACCGCGAGGTCACGCTGGCCCAGGCGCGGGCGGTCGACGCCCGGCTGGCCGCGGGGGAGAAGCTCGGGCCGCTGGCCGGTGTGCCGATCGCGCACAAGGACATCTTCTCCACGCATGACATGCCGACGACCGCCGCGTCCAAGATCCTGGAGGGGTGGCGGCCGCCGTACGACGCGACCGTGACCGCGCGGCTGCGCGCGGCCGGTCTGGTCATCCTCGGCAAGACCAACCTCGACGAGTTCGCGATGGGCTCCTCCACGGAGAACTCCGCCTACGGCGACTCGCACAACCCGTGGGACCTCACCCGCACCCCTGGCGGCTCCTCCGGCGGCTCGTCGGCGGCGGTCGCGGCCTACGAGGCGCCGCTGTCCACCGGCACCGACACCGGCGGCTCCATCCGCCAGCCCGCCTCGGTCACCGGCATCGTCGGCATGAAGCCCACCTACGGCGGCTCCTCCCGCTACGGCGTCATCGCCTTCGCCAGCTCGCTCGACACGCCGGGCCCGTTCGCCCGCAACGTGCTCGACACGGCGCTGCTGCACGAGGTCTTCTCCGGGCACGACCCGATGGACTCCACCTCCATCGACGCCCCGGTGCCCGCCGTCGTCGAGGCCGCCCGCCACGGCGACGTCCAGGGCATGCGCATCGGCGTCGTCAAGGAGTTCGGCGGCGAGGGCTACCAGCAGGGCGTGCTCAACCGCTTCCACGACGCCGTCGAGCTGCTGGAGTCGCTCGGCGCCAAGGTCGTCGAGGTCTCCTGCCCGACCTTCACCACCGCGCTGCCCGCCTACTACCTCATCGCGCCGTCGGAGTGCTCGTCCAACCTGGCGCGCTTCGACGCCATGCGGTACGGCCTGCGCGTCGGCGACGACGGCACCAGAAGCGCCGAGGAGGTCATGGCGCTGACCAGGGCCGCCGGCTTCGGCCCCGAGGTCAAGCGGCGCATCATGCTCGGCACCTACGCCCTGTCGAGCGGCTACTACGACGCCTACTACGGCCAGGCCCAGAAGGTCCGCACGCTCATCGCGCGCGACTTCGAGGCCGCCTACCAGCAGGTGGACGTGCTGATCTCGCCGACCACGCCGACCACGGCGTTCAAGCTCGGCGAGCGCACCGGCGACCCGATGGCGATGTACCTCGCCGACCTGTGCACGATCCCGTCGAACCTGACGGGCAACGCGGCCATCTCGGTGCCCTGCGGCCTGGCCGACGAGGACGACCTGCCGGTCGGCCTGCAGATCATGGCTCCGGTGCTGGGCGACGACCGCTGCTACCGGGTCGCCGCCGCGGTCGAGAAGGCCCTGGAGAGCCGCTGGGGCGGCCCGCTGCTGAAGGAGGCGCCCGCGCTATGACCGTGATGGCTTTCGACGAGGCGCTGGGCCGGTTCGAGCCCGTTCTCGGCCTGGAGACCCATGTCGAGCTCGGTACCGCCTCCAAGATGTTCTGCGGCTGCAAGACCACGTTCGGCGCCGCGCCCAACACGCAGACCTGCCCGACCTGCCTGGCCTTCCCCGGCGCGCTGCCGGTGGCCAACGAGGCGGCGATCGAGTCCACGATCCGCATCGGCCTGGCGCTCAACTGCTCCATCGCCGAGTGGTGCCGCTTCGCCCGGAAGAACTACTTCTATCCGGACATGCCGAAGAACTACCAGATCTCGCAGTACGACGAGCCGCTCTGCTTCGACGGCTACCTCGACGTCGAGGTCGACGGCGCGACCGTGCGCGTCGAGATCGAGCGTGTGCACCTGGAGGAGGACACCGGCAAGTCCACCCACGTGGGCGGCGCCACCGGCCGCATCCAGGGCGCCGACTACTCGATCGTCGACTACAACCGCGCCGGCATTCCGCTGGTCGAGATCGTCACCAAGCCGATCCCGGGCACCGACCGGATGGCGCCCGAGGTGGCCAAGGCCTACGCCACCGAGCTGCGCGAGATCATGCGGTCGCTGGGCGTCTCCGACGTACGCATGGAGGAAGGCTCCATGCGCTGCGACGTGAACGTCTCGCTGATGCCGCGCGGCTCCTCCGAGTGGGGCACCCGCACCGAGACCAAGAACGTCAACTCGCTGCGCAGCGTCGAGCGGGCGGTCCGTTCCGAGATCGAACGGCAGGCCCACATCCTGGCCGAGGGTGGCAAGATCATCCAGGAGACCAGGCACTTCCACGAGGACACCGGCACCACCACGCCCGGCCGTTCCAAGGAAGAGGCGCAGGACTACCGCTACTTCCCCGAGCCCGACCTGGTCCCCATCGCGCCCGACGCGGCGTGGGTGGCCAGGCTGAAGGCGGAGCTGCCCGAGCTGCCGCTGGTCAAGCGCAGGCGGCTGCAGGCCGAGTGGGGCGTGTCCGACCTCGACATGCAGGCCATGCACAACGCCGACGCCATCGACCTGGTCGAGGCGACGGTCGCGGCGGGCGCCCCGGCGGCCGACGCGCGCAAGTGGTGGATGGGCGAACTGGCCCGCCGCGCCAACGAGAGCGGCACCACCCTGGCCGACCTGCCCATCACCCCGGCCGACATCGCCCGCGTGACAGTGCTGGTCGCCTCGGGCTCGCTCAACGACAAGCTGGCCCGCCAGGTGCTTGAGGGCGTCCTGGCCGGCGAGGGCACGCCCGACGCGGTCGTGGCCGCGCGCGGCCTGGAGGTCGTCAACGACGAGGGCGAGCTGTCGGCCATCATCGACGAGGTCCTGGCCGGCAACGCCGACGTGGCCGACAAGGTCCGCTCCGGCAAGATCGCCGCGGTGGGCGCGCTGGTCGGCGGCGTCATGAAGGCCAGCCGAGGCAAGGCCGACGCCGGCCGCGCCCGGCAGCTGATCCTGGAGAAGCTGGGCGTCTCCGAGTAGTTCCCAAGGGCCCTGCCGTCGCGGCGGGGCCCTTGCTCCGAGAGTAATTCCAGTCATTCTGGATATAGAAGCTCTAGGACTATGGGCCCATGTGGACCTAGGACCACGGCACGATGTGCGATCCCGGGCGTCGCCGTACTTTCATGGGCATGAAGCGCAGAGCATTGACAATTGGCCTGGTGGCGATGGTGTCGCTCGTCGCCTTCGAGTACATGGCGGTCGCGGTCGCCATGCCCGTCGTCGCCCGCGAACTGGGCGGACTTGAGCTGTACGGCCTGGCCTTCAGCGGTGCCATGGCCGCCGGTGTGATCGGGACGGTCCTGGGCGGCCGATGGGCCGACCTCCGCGGGCCGCTGGCGCCGCTTTGGGTGGGAGCGGTGACGTTCGCCGGCGGTCTGGGGCTGGCCGGGTTCGCGCAGAACATGGAGATGCTGATCGCCGGACGCCTCGTGCAGGGTTTCGGCGGGGCGCTGGTCCAGGTCGCCCTGTACGTCGTGGTCGCCAGGACCTACCCCGAGGCGATGCACCCGAAGATCTTCTCGTTGTTCGCGACGGCATGGGTGGTGCCGTCCATGGTGGGGCCGGCGATCGTCGGAGTCGTCGTGGAGACGGCCGGATGGCGCTGGGTCTTCCTGGGCGTGCCGATCCTGACCGCGATCGCGGCACTGGTCCTGTTCCGTGGTCTGGTGGGCCAGCCGGTCTCCGGCGGGCAGGCCGACACCGCGCCCGGCATGGTCGGCAAGCTCGGCTGGGCCGCGGTGACCGCCGTCGGCGCCGGCCTCATGCAGTACGGCAGCCAGGGCCAGGTACTCCTCCTCGTCGCCGGCCTGGTCGTCCTGGCGCTGGCACTGCCGAGGCTGCTGCCCGCCGGCACGCTGCGCGCGGCCAGGGGCCTGCCCTCGGTCGTGGCCCTGCGCGGCCTGGCCACCGGCGCCTTCTTCGCCGCCGAAGTGATCATCCCGCTGATGCTGATCAGCCAGCGCGGACTGTCGACCTTCGTCGCCGGCATCGCCCTGACCGGCGGCGCCCTGACCTGGTCGCTCGCCTCGTGGCTGCAGGGCCGCGAGGTCTTCAGCCGGATGACGAACCTGCGCGGCGGCACCGCCCTGATCGCCCTGGGCATCCTGCTGATGGGCGCGGTCACCTTCGAGCCGGTGCCGATCTGGCTGGCGTACCCGTCGTGGATCATCGCGGGCTTCGGGATGGGGCTGGTGTACCCGACCCTCTCGGTGCTGACCCTCGAACTGTCCTCGCCTGGAGAGCAGGGGGCCAACAGCTCGTCGCTGCAGGTGGGCGAGGCGGTCTTCTCGGTGGTGGCGGTCGCGGTCACCAGCGCCCTGTTCACGGCCGCGGCCTCGGGCTACTGGACCGTGTTCGCGGCGACGCTGGTGATGGTGCTGGCAGGCGTGTGGGTGGCCCCCCGCTTCGGCGTGACCACCCCGGGCCACCAGAAGACCGCGGTGACCACCGCCGCATAACCCCTCCCAGCCCAGAGCCGGACGCCCACCCAGGCGCCCGGCTCCTCCACGTCCCGCCCCCGCCCCAGCTCGCCCCCCGCCCCAGCCCACCCGCCCCCGGCCATCCCGATCTATGCACCATGTGCCGTGCGCCGAGCAGTGTGACCCACGCTGCGCAGCGCGCGGCTGGTGTCGCGCTGGGTGTCGAGCAGCGCGGGTCGCGCCCCAGGCCGCGTGCTGTGCGCTGCGTGCCTCGCTCCATAGACCGCGCCCCGACTCGCGTGCCCCTGCCTGGTGCGCCGCATCGCGCTGCACGGGCCGTGCGGCGATTCGTGTGCCAGGCACCGCACCGACCCACGCAGCGGGTGTCGCGTGCCGTGCACCTCGCCTTCGGCTCGCGTTCTGTGAAGGGCGACCCGTGCGGGCGGGGGTTGGGTTGGTCTGGGGTACGGTCGCCGCCCCGTGAGCCGGTTGGACCGGTCGCCGCGAGCGGTGGGTCGGTGGGCGGCCGGAGGCTCCACGCAAGGCGTGCACGAGCAAGCGCCATACTATCTGCATCAGAATGTGATGTAGAATCTGATGCATGATGAGCACCAAGCGCCAGACCGTGCCCCTGGATGCAGAAGACATCAAGTTCTTGTCCCACCTGCGCGACAGCGACGCCTACCGCGCGACGCTGGGCAAGCTGTCCGGTCGGGAGTTCGTCGAAGGCGCCTCGGAGGCCGCACTGCTCTCCGCGCTGCTTGCCGCGGGACGCGCCGCAGTGGAGGAGAAGGTCGCCATCACCGGCTACACGGCTTGGGCGGACGACATGAGCGAGGAAGACCTGGACTACCGCGCCGCCATGCGCAACCGCAGGCGGGATCGCGGCCAGTGAACGACTTGATCATTCCTCTCCGTGGGCGTGTCTATGAAGCCGATCTCGGGCAAGGTCGCAAGCCATGGCTGGTGGTGTCCAACAACGCCCGCAACAAGGCGATCGACGACGTCCTCGTCGCCCGGATCACGACCACGCGAAGAGACCTTCCGTCGTGGATTCCTCTCGGGCCCAACGACCCGCTGGCCGGATTCGTCGTCTGCGACGATCTGAGCGCCATGTTCCGTGACGAGATCCAGCGCGACATGGGTGCGCTCAGCCTGGCGACCATGATTGAAGTCGGCAAGGGCCTGGCACGCGCCCTGGCGCTCTGATGGACAGCGCACCGGCGTGCTGCGCCGCTGGTGCAGGATGTCGTCGTCGCGCCGGGTGATCGTGTAGCGCGTCTGCGCCAGGGTGCTCGGGATGGACCGAACGTGGTGCACCAGGCACCCCGGTCTTTCCTGCCCCACACGCGCGCAAGCCGCCTGCCGAAGGCGCGCACAAAGTGAAACGCCCGAGCGCAGCGAGGTCCGGCAGGGGTCGAGCCTCAGCTCGACTGGAGAAGCGCCTGGAAGCCGCACACGCGGAGCGCGCCAGGGTGGAAGACCGTGTTTGTGGCGCCGCCGGTGGACAAGGCCGGCGGGGCCACAACGTCTTTCCCCAGGAACCACTCGGGTGATGCCCCGTTTCGCCTTCCCCTACTCGGGGCGTGACTCAGGTGTGACCGCTCTGTCGCGCCTCCGTGCCATCAGCTTTCTGAAGAGCGGGGTCAGCAGCGCTAGCGCCGACAACACGAGCAGCACCACCGCGATCGGGCTCTTGACCAGTACGGTCACCTCGCCCGCCCCGATGGCCAAAGCGCGGCGGAGCTGGATCTCGGCCATCGGGCCCAGGATCATGCCGATCACCGCGGGCGCCACCGGCAGGCCGAAGCGCCGCATCGCCCAGCCCAGCAGGCCGAGGATGAAGAGCACGATCAGGTCCACGGCCGAGGCGTTCAGGGCGTAGACGCCCAGCGCGGCGAACATCACGATCCCCGCGTAAAGGTACGGCCGCGGCACATGCAGCACCTTCGCCCAGAGCGGCGCCAGCGGCAGGTTGAGCACCAGCAGCATCGCGTTGCCCACGAACAGGGATGCGATCATGCCCCAGACCAGGGCCGGGTTGTGGTCGAAGAGCTGGGGCCCGGGTTGCAGGCCGTACTGCTGGAAGGCGGCCAGGAGGATCGCGGCGGTGGCCGAGGTGGGCAGGCCCAGGCTGAGCAGGGGGACCAGGGTGCCGGCCGCCGAGGCGTTGTTGGCCGCTTCCGGGCCGGCTACGCCCTCGATGGCGCCCTTGCCGTATTCCTCGCGGGCCACGCCGCGGGCCAGCTTCTTCTCGGTCGCGTACGACAGGAAGGTGGGGATCTCGGCGCCGCCGCCCGGCAGCGCGCCGAACGGGAAGCCCAGCGCGGTGCCGCGCAGCCACGGTTTCCAGGAGCGCGCCCAGTCGGCCCGGCCCAGGTACGCGCGGCCGACGGGGATGACCTCCGGCGGCACGTGCCGTAGCCGGGAGGCCACGTAAAGGGCCTCGCCCAGCGCGAACAGGCCCACCGCGACGATCACCACGTCGATGCCGTCGAACAACTGCGGGATGCCCAGCGTGAGCCTGGCCTGCCCGGTCTGCTGGTCGATGCCGACGAGCCCGATCGCCAGGCCGAAGCCGAGCGAGGCCAGGCCGCGTACGACCGAACGGGACAGCACCGAGGAGACGGCGGTGAAGGCCAGGATGGCCAGGGCGAAGTAGTCCTCCGGGCCGAAGGCGATCGCGAACGCGACCACGGCCGGGGCGGCCACCACGAGCAGGCCGGTGGCCAGGGTGCCCGCGACGAACGAGCCGATGGCCGCCGTGGCCAGCGCTTGGGCGGCGCGGCCCCGCTTGGCCATCTTGTTGCCCTCCAGCGCGGTGATCATGGAGGAGGACTCGCCGGGGGTGTTGAGGAGGATGGAGGTGGTGGAGCCGCCGTACATGCCGCCGTAGTAGATGCCGGCGAACATGATGAACGCGCTGGCCGGCGGCACGGTGAACGTCACCGGCAGCAGCAGCGCGACGGTCATGGCCGGGCCGATGCCGGGCAGGACGCCGACGAGTGTGCCGAGGGTGACGCCGACGAGCGCGTAGAGCAGGTTGACCGGCGTCAGCGCGGAGGCGAAGCCGTCGAGCAGGAGCTGGAGGGAGTCCATGGCTCAGATCACCCCTTCCAGGAGGCCGGCGGGCAGGTTCACGCCGAGGCCCTTGACGAAGGCGAGGTAGGTGCCGAGGCCCAGGACCACGCCGATGATCGCCGCGCGGACGCGGTGCTCGGCGCCGAGGGCCAGCGACAGGCCGAAGAACAGCAGGCTGCCCGCGATGACCCAGCCGAGCGTGTCGAGCAGCGCGGTGAAGGCGAGGAAGACGCCGCCGACCAGCCCGACCTGCTTGAGGTCGGCGGGGGCGTCGGCGTCGATGTCCTCGCTCTCCTCGGGGTCGCCGCGGCCGCCGCGCACGACGTCGATCACGTAGAACACGCCCACGACGGTGATGGCGCCGCCGACCAGCATGGGGAAGAACCTCGGGCCCAGGCCGACGACGGAGGTCGCCGCCTCCACGTTCAGGGTGCCGACGATCACGTAGACGCCGACGGCCAGCAGGGCCAGCGCCAACCCGAGTTCGGGTCGCCACCAGCCCCGCTTCTTGCTCTGGGTGGGCTCCATCAGGAGACGAGGCCCATCTCGGCGATGATGGCCTTGACCCGGGTCTGCTCGGCGTTGAGGTACGAGGCGAACTGGTCACCGGTCTGGAACGAGTCGATCCAGCCGTTCTTGGCGACCGCGTCCTTCCACGCCTGCGAGGCGTGCATCTTGGTGACCAGGTCGGTCAGCGCCTTCTTGTCGGCGTCGGACAGGCCGCCGGGGGCGACCATGCCGCGCCAGTTGGCGATCTCGACGTCCAGGCCGCCCTCCTTGATCGTGGGCGCGTCGAGGTCGGGCAGGCGCTGCGGGGAGCTGACGGCCAGGGCGCGCAGCTTGCCGGCCTTCACCTGCTCGGCGAACTCGCCGACGCCCGAGATGCCGATCGTGGCCTTGTTGCCCAGCAGGAGGTTGAGTGCCTCGCCGCCGCCGGAGTTGGCGACGTAGTTGATCTGCTTGGGGTCGACGCCCGCGGCCTTGGCCATGAGCCCGGCCAGGATGTGGTCGGTGCCGCCGGCCGAGCCGCCCGCGATCGAGACGGTCTTCGGGTCGGCCTTCCACGCCGCGACCAGGTCGGCGACGGTCTTGAGCTTGGACTCGGCGGGTACGACGATGATCTCGTACTCCTCGGTCAGCTTGGCGATCGGCGTGGTGTCCGCCAGCGTGACCTTGGACTTGTTCTGCTCGATGGCGCCGACCATGACCAGGCCCATCGTCATGAGCAGGTTGCCGTTGCCCTTCTCGCCGGCCAGCTGGGCCAGGCCGATGGTGCCGCCGGCGCCGGGCACGTTGTAGACCTCGACCTTGCGTGAGGGGTCGGCCTGCTTGATCGCCTGCTCGGCGGTGCGCGAGGTCTGGTCCCAGCCGCCGCCGGCGTTGGCGGGCGCCATGATCTTCAGCGTGCCGCTGCCGGAGGCGCTCGTGCCGCCGCTGTTGCCGCAGGCCGACAGGGCGGCCACGGAAAGGGCCGCGAGCGCGGCGAATATGCGCAAGCGCATGATCACTCCAAGGGGGGTTCTCACGTTCGGTGAACTGCGATCGTGAGCCGAGAACCCCTCCCGGTCGAGCCTTTACGCACTTGCCGTCTTTTTGTTCGTATTGGTCGCTACCCGCCTGTGACCTGGGCCTGTTTCCATGAAGCGCGTGAGGAGGGTCACAAACGCCTCGCTCGGCACTCAGCTGTTCGTGCTCCAGATGGTGATCGTTTTGCTCGCCGTCGGTGGTACGGCCGTCGTGTGGGCCGGGCACACGCGTACCCAGCTGAACTCGCGCTACCAGCAGCGCGCCCTGGCCATCGCCCAGTCGGTGGCGGGCATGCCGCAGGTCCGCGAGGCCTTTAACGCGAAAAATCCGGAAAAGGTGTTGCAGCCGCTCGCCGTCAGCGTCCAACAGGCCACCGGAGCCGACTACGTCGTGATCGCCAACCGCGAGCAGACCCGCTACGCGCACCCCAACGCCACCCTGATCGGCCGGAAGCTGTCCACCGACGGCAGCGGCGTCATCGAGACCGGCCGCACCTGGGTCGGCACCGAGACCGGCACCATCGGCACCACCGTCAGGGGCAAGGCGCCCGTCTTCGACGAGTACGGCACCGTGATCGGCCTGACCTCGGTCGGCGTGCTCGAGGCCACGGTCAGCGAGCAGTTGTTCGACACCCTGCCGCCGTTGTTGTGGACGGCGCTCGCCGTCCTGTTCGCCGGTTCCGCCGCCGCCGCCCTGATCACCGCGCGCGTACGCAGGCAGACCTTCGGCCTGGAGCCGCGCGAGATCGCCGCGCTGCTGGAGCAGCGCGAGGGTGTGCTGCACGGCGTGAAGGAGGGCGTGCTCGCCCTCGATCTCACCGGACGCGTCACGCTCGTCAACGACGCCGCCCGCGAACTGCTCGGCGAGGTCGGCGAGGACCTCACCGCGATGCCGGTCTCCGACCGCATGCGCGACGTGCTCGGCGGCGCCGACCCGGGCGAGGACCGCATCGTCCTGCACGGCGAGCGTGTGCTGGTGCTCAACCGCACCCCGGTCTCGGTGCGCGGCCAGCACCGCGGCTGGGTGGTCACCCTGCGCGACAGGACCGAGCTGGTACGGCTGGCCCGCGACCTCGACGACGCCAGCAGCGCCACCGAGGCCCTCCGGGCGCAGGCCCACGAGTTCGCCAACCGCATGCACACCGTGGTCGGCCTGCTCGAACTGGGCGAGCAGGAGGCGGCGGTCTCCTTCATCACCAGAACCACCCGCAGCACCTACGCCGTCGGCATCCGCGAACGCGTCCAGGACCCCACGCTGGCCGCCCTGCTGCTGGCCAAGTCGGCCGAGGCCGCCGAGCGCGGCGCGACGCTTGAGCTGGCCGAGGACTCCGCGGTGCCCGAGGGCGTGCTCGGCGACCCGCAGGACGCCGTTCTGGTCGTCGGCAACCTGGTGGCCAACGCCATCGACGCGCTCGACGGAGCACCCGGCACGATCGAGGTGTCGGTCAGGACCACCGCCGACGGCCTGCACGTGCGCGTCGGCGACTCCGGCCCCGGCATCACCCCCGGCCTGGTCGAGGAGGTCTTCAGGGAGGGCTTCACCACCAAGGCGGCGCGCGCCGGCCAGCGCGGGCTCGGGCTGGCGCTGACCAGGCAGGCGTGTTTGCGGAGGGGCGGCTGGGTGAACGTACGCAACGAGGGGGGAGCGGTCTTCACCGCGCTGCTGCCATGATCAAGGTGCTGGTCGTCGACGACGACTTCATGGTGGCCAGGATCCACAGCGGCTACGTCGCGCGGATGCCGGGCTTCGAGGTCGTGGCCGCTGCCCACACCGGCAACGACGCGCTGGAGGCCGTCCGCCGCTTCCGTCCGGACCTGGTGCTGCTCGACATCTATCTCCCCGATCTGTCCGGCCTCGACGTGCTCAAGGCGCTCAACGACGTGGACGTGCTCATGATCAGCGCCGCCCGCGACCTGCCCACGGTCAGGGAGGCGATGCGCAGCGGCGCGGTCAACTACCTGATCAAGCCGTTCACCGCCGCCGCGCTGGCCGACCGCCTGCGGCAGTACGCCGCGAGCAGGAAGCGGCTGACCGCGCTCGGCCCCGAGGTCGGCCAGGACGAGGTCGACCGGCTGTTCGGCGCGCTGAAGACGCCGCTGCCCAAGGGCCTGTCGTCGGCCACGTGCGAGCTGGTCGCCGACACGCTGCGCGCCGCGGCCGGCGACCTGTCGGCCGCCGAGGCGGCCGCTCTGGCCGGCCTGTCGCGGGTCTCCGCCCGCAGGTACCTGGAGCACCTGTGCGCGGTGGGCAAAGCGGAACTCCGTCCGAGGTACGGCACCGCCGGCCGCCCAGAACACCGCTACCGCTGGATTGGTTGACCCGAGATAACCCATTTCCCGTGACATACCGGGATACCCGTGCCTTACTGTTGCCTGAGGAGAGGCTGCGGAGCAGGAGGAGATAGAGGCGTGCGGCGCGCCGGACCGATCGATTCACCGACCGACCCGTTCGCCTCGGTGCCCTTGCCCATGCCCGGCAAGAAGCCACCGAAGGTCGAAGGACTGCCGCCTGGCGTCTCACGGGATATTTTCGGCGCCACCGGCCAGCCCGAACCCAAGCCGGAACCGGCCGCCGGCGGCGGACTGCCGCCCGTGGCCCCGCCGCCCACGCCCTGGCCGATGCAGGAACCCCAGCCGTCCGCCTCCTTCCGGCCCGCCGAGCCGCCGCCCCGGCCGCCCGGCTACGACCCCGAGCCGCACCGCCGCCGTATCCTTCCCACGCTCCTGCTCGTCCTCGTGGTCCTGGGCCTGCTGGCCTACCTCGTGCCCGCGGTCGTCATGTCCGGCTCGGTGCTGCGTGGCACCCGCGTCGCCGGCATCGACATCGGCGGGCTGACCGTCACCCAGGCCGCCGACAAGCTCCGCGCCGAGCTCGCCGCCCGGCTCGACCGGCCCGTCACCGTCAGCATGGGCGGGCGCGAGGAGAGCATCCAGCCCGACGAGGCCGGGCTCGAACTCGACGTGGTCGCCACCATCGGCGAGGCCCCCAGCGGCTTCCCCACCCCCGCCGAGGTCTGGCGGGCCCTGACCGGCACCACCGACCTCCAGCCGAAGATCTCCATCGACGCCGCCCAGCTCGCCAGGACCGTCGAGGGCCTCGCCGAATCCGTGGACAAGGCGCCCAAGGAGGGCCGCGTCGTCTTCTCCGGCCTGCGTCCGCGCGCCGTACCGCCGCAGGACGGCCTGCTCCTCGACCGCGACGCCGCCGTGCGCGCCATCAGCACCGCGTTCCTGCGCTCCCAGGGCGACGTGGCGCTCAACATGGTCCCGGCCAAGCCCGAAACCACCGAGGAAGCGGTACGGCAGGCCGCGGCCCGCGCCAAGCGGGCGGTCGCCGCCCCGGTCACCCTGACCAAGGACGGCAAGCAGGCCGAGCTCACCCCCGCCGCCATCGCCGCCCACCTCACCTTCGTCCCCGACGGCAAGGGCGCGCTGAAGCCGCAGTTCGACGCGGAGAAGGCACTGGAGCCCATCGAGGGCAAGCTGGTCGACCTGGCCCAGCGGCCGGCGGACGCCACGTACCAGATCATCGACAACAGGCCCGTGCTCGTCCCGGCCCGCCAGGGCAGGGGAGTGGACGCCGGCAAGCTGGCCGAGGACATGAACCGCGTGCTGACGCAGGGCGGCGGCCGCACGCTGGCGGTCTCGCTCGGCGCGGTCAAGCCGCGGCTCAGCACCGGGGCGGTCAGCGGCCTCGGGATCAAGGAGAGCGTCGCGACCTTCACCACGCTGTTCGACTGCTGCCAGGCGCGCGCGACCAACATCCAGAAGATGGCCCAGCAGCTCGACGGCACGATGGTGCTGCCGCGCAAGACCTTCTCCTTCAACGAGGTCATGGGCCAGCCGACCGCCGAGGCCGGTTACCTCGAAGCTCCGCAGGTCGTCGGCGGCCGGATGGTCAACGTCGTCGGCGGCGGCGGCTCGCAGTTCGCCACCACGCTCTACAACGCGGTCTTCCTCGGCGGCTTCGAGAACGGCGAGCACACGCCCATGGACTACCACGCCCCCCGCTACCCCGAGGGCCGCGACGTGGCCGTCCTCTACCCCCGCCGCGACTTCACCTGGGTCAACAACTCCCAGTACGGCGTGCTGATCAAGACCGCCTTCTCACCCACCTCGGTCACGGTCACGCTGTGGAGCACCCGGCGCTACGACAAGGTCGAGGCCGTCGTCTCCGACCGCCGCGAGGTCACCCCGTTCCGCCGCCAGAGCAGCAGCGAGGCCGGCTGCCTGCCGACCGCCGGCCAGCAGGGTTTCACCGTAGACGTCACCCGCGTCTTCTACGACAACGGCAAGGAAGTCAAGCGGGACAAGAAGGTGACCACCGAGTACCGCCCGCAGGCGCAGGTCACCTGCGCCGCTAGGAACGGCGTGGAGTGACGGCGAGGATCCTGTCGTCGTCCTGGGCGGGTGAGCCTCTGCCGTCCTTGTTGCTCGTGCCCACCCACAGCGAGCCGTCGGGGGCCACGGCGACCGCGCGCAGCCTGCCGTAGGTCTCCTCGAAGTGGGCGACCGGCTTGCCCGGCCGGCCCTCGGCGTCCAGCGGGACCTGCCACAGCCGGGCGCCGCGCAGCGCGCCCACCCACAGGGAGCCCGCCGCGTAGGCCATGCCGGACGGCGAGGCCTCGCCGGTGCCCCAGGTGACGATCGGGTCGGCGAAGGCGGAGTCCTCGCCCTGGCCCTCCTCCTGCGGCCAGCCGTAGTTGCGGCCCTCGACGATCTGGTTGACCTCGTCGAAGGAACTGGCGCCGAACTCGGAGGCGTACATGCGGCCCTTCTCGTCCCAGGCCATGCCCTGGACGTTGCGATGGCCGAGCGTGTGGATCCGGGCGTCGCCGTCCACGCCCATGCGCAGGATCTTGCCGCCCAGCGAGTCCGGGTCCTGGGCCAGGGGGCGCTCGCCGGCCTCGCCGGTCGAGGCGTACAGGAAGCCGTCGGGGCCGAACGCGAGGCGGCCGCCGTTGTGGATGCCGGCCTTCGGGATGCCGTCGACCAGGACCTTCGGCTGCGCGATCGTGTCACCGTTCAGGCGGTAGCGGACGATCCTGTTGTCCTCGGCCGCGGTGTAGTACAGGAAGACGAAGTCGTCCTTGACCGCGACGCCCATGAGCCCGCCCTCGCCGCCGGGACTGACCTCGGAGATCTTCGCCACCTCGGTGACCTTGCCATGCGGCGTCACGCGCAGCAGCCGCGCGCTGTCGCGCTCGGTGACCAGGGCGTCTCCGCCGGGCAGGAACGCGATGCCCCACGGCACGCTCAGGCCGGAGGCCACGACCCGTGGCTCGTCCGGCGGCGGGGCGGCGGGCACGTTGGCGGCGGGCGTCACCGCGCCGCCGGTGGAACACCCGGCCAGCGCGAGCAGGACGATCAACCAGAGCTTCCTCATGCCTTCCATACTGACCCCCGGGTCGTAAGGTTCTCGGCATGAAGATCTGGGTGCCGTCAGAAGCCATGATTGACGTCCTTTCCGACCTGCCTCGCGTTCAATGCGTGGTCTATGACGGGAAGGGGGGATTGCCGGACGGGATCGAGGACGTCGAGGTCTGGGTGCCGCCGCTGATCACGCCGCCCGACGTCAAGGGGACGCTGGCCAAGATGCCCTCGCTGCGCCTCGTGCAGACGGTCACGGCGGGGGTGGAACCGTACCGGCCGAACATGCCCGAGGGCGCGGTGCTCTGCAACGCGCGCGGCGTCCACGACGCGGGCACCGCCGAGTGGGCGGTCGGCGCGATGATCGCGGTGCTGCGCGAGTTCCCCGAGTTCGTGGACGCGCAGCGCAGGGGCGCCTGGACCTACCACCACACCGGGGTGCTCGCCGACTCCACGGTGCTGATCGTCGGCTACGGGTCCATCGGCGGCGCGCTGGAGCGGCGGCTCGACGGGTTCGAGGTGGACGTCGTCCGCGTGGCACGCACCGCGCGCGAGGGCGTGCACGGCATGGACGAACTGCCCGAGCTGCTGCCGCTCGCCGACGTGGTCGTGCTGCTCGTGCCGGCCACCGCCGACACCGCGGGCATGGTCGACGCGGCGTTCCTGGCCCGGATGAAGGACGGCGCGCTGCTCGTCAACGCGGCCAGGGGCGGCGTGGTCGACACCGACGCCCTGGTGGCCGAGCTGAAGTCCGGCCGGCTCAAGGCGGCCGTGGACGTCACCGCACCCGAGCCGCTGCCCGATGGGCACCCGCTCTGGTCGGCTCCGGGCCTGCTCATCACCCCGCACGTCGCCGGCAGCACCCCCGCCTCCGGCCGGCGCATGCTGCGCCTGGTGCGCTCCCAACTGCTGCGCTATCTGGCCGGCGAGCCGTTGAACAACGTCATTTCCGACACGTATTGAGAGGAATCCGGAACGTGGCTGGTCCGTGACCTTCGGTGCGTACGGTTGTCGTCTACTGGGCCCTCTTGACTCCCAGTCAAGGAGGGCTCGGGAGCAATTCGGTCTGTGTGGTTATCAGATCGGTGACGACATCGGCGTTGTCACCACTCGCGTACCCGGCACCGCACACACTGTCGATGTGAGGGCAAGGACTGTGATCCGCTGGCGTGACCCACGGGCGCCGATTACGGCCGCCGCCGCCATAGGCGCGGCCGGTTTCGCCATGGCGCTGGCGGTGGGCGGGCCGGCGCCGGCGACCGGTGCGATCGCGGGAGTGACCGCGGCGCTGCTGGCGGCGGTATCCCTGCTGGTGAGCGCGTTCAGGTCGGGCGACCCACGGCACGCGGCCGGGGCGCGCTGGCTGGGCGCGGGCGCGGTGGTGTGGTCGGCCGGCGTCGGCGTGCGGCCGATAGCCTCCGGCTTCATCCTCAGCTTCGCCGACCTGCTCGTGCTGCTCGGCGCCGTCCTCATGGCGGGCGGCGCGATCATCGCCTCGGGGCGCAGGACCACCGCCAAGGCGGCGCTGCGCTACCTGATCGACGCCTATCTGTGCACGGCCGCGCTCTTCCTCATCGGCTGGGTCGTCGCGCTGCGCCAGGTCTACGCGGAAAGCTCGCCCGGCTTCACCTTCATGCTGCTGCCGGCCATGGTCTGCCTGCTGGTGACCTGCGCGACCATCCCCGTCGTGGTCAAGGGGACCCTCTCCGGCCTGCCGCTCGGCCTGGCCGGGATCGGCGTCCTGGCCACGACCACGATCGCCGAGACCGCCTCCGCCGTGGCCAGGCTCGGCGAGGGCACCCCGCCCACCTGGAGCCTCGTGCTGGCGCCGGTGGCGTTCCTGCTGCTGGCGGCGGCGCCCTGGGGCGTGCGCCGTGGCGGCGACGAGCGGCCCGCGAGCGGTCCCGCCGTGGCCGACCTGCTCGCGCTGGTCCCGCTCGCCCTGGTGGCCGTCTCGGTCGTCGTGCTCGCCGCCCACCTGGCCGGCAGCCGCGACCGCCCGGTCACGGGCGTCGTGGTGGTCGCCGCCTCGGTGGTGCTGATCCTCGTGCTGCGCCTGTTCGTGCTGGCCACCTCGCACGCCCGCCTGCGCGGGCTGGTCGCGCTCGGCGACCGGCAGCTGCGCGAGCTGGCCGAGAGTTCGGGCGACGTGGTGCTGCTGTGCGACTACGACGGCACCGTGCGCGAGATCGGCGCGGGCGTCGAGGTCACCTACGGCTACCGCCCCGAGGAGATCGTCGGCGGCTCGATCTTCGACTACATCCACCCCGAGGACCTGCCCGGCATCCAGATCGCGCTGCGCGCCATGGGCCTCGACGAGGACTCGGCGGAACCCGGCGCCTGCCTGATCGCCTGCCGGGTGCGCGCCGCCGACGGCACCTGGCGGCCCACCGAGTCGGTGGCCACCCGCCACGTGGGCGGCGAGGACGTGCTGCTGATCACCACCCGCGACATCAGCGACGAGGAGGCCCTGCGCAACCAGGTCGTCCACCTGACCTTCCACGACGGCGTCACCGGGCTGCCCAACCGCTCCTACTTCGAGGAGCGCACCCGCGAGGTGGTGGCCGGACGCGTCTACGGGCAGGCCGCGATCTTCCTCGACCTCGACGGCTTCACCTCGGTCAACGACTCGGTGGGCCACGCCAGCGGCGACACCCTGCTCGGCCAGGCGGCCAGGCGGCTGCGCGGCGTCGTACGCCCCGAGGACACGCTCGCCCGCTGGGGCGGCGACGAGTTCGCGGTGCTGGTGGAGACCGGCGGCGAGGCCCAGCTCGCGGTGGACGTGGCCGAGCGCCTGCTGCGCGCGGTCTCCCAGGAGCCCTTCCGCGTGGCCGACCGCGACGTGGCGCTGACCGCGTCCGTGGGCGTGGCCTTCGCCGAGGAGGAGATGCCCGCCGGCGACCTGCTGCGCAACGCCGACGTGGCCATGGCCAGGGCGAAGGACCTGGGCGGCCGGCGGGTGGAGGTGTTCGCCGCGCAGATGCACGCCGACGCCGTGCGCCGCCTCGAACTCGCCGCCGACCTGCAGCGGGCACTGATCGAGAACCAGTTCGCGATCGAGTACCAGCCCGTGGTGGACCTGGCGACCTCGCGGGTGACCGCGGTGGAGGCGCTGGTGCGCTGGTGGCGCGGCTCGACGTTCGTGCCGCCCGAGCAGTTCCTCGGCCCCGCCGAGGACACCGGGCTGATCGTGCCGCTGAGCGAGTGGATCCTGCGCGAGGCCTGCCGCGAGGTGGCCGCCTGGCGGGCGTCCTCCTGGGACATCGGCCTGTCGCTCAACCTCTCGGCCCGGCAGATCACCGCGCCGCGCTTCGTCGAGACGGTCTCACAGGCCCTGGAGGAGAGCGGCCTGCCGGCCTCCGCGCTGACCCTTGAGGTGATCGAGGAGATGCTGGTGGAGGACGCCGAGGAGACGATCTCCCGGCTGTCGGAGCTGCGCGCTCTGGGGGTACGGCTGGCCATCGACGACTTCGGCACCGGCTACGCCTCGCTGGCGTTCCTGCGGCAGCTCCCGGTCGACATGATCAAGATCGACCCCAGCTTCGTCTCCGGCCTGGGCCGCGACGAGACGCTGACGCTGCTGACCAGGACGATCGTCCGCCTGGGACACGACCTGGGCCTGATCGTGGTGGCCGAGGGCATCGAGCGTCCCGAGCAGCTGGAGAAGCTGCGGGAGATGGGCTGCACGCGAGGCCAGGGCTTCCTGGTGGCGCGGCCGATGGCGGCGCGCGGGGTCGACACCCTGATGCGTACCAGCCTCCAGTCCGCCCTCTGATCCCAAATAATGAGATAGCTGTCCAGCAAGTTGACACTGTGGGCCATTGAGCGGCTAAGGTGGCAGCATGCTTCGCAGTGAGATTCTCGTAGTACTTCGCCGGCGCGCGGGCCGATAGCGAAGCACTACGACCTGCGCGCCGCCCCAGTCCCACCCCCCGGTGGGGAGGGGCCTTTTTTATGTCCTTAAGTGTCTGGCCTTTAAGGAACGAGCCGATGACCGAACGGATGACAGGTGCACAGGCCCTGGTCAGGGCCTTGGAGCACGTGGGAGTCGACACCGTGTTCGGGATTCCCGGCGGAGCGATCCTCCCCGCCTACGATCCCCTCTACGACTCGGTCAAGGTCCGGCACGTGCTCGTACGCCACGAGCAGGGCGCCGGCCACGCGGCCGAGGGATACGCGCAGGCGACCGGCAAGGTCGGCGTGTGCATGGCCACCAGCGGCCCCGGCGCGACCAACCTGGTGACCCCGATCGCCGACGCCTACATGGACTCGGTGCCGATCGTGGCCATCACCGGCCAGGTGGCGAGCGCGGCCATCGGCACGGACGCCTTCCAGGAAGCCGACATCTCCGGCATCACCATGCCGATCACCAAGCACAACTTCCTGGTGACCGATCCCGCGGAGATCCCGCGCACGATCATGGAGGCCTTCCACATCGCCTCCACCGGCCGTCCCGGTCCGGTCCTGGTGGACATCTCCAAGGACGCGCTGCAGGCCCAGACCGAGTTCCACTGGCCGCCGACGATGCAGCTGCCGGGCTACCGCCCGGTGACGCGGCCGCACTCCAAGCAGATCCGCGAGGCGGCCAAGCTCATCGCCGAGTCGCGGCGCCCCGTCCTCTACGTGGGCGGCGGCGTGCACAAGGCGGGCGCCTCCGCCGAGCTGCTGCAACTGGCCGAGCTGACCGAGATCCCGGTCATCACCACGCTGATGGCGCGCGGCACCTTCCCCGACGGCCATCCCCAGCACATGGGCATGCCCGGCATGCACGGCAGCGTCTCTGCGGTCGGCGCGCTGCAGAAGGCCGACCTGATCGTCGGCCTCGGCGTCCGCTTCGACGACCGGGTGACCGGCCAGCTGTCCACGTTCGCGCCGTACGCCAAGATCGTGCACGCGGACATCGACCCGGCCGAGATCTCCAAGAACCGCCACGCGGACGTCCCGATCGTGGGCGACTGCAAGGAGGTCATCACCGACCTCATCGGCGCCGTCGGGACCGCGGGCAAGGGCGACTACGCCGAATGGTGGACGCTGCTCAACGGCTACAAGGAGACCTACCCGCTGGGCTACGACGAGTTCGAGGACGGCTCGCTGGCCCCGCAGTACGTGATGAAGCGGCTCAGCGCCATCGCCGGGCCGGAGACGTACTACGTGGCCGGGGTCGGGCAGCACCAGATGTGGGCGTCGCAGTTCATCGACTACGAGAACCCGGGCACGTTCATCAACTCCGGCGGGCTCGGCACGATGGGCTTCGCCGTCCCGGCCGCGATGGGCGCCAAGATGGGCCGGCCCGAGGCGACCGTGTGGGCGATCGACGGCGACGGCTGCTTCCAGATGACCAACCAGGAGCTGGCCACCTGCGCCATCGAGGGTGTGCCGATCAAGATCGCGGTCATCAACAACGGTAACCTCGGCATGGTCCGCCAGTGGCAGACCCTGTTCTATGACAAGCGTTACTCCAACACCGACCTGCAGACCACCCGCCGGATCCCCGACTTCGTGAAGCTCGCCGAGGCCTATGGTTGTGTCGGCCTGCGGTGCGAGCGGCCCGAGGACGTGGACGCGACCATCAAGAAGGCCATGGAGATCAACGACGTGCCCGTCGTGGTCGACTTCGTGGTCCACCAGGACGCGATGGTCTGGCCGATGGTGGCCGCGGGCACCAGCAACGACGACATCAAGATCGCCCGGGACATGGCCCCGGTCTGGGACAGCGAGGACTGATGAGCAGACACACGCTCTCCGTGCTGGTGGAGAACAAGCCCGGCGTGCTGGCACGCGTCTCCTCGCTGTTCAGCAGGCGAGGCTTCAACATCGACTCACTTGCCGTCGGGCCCACCGAGCACGACGACATCTCCCGGATGACCATCGTGGTCAGCGTGGAAGAACTCCCGCTGGAGCAGGTCACCAAGCAGCTCAACAAGCTGGTGAACGTCCTGAAGATCGTCGAGCTGGACACCTCGCTGTCCGTGCAGCGCGAGCTCATGCTCATCAAGGTCAAGGCCGACGCCGACAGCCGCTCGCACGTGCTCGAACTCGTCCAGCTCTTCCGCGCCCGCTGCGTCGACGTGGCGGCCGACGCGGTGACCATCGAGGTCACCGGCACGCCGGACAAGCTCGAGGCCTTCGTGAAGGTGCTTGAGCCGTTCGGCATCAAAGAGCTCGTTCAGTCGGGCATGGTGGCCATCGGCCGCGGCGCCCGTTCCATCACCGACCGGTCCCTCAGGGCACTGGACCGTACCGCCTGAAAGGTTTTCAGCAAGTGACCGAGATCTTCTACGACGACCACGCCGATCTGTCCATCATCCAGGGCAGGGTCGTGGCCGTCATCGGGTACGGCTCCCAGGGCCACGCGCACGCCCTGTCCCTGCGCGACTCCGGCGTGGACGTCCGCGTCGGGCTGCCCGAGACCTCCAAGAGCCGTGAGCTGGCCCAGGCCGAGGGCCTGCGCGTCGTCACCCCGGCCGAGGCCGCTGCCGAGGCCGACCTCATCATGATCCTCGCGCCGGACCACCTGCAGCGCGGCATCTACGAGAACGACATCCAGCCGAACCTGCAGGAGGGCGACGCGCTCTTCTTCGGCCACGGCCTCAACATCCGCTACGGCCTCATCGAGGCGCCCGAGGGCGTCGACGTCGCCATGGTCGCCCCGAAGGGCCCCGGCCACCTCGTGCGCCGCCAGTACCAGGCCGGCCGCGGTGTGCCGTGTCTCGTCGCGGTCGAGAAGGACGCCTCGGGCAAGGCCTTCGACCTCGCCCTGTCGTACGCCAAGGGCATCGGCGGCACGCGCGCGGGCGCCCTGAAGACCACCTTCACCGAGGAGACCGAGACCGACCTGTTCGGCGAGCAGGCCGTGCTGTGCGGCGGCGTCTCCGAGCTGATCAAGGCGGGCTTCGAGACGCTCATCGAGGCCGGCTACCAGCCCGAGGTCGCCTACTTCGAGTGCCTGCACGAGATGAAGCTGATCGTCGACCTCATGTACGAGGGCGGCATCTCCAAGATGTACTGGTCGGTCTCCGACACCGCCGAGTACGGCGGCTACACCCGCGGCTCGCGCGTGGTGACCGAGGAGACCAAGAAGGAGATGAAGCGCATCCTCGAAGAGGTCCAGAACGGCACCTTCGCGCGGCAGCTGGTCGAGGAGTTCGAGAGCGGCCAGAAGGAGTTCACCCGCCACCGCGAGGAGCTGGCCGAGCACCCGATCGAGAAGACGGGCGCTCAGCTGCGGCCGATGATGAGCTGGCTGAAGGCCTGATCGCGCTTTCCTGAGGGGTGGGGGCGCGGGGGGGGCCCCCCCCAAGCGGCGGAAAAGGA
>NZ_JBHYIO010000010.1:0-20446 GCF_042740095.1 Nonomuraea sp. NPDC059023 | reverse complement strand
CCTGGGGGCTTTTTTGTCGCTGTCGCTCGCCCTGCCGTGGCTGCGGGGGGGGGGGCCCCCCCCCCCCCCCCCACCCCTCAGGCGTCTAGACGCTCTCCTCCGCCAGGACCGGGGTCCTGGACAGGCCGGGCAGGCGCAGCGCGGCCAGGACGCCGAGCAGCGATCCGGCGGCGGCGACGTAGGCGGCGACCGCGAGGCCGTCGGCGGTGGCCGCGCGCAGCGCCTCACCGGACAGCCCGCCAAGCCCGGCGTTGGCCACGGCCACCAGCACCGCCAGCCCGGCGCCAGAACCCACCTGGAGCGCGGTGTTGGCGATGCCGGAGGCGGTGCCCTGCTCGGAGCCGTCCACACCGCTGCCGACCGCGTTGAACATGGCCGGGTAGATCAGGCCCATCCCCAGGCCGACGACCACGATGCCGGCCAGCACGGTCAGGTACGACCCGTCCGCCGTCATCCCCGGCCCGAGCAGCGCGCTGCCCGCGGCGCCCGCGACGAGACCGGCGATGAGCGTGGTCCTGGTGCCGAGCCGGCCGATCAGGCGCTCGCTGATCGTGTTGCCGAACGTGATGGACAGGGTCGGGCCGAGGAAGGCGACCCCGGTCTGCAGCGCGCTGAACCCGAGCACGCCCTGGAAGTACAGCGTGAGGAAGTACGGGATCGCCTGCAGGGTGAGCCCGAACACCAGGATGACCACGGCGGCGGCGCTCAGGCTCCGGTTGCCGAACAGCCTCAGCGGCATCAGGGGGCTGGAGCTGCGTTTCTCCACCGCCAGGAACGCCCCCAGCAGGGCCACGGCCAGCAGGGCCGAGACGATCACCGGGGCCGAGGTCCAGCCCGCCTCCGGGCCCTGGGCGACGGCGAACACCAGGAGCGTGACGCCGGCCGTACCGGTGAGGGCGCCGGGCAGGTCGAAGGTCCGCCCGCGCTCCCGCGCGCCGTCGGCGACCAGCAGGCCCGGCGCGAGGGCGAGGCCGATGAGGGCCAGCGGCACGTTGACGAAGAAGACCCACTGCCAGCCGAGCCAGTTGGTGAGCGCGCCGCCGAGCAGCGAGCCGAGGCTCAGCCCCGCCGCACCACCGGTCGCCCACACGGTCAATGCTCTGGTACGGGCCCTGCCGGCCGGGAACATGGTGTTGACCAGGGAAAGCGTGGCCGGTGCGAGGATGGCCCCGCCGAGGCCCTGGAGCATCCTGGCCACGATCAGCAGGGCGGGCGAGGGGGCAAGGCCGCCGAGCAGCGAGCCCACGCCGTACAGGCTGAGGCCGGCGGCGAACATCCTGCGCCGGCCCACCAGGTCCGCCAACCGGCCGCCGAGCAGCAGGAACCCGCCGAACAGCACCGCGTAGGCGCTCACCACCCACTGCAGCGAGTGCGGGGTGAACCCGACCTCCCGCGCGATGTCCGGCAAGGCGACGTAGACGATGGTGAAATCCAGGGAGGTGATCAGGTTGGCGAACGCCAGGAGAGCCAGGCTCATCCCACGTTTCTCATTCACGGTCAAACTCCTTAAAACGGCTGGTCACCACCGTAGGAAAGGTCTACGTACCGCGAATCAGTAGGATTTCTGGGTTGGGTTACGGAACTTCGGGGGTGTCCGGTGGGCCACGTGCTGCACGGCAGGCACGCCGAGCAGGCCGCGCTCGGGGCCTTGGTCACCGACGCCCTGGAGGGACGCAGCGGGGCGCTGGTCCTGCGTGGCGAGGCGGGGATCGGCAAGTCGGCGTTGCTCGACTGGACCGCCGGGCGGGCGGCGGCGGCCGGGCTGCTGGTGGTCAGGGTGACCGGCATCGAGGCGGAGGCCGACCTCGCGTTCGCCGGGCTGGTCGGGCTGCTGTGGCCGTTGCAGTCCCGCCTGGATGACCTGCCCGAGGCGCAGGCCCGCGCGCTGCACACCGTCCTGGGCGGCCCGGCGGCCGAGGAGGCGCCCAGCGACCGGTTCAGGATCGGGCTGGCCGTGCTGACGCTCCTGGCGGAGCTGGCCGTCGATCGGGCGGTGTTGTGCCTGGTGGACGATGCGCAGTGGCTGGACCGGGCCAGCACGGACGCGCTGACCTTCGCCGCCAGGCGGCTCGGGGCGGACGGGGTGGCCATGGTGTTCGCCGCGCGGCAGGAGGGGTTCGACGCTCCGGGACTGGCCGAGGTGCGGCCCGGCCGGCTCGGGGCCGATGACGCCGGCCGGTTGCTGGGCGCGTACGGGCTGGCGCCGGCGTTGCGGGAACGGGTGCTGGCCGAGTCGGGCGGCAACCCGCTGGCGCTGCGCGAGTTCGCCGCCGCCGCGCCTGAGGGCGGGCGGGGCGAGCCGCTGCCGGTGGCCGATCGGGTGCTGGCGGCCTTCCGGGCGCAGATCGCGGTGCTGCCGGAGCGGACGCAGCTCATGCTGCTGCTCGCGGCCGCCGCGGGCAGCGCCCACGTCGAGTCCGGCCCCACCGGCGCTTCCGGCCACTCCGGTGCTTCCGGCCCTACGGGTGCTTCCGGCCACTCCGGCTCTGCTGGCCCTTCCGGCCCTTCCCGTGCTTCCACGCCTTCCGGTGCTTCGGGGCGGGAAGGGCGGACTGGGCGGGATGGGCGGGATCTGCGGGCGGTGCTGGCGGCGGGGGAGGAACTGGGGGCCGGGCTCGACGATCTGCAGCCCGCCGAGCGCGCCGCCCTGATCCGGGTCACCGGCGCCGGGATCGCCTTCCGGCACCCGCTGATCGCCACCGCCGCCTATCGCGGCATGCCCATGGCCCGGCGGATGGCCGCGCACCGTGCGCTGGCGGACGCGGCCGACGACCCCGACACGCGCGCCCTGCACCTGTCCCTGGTCACGATCGCCCCCGACGAGGAGACCGCGGCGGAACTGGTGGCCGCCGCCGAGCGCGCCAGGCTCCGTACCGCCTGCGCCGCCGCCGCACACCTCTACCGGCAGGCCGCCCACCTCACCCCCGGCCTGGACGAGCGCGCCGTACGTCTGGCCGAGGCCGCCACGCTCGCCCTGTCCGCCGGTGACGTCGACCTCGCCGCCGACCTGGCCGGGCAGAGCCGTTCACTCACCTCGGAAGGGCCCGCGCCGGCCACGGCGGCGCGGGTGCGGGCAGCGGTGGAGCTCGAACGCGGCGACGCCGGCGACGCGGCCGCCATCCTCGTGCATGCGGCCGGATCGGCGCCCGTGGACGTGGCGGCCGGGATGTTGCGCACCGCGGCCGACTACGCCTGGTTCGCCGGGATGCCGGACATCGTGGCGGTGGCCGCCGACCGCCTGGAGTCCCTGGGACGGCCGGACCCGGCGGCGCGCGGCATGGCCGCCCTGATCTCCGGCGACCACTCCCAGGGTGTACGCCTGCTCAGGACCGCCGCGCAGGACGAGGGCGTACCACGGATGCGGGCCGTGCACCTGGGCTGGATCGTGGGCGACGACGACGCCACCCTCGCCAGGGCGGCCGAGGAGGTGGCCATGTGCCGCCGCTACGGGCTGGTCGGCGCGCTGCCCGACGCCCTCCAGGCGCTCGCCCAGATACAGGTCGTGGCCGGGCTCCACCGCGACGCCGAGGCGTCCGTGGCCGAGGCGGCGGCGATCGCCCGTGACACCGGGTTGCGGCGCCGCGCCGGGCAGCTCGACACGGTCCTGGCCAGGATCGCCGCGATCGAGGGCGACGAGGAACGCTGCCTGGAGCTCACCCGCCACTCCACCGCCACCGGCAGGGTCGCCGCCGACACGATGCTGAGCCTTCTCGACCTGGGCCTCGGACGTCCCCAGGAGGCGCTCGACCGCCTGCTCGCCGCCCGGCGCGGGCCCGGCGGGCACGCGGGCGTGCTCATGGGCGCGACCGGGGATCTCGTGGAGGCCGCCGTCAGGGTGGGCGCGCCGGAGGCGGCGCGGGAGCCGTTGCGCGGGCTGCGTGAGTGGTCGGCCGCGGGTGGGCAGCCCTGGGCGCTGTCGATGGCCGAGCGCTGCCTGGCGTTGCTGACCGACGACGAGGCTCACTTCGCGCGGGCCGTACGGCTGCATGAGGGGACGAGCCGGCCCTTCGAGCGGGCGCGGACCGAGCTCCTCTACGGCGAGTGGTTGCGGCGGGAGCGGCGCCGCGCCGACGCGAGGGGGCTGCTCGGGTCGGCCTTGGAGACGTTCGAGCGGCTGCGTGCGCGGCCGTGGGCCGATCGGGCGCGCGCCGAGTTGCGGATCGCCGGTGGTTCCGCCGCGACGCCCGCCGCCGCGGACCTGCTCGACCGGCTGACGCCGCAGGAGCTCCAGGTGGTACGGCTGGCGGCCGACGGAGCCAGCAGCAGGGAGATCGCGGCCAAGCTGTTCCTGAGCCCGCGGACCGTCGAGTATCACCTCTACAAGGCCTATCCCAAGCTCGGCATCTCCTCTCGCAGAGAGCTGATCAAGCTCACGCTCGCCTAACCGAGGCCACGGGCTCGGCCGTGGTCTCGGCGGGCGGCTCGGTGCGGCGGCGTGGCCGGGAGGCGCCCAGCAGGATCGCACCCAGGACCGCCACGGCCCCGAGGAGCTGGCCGGGCGACAGCGACTGGCCGAGCGCGGCCCAGCCCAGAACGGCCGCCACCACCGGGCTGAGCAGCGCGAGGACCGTGACCCGGGTGGGGGCGAGCGTGGTGACGCCGCGGAACCACAGGACATACGCCAGCGCGGTGCCGACGAGCGTGAGGTAGGCGAAGCCGCCGAGGTTGGTGAGCGTGAAGGACGGCAGCGCCCCCTCGATCAGGAACATGAACGGCACCAGCAGCAGCCCGCCCCACGTCAGCTGCCAGCCGGTGAGCGCCAGCAGCGCGGTGGAGCGGTTCGCGAAGCCCTCGGGCGCGCCCCAGCGGCGCCCCAGTACGGTGCCCAGCGACATCACGCCCATCCCCGCGGCCGCCGCCGCGAGGCCGATCGGGTCCAGCGCGACCGTGGAGCGGAGCACGAGGAGCGCCACTCCGGCCACGCCGATGACCGCGCCGACCATGGCCCGCCCGCCCGGCCGTTCACGCAGCAGCAGGTACGCCAAGGCGGCCACCACGAACGGACCCAGCGCCCCGAGGACCGCAGCCACGCCGCCGGGCAGCCGGTAGGCGCCGACGAAGAGCAAGGCGAAGAACAAACCGATGTTCAGGAACCCGAGCAGCGCCGAACGCCACCACCACGCGTGCTTCGGCAGCGCCAGCCGTCCGGCGAGCAGGGCCACGGTGGCGATCAGCAGCAGTCCGGCGGGCAACGCGCGGACGGCAGCGGCCAGCAGCGGCCTGTTCGCGGGCAGGAACTCGGTGGTCACGAGGTAGGTGGTGCCCCAGAGCGCGGGCGCGACCGCGGTGAAGGCGACAAGCCGAAAGTCTCTCATACCTAAGTATCTTAGCCTTAAGCTACTTAGATGCAAGCTATTATGGGGACCGTGGACGACGTCGACCGCATCATCGAGCAGTGGGCCCAAGAACGGCCCGACCTGGACACCCAGGCCATGGAGGTGTTCGGGCGGATCTACCGCATCTCACAGCGGATGGGAGCCCGGCAGGAGCAGGTTCACGCGCGGTTCGGGATCAGCCGGGGCGAGTTCGACGTGGTGGCCACGTTGCGGCGGTCGGGCGAGCCGTACCAGCTGGCGCCCAAGGTGCTGGCGGCGTCGCTGATGCTGACCTCCGGCGGGATGACCGGGCGGCTCGACCGGCTGGAGAAGGCCGGGCTGGTCACCCGGTCACCCGACCCCGACGACCGGCGCGGCCTGGTCATCACGCTGACGGCGCGCGGGCTGGAGGTGGCCGACCAGGCCGTCACGGCGGGGCTGGCGGCGCAGCGCGAGGTGTTCGAGCGGCTCCCGCGCCGGGAACGGGAGCAACTGCCCGCCATCCTGCGCGACTTCCTCGCCCTCCTGGACGGCTGACCTACCTGCGGGCCAGCAGCTTGTCGTGCAGGGTCGCGTAGGTCGGGGCCAGGCGGCGCAGTGCCGCCGCCGCGGCCGGGTTGTCGCCCGTGGTGAGCGGATACTGGAAGGCGCCCAGCAGGCGGGCCTGCTCGCGGGCCACCTCGGCGGACTCCGGCAGGCCGAGCAGGCCGAGGCAGGTCGACGCGTCGGCCAGGCGGCGCACGCCGACCCTGATGGCGAAGCCGGTCAGCAGTCCGCGCGTCCGCGGCGGCAGCCCGGACTCCACCAGATCGGCGAGCGCGTGCACGGCCTCGGCGCCGCCGAGGGTGCCCGGCGGGATCGGCAGGTCGTCGCGCCCGGCCAGCCAGCGGGCCGCGCCGGGCAGCGAGTCGCGGAGCGCGTCCATGAACGGCACCTCGCGGACCCGGGTGAAGCCGGTGCGCAGGACGAAGCCCTCGGATTCGTACATGACGGACTCGGCCTGCCAGGACTTGAGGAAGTCCTCGACGGGCAGCGTGGCGTAAGGGAAGCCCTCCGGGTCGTGGAGGAGGACCGTGTCGCCGTCCACGGCGAGGACCATGACGTAGTGGTCGCCGCCGGGTTCCGGGGAGTAGGTCAGCAGTTCCATGTCGAGCGGGCCGGCCAGGGCGGGACCGCCGGTGGCGCGCAGGCGGGCCAGGGCTTCTGACGGGGTGCCGCCGGAGGTGCGTACGCAGGTCCAGCCGAGTGCCTCGATCGCCGTGTCCAGGCCGATCTCGGGGTCCCAGGCGTATG
Organism: Nonomuraea sp. NPDC059023; assembly: GCF_042740095.1. NCBI lineage: Bacteria > Bacillati > Actinomycetota > Actinomycetes > Streptosporangiales > Streptosporangiaceae > Nonomuraea > Nonomuraea sp. NPDC059023. Next base: position 13,838 of record NZ_JBHYIO010000010.1, on the reverse strand, counting down.
GGTCGAAGAAGGGAGTGTCGCCGCCGATGAGCTGTGCTCCGAACGGGGAGCCGGTCAGCGTTTCGATGACGCTCACGGGTGGCGCGTGCTCGCCGAGCGCCATCGCGAGCGAGTTGCTGTAGCAGTAGGGGCCGGAGCCCAGGTAGGTGACCATGCCGGTCAGTGAACGGCCTGCCACGGTGTGAGGGTCAAGTCCGGCGGTCCGCGCCGCCCGCCGTACCGCCGAGGGGGGAGTGGCGGCAGGGTGTCCGGGGGCGCGGACCGCTTGGGCGGCCCTCAGGCCCCTTGTGCGGCAGGGGCGGCGAGGGCGCGGGCCCGCCCTCGATCCCTGTGCGGTAGGGACGGAGGGCGGGCCCGCAGGGAGGGGAACGCCTGGGCGAGGTGGGATTCCGGCGCTTCGCGCACGGAGGAGGCCGCCCGGCGCTCCCGTGGCCGGGGCGGGGTCAGCGGCGGGCGAAGACCTGGGTCCAGTGCGGGCCCTTGGGGTCCTGGCCGGCGCCGATGTGGGTGTAGTTGCAGTTCATGATGTTCGCCTTGTGACCGGGGCTCTTCATCCAGCCGTCCACGACGGAGGCGGCGGTGCGCTGGCCCATGGCGATGTTCTCACCCCACGCGCTCATCGAGCCGAATCCGGCGGCCTTGATGCGGTCACCGGGGGAGCGGCCGTCCTGGGAGGTGTGGGAGAAGTAGCCCTTCGCGGCCATGTCGGCCGAGTGGCCCCTGGCGGCGGCGTTCAGCTTGGGGTCGTGGGTGAGGGGCTTGCAGCCGCCGGCCGCGCGGGCCGCGTTGGTGAGCTTGACGACCTCTTCCTCCACGGCCGAGCCGACGCCGCCGCCGTTCGTGGGGGTGGGCGTGGGCGCCGGGGTGCCCGTGGGGCTGGGCGACGGCGTGGGGGTCGGTGTCGGGGTCGGGGTAGTGGAGCACGACAGCCGCACGGGCCTGGACCTGCTGGTCTGGCCGGTGGAGTCGAGGGCGATCACGTAGAAGGTGCGCGGGGTGGTGGTGCAGCGGATTCCGGCCACGATGCTGCCGTTGGTGATGACCTTGGAGCCGCTCTTGACGGTGCGGTCGGGGCCCGGACGGGCCTGCTTGATCCGTACCCGCAGGCGGGCGGGGTCGTCGCAGCCCTTGCGCGCGGCAGCCCCGCGCACCATGCCCTTGCCGTCGATGTACGGCTTGGCCGCGACGATCTGGCAGAGCTCCGCGCCGGTGGTGGGGGTGGCGGCGTGGGCGGCGGTGACGGAAGTGCTCAATGCCGCCAGACTTCCGAGGCAGGCAAGTGCCTGGAGCTGTCTGCGCACGTTGTCCTCCGATGGGGGGTTAGACGCTGCTTCGAACCCGCATTCTGGTGCGCACACATCGGGCATGTCCCGAAAAACCGCCCTATACCTGGAGTCCCAGGTGTCCCATTCGTAACAAAACTCCCCCGCACCTGGGTAAACCTAGATCCCCGGCCGCGCGTCGCTCCCAAAATCACCGCCTCGGGGTACCGCTCCAACCCCCAAAACCACCCCCGTCGGGTTACGGCTCCAACCCCCAAAACCGCCCCCTCGGGGTTACGGCAAGCCGCCCCACCCCCACCCGCCGCCGTGCGCGCAGGCCGATCGTGGGGATCGCTTCTCACGTCGCACGTGGTCCCCGCCGCAACGGCCCGCCCCGACCGGCCAAGTGGTCCAACCCCGTAGGCGGCCGGCTGGGCGGGCGTAACGGCGGCCGGCCACGCGCGGCCTGCCTGCCGTGACCCTGGAATGCCCCCAGCCCCGTGCGGGGGTGGGGGCGGGGCGGCTTGCCGTAACGGATGGAAGATGGAAGGGGGTCAGCAGACGGCGGGCTTCAGCCAGGAGCATTCGAGATCGCCGGACGGCGAGGGGCTTGTGGAACGGAGCTCCGCCGACGTGGTGGGGTTGGTGCGGGAGAACTGGGCCAGGCGGATGGCGATCTTGTCTTCGAGGTCCTTCGGGGCGCCGGACAGGTACTGGTTGAGCATGATCGAGAACACCAGCGGCTCCCCGTCCGCGCTCGTCACATACCCCGACAGGGAGGTGACGCCGGTGAGCGAGCCCGTCTTGGCGTGGACGTTCCCGGCCGCCGGTGTGCCGCGCATACGGCTGCGCAGCGTCCCGCCCACGAAGCGGTCCTGCTCGCCCGCGATCGGCAGCGAGCTGTAGTACGCGGGGAACCACGGCTTGGCCCGCACCGCGCTCAGCAGTTGCGTGATCGACGTGGGCGTGAAGCCGTCGCGGCGGGACAGGCCGGAGCCGTCGCGCATGTTGATGACCTGGACGCCGTTGGCCTTGGCGAAGTCGGTGGTGACCTTGAGGCCGGCCGGCCAGGTGCCCTGTCCGGCGACCTTGCGGCCCATCGCCTTGACGAGGATCTCGGCGTGGATGTTGTTGCTCAGCTTCATGAACGGCACCAGCAGCTCGTTCAGCGGCATCGACTCGTGCTCGGCCAGCTCGGCGGCGCCGGAGGGCGCGGCGGCGGAGGTGGTCGGGCCGAGGACCTTCACCCCGTGCTTGGCCAGCGCCTTGCGGAACAGCGTCGACACGTAGGCCGTGGGGTCGTCGACCGCCACCCACTCGTCGTACGGGTCGGCCACGGTGCCGGTGATGACGACGGTCCTGGTGCCGTGCTGGCGTTCGATCAGCACGTTGGTCTCGGCGCCCACGGTGGCCCGGTTGACGATCTTGAAGTAGTCCGTCTCGGGCGTCGTGGAGACCTTCACCGCCGAGCCGGCGACGGCGACCGAGACGACGATGGAGCCGGCGTCGTAGTCGCGGTCGGGGGAGGCGGTCAGGGCCGAGATCGGCGCGGCGTAGTACGCGGTCTCGTCGTCCCACGCCCAGTCGTTGCCGAGGCGCTGGCCGTCGAACCAGGTGTCGTCGGCGACGAGCTTGCCGGTGACGAGCTTGATGCCCTTGCCCGCGACGGCGGCGGCCAGGCGGTCGTAGTCCTCGGCGAGGATGGTCGGGTCGCCGGTGCCGCGCAGGACGAGGTCGCCGGTGAGGACGGAGCCGACCTTGCGGCCGGAGGACAGTACGGAGGTGGTGAAGCGGTGGTCGAGACCGAGCGTCTCGGCGGCCGCGGCGGCGGTGAACAGCTTGGTGTTGGAGGCGGGGATGAGTAACTTGCCGGCGTCGGTGGCGTAGAGCTCCTCGCCGTTGGCCGCGCTCTTCACCACGACGCCCGCGCGGGCGATGGTCAGGCGGGAGTCGGCGAGGATCTTGTTGATGTCCGTGGCCAGGTCGGCCACGCCGGCGGCGGGGTCGAGCGCGGTGGCCGGTGTGGCGGGCGAGGAAGCCCACGCGAGGGCCGCGACGAGCGCGCCCGCGGCGAGGGAGGCGGAGGTGCGCCGCATGTGATCTCCAATGAGCTGAGAGGACTCGCTCGGATCATCGACCAGCGCGGGCAGCCTGTAATCCGCAAATATCCGTATTTTAGGCGGAGGGTTGACCCGAGGTCAGAAGGAAACCGCAGTCGCCGAAGGCGATCTCGTCACCCGAGCGTACCTTCGCCGGGCCCACCAGGCGCCAGCCGTTCAGCCGGGTGCCGTTGAGCGAGCCCAGGTCGACCAGCATCCATCCGCCGTCGTCCTCGCGCCGCAGCTCCGCGTGGATGCGTGAGACCGTCAGGTCCGAGAGCACGAGGTCGCAGGCCGAGCCGCGGCCCACGACGTAGCGCACCCGCTCGTCGTCAGGCAGCGCCAGCCGGGGCAGGCGCGGACGCCGCCACGCGGCCTGCACGCGGGTCGTGAGGTCGGACACGGCCGAGACCATGTCGGTCAGACGCTGCCGCAGGGTGGCTCTGCGAGGCAGGTCGGCGACCAGTTCGTCGAGCTCGTACTGGTTCTGCGCGCGCAACGCCTGATCCACCCTGCCGACGAAAGTGTCGTGAGAGATGCGTCCCTCGACTGCGCGGTCACGGAGCTCGTTGATCGCGCGATCACGTTCCCCGTCGGATGCGCGGAACGGGGGATGCGTCGAGCTCATTCCCTGAGTATCGGCCTGAGGAGCGTTCCCTGTCCAGAATACGAGGATCTCTTGCGATACGCATACTGAGTATGCATACTCAGTATCCATGTCGATCAGACACGGAATGCTGGCACTCCTGAGCGCTGGGCCACGTTACGGCTACCAGCTCAAGCAGGAGTTCGAGGCGTCGACGGGGGCGACCTGGCCCCTGAACATCGGCCAGGTCTACACGACGCTCTCGCGCATGGAACGTGACGGACTGGTCGAGCCCGGCGGCGCCGACGACCAGGGGCGATCCGTCTACACGATCACCGAGGCCGGTCGGGAGGACCTGGAGCGATGGTTCAGCACCCCCGTCGCACAGTCCGACCGGCCTCGGGACGAGCTCGTGATCAAACTGGCCATGGCCGTCGCCGCCCGGGACACGGACGTGGCCGGCGTCATCCTCACCCAGCGCACCGCCACCATGCGCGCGCTGCAGGAGCTGACCAGGGCCAAACGGGCCCACACCGGCGGGCTGGCACAGCGGCTCGTCCTCGATTCGACGATCTTCAAGGCCGAGGCGGAACAGCGCTGGCTGGACCATTGCGAGGCCGTTCTCAAGGAGAAGAAGGCATGACCGTGGTGAGTCTGCAGGACGTGGCCCGCGTGCACGAGGGGGTGCACGCGCTCAACGGGGTGAGCCTCGACCTCTCGCCCGGCGAGCTGGTCGCGGTGATGGGCCCGTCGGGCTCCGGCAAGTCGACCCTGCTCAACCTCGCCGGGGGGCTCGACCGGCCCACCTCGGGGCGCGTCGTGATCGAGGGACACGACCTGGCCGAGGTGGGCGACCTGGCCGCGCTGCGGCGCCGTAGCGTCGGATATGTCTTCCAGGACCTCAACCTCATCCCCGCCCTCACCGCGGCCGAGAACGTGATGCTGCCCCGCGAACTCGACGGCGTGCGCACCCGGCAGGCTCGCCAGGAGGCCCTGGCCGTGCTGGCCGAGGTGGCGCTCGACCACATCGCCGACCGCTTCCCCCAGGAGTTGTCCGGCGGCCAGCGCCAGCGCGTGGCGATCGCCCGCGCCCTGGTGGGGGAGCGCCGCCTGCTGCTGGCCGACGAGCCGACCGGCGCCCTCGACACCGCCACCGGCGACGAGATCCTCCAGTTGCTCCGCGGCCGCTGCGACGCCGGGGCGGCCGTCCTCCTGGTCACCCACGAGCCCCGGTACGCCGGCTGGGCCGACAAGGTGGTCTTCCTGCGCGACGGCGAGATCGCCGACTCGACCGCGGTCCCGCTGGAGAGCGCCCGATGAGCGCCTTCCGCGCCGCGCTGCGCATCTCGCGAAGGGACAGCCTGCGCGCCAAGGGACGCAGCGCGCTGGTCATGGTGATGATCGCGCTGCCGGTTCTCGTCTTCACCGCCCTGCTGACCGGCATCGACACGAGTATGGTGAGCTTCCGCGAGGGCCTGGACACCCGCCTCGGGTCGGCCGACGCCCACATCATCACGCAGAACCCCCGCTGGCCGATCGTTCAGAACGCCTCAGGAGACTTCGTCTCCTTCCTCGGCGAGCCCCCTCCCGGCGGCGACGCGGGCGTGAAGCCGCTCGAATGGAAGATCGAACAGCTCGCTGCGCTGGTGCGGGGCCGCCTGATCACCTACGACACGGGTTCGGTCGACGTCCGCCAGGGCGCGACCTACCTGAACGTGCCCGCGCTCGAGATCGACCTGCGCGACCCCATGACCCGCGGCATGCGCGAACTGGTCGGTGGCCGTTTCCCCGCCGCGCCCGGCGAGGTCGCGGTCTCGGCCACGCTCGCCGGCAGGGGGATGCGGCTCGGTGACACCCTCCAGGTGAGCAGGCAGTACCGGCCGGTGAAGGTGGTCGGCGTGCTCGCCCACCCGTTCGAGGTGGCCAGGACCGAGCTCGTGGCCCAACGCGGCACGATCCTGTTCGACAAGCGCGACGGCCAGGGGACCGGCTTCCTCCTTGACGCCGACGCCCCCGTGCTCTGGCCCGAGGTGAAGAAGCTCGGCCAGGCCGGACTGGTCGTGCACTCGCGCGCCGTCATCGCCGGCCCGCCGCCCGACACGGGCTTCCCGCAGCCCCACGGGCCGGAGGACCGCACCGTCGCCAACGTCATCACCATCGGCGCGGGCGTCGTCATGATCGTGCTGGAGACCGTGCTGCTTGCCGGGCCCGCCTTCGCGGTCTCCCTGCGGCGCAGGCGCAGGGAACTGGCCGTCTACGCCGCTCAAGGGGCCTCGCCCGGCCACCTGCGCACGATCGTCCTGGCAGACGGCCTCGTCCTGGGCGGGATCGCGACCGTCACCGGCCTCGTGCTCGGCCTCGCGGCGGGCGTGACCGGACCGTCGATCATCCCCGTCGTGTCGACCGTGGGCCCGATCGACATCCCATGGCTGTATGTGGCGGGCATCGCCCTGCTCGGCCTGGCCAGCGGCGTCATCGCCGCCCTCGTGCCGGCCGTCCAGGCCGCCCGGCAGTCCCCCGCCGAGGTGCTCGCCGGACGCGAGGACGTCATGCCGCGCGAGCGTGCCGGCAAGCCCGTGCTCGGGCTGGTGCTCGTGCTCGCCGGTCTGGTCGCCACCTACTTCGCGCTCCGGTCGCTCTTCACGATGATCCTGGCCGCCGCCGTGCTGGTGCAGCTCGGACTGGTCGCGCTCATGCCCTGGCTGGTCCGCCGCAGCGCGGGCCTGGCCGCGCGGCTGCCACTCTCGCTGCGCCTGTCCGTCCGCGACGCCACCCGCCATCGCGTCCGTACGGCTTCCGCCGCCGCCGCCGTCATGGGCGTGACCACCACGCTGGTGGCGGTGGGCATCGCCTTCACCAGCCTGGACGCGCACTCACGCGACAGGTACGGCGCCAGGATGCCCGCGGGCACGGTCTCCGTCTCGGCGCTCACCGCGGACGACCGGGCCTGGGCGGAGCTCCGGGCGACGGTGGAGAAGCGGTTCTCGGGGACGACGTTCGTGCCCGGCTACGCCGTACACACCAAGAGGGGGCGGATCGGCAACCTCGGGGTTTCCGAACCGATGAAGGTCTGCGATGAGTGTCACCAGGCTTTCACCCTGCACGAGGTATCGATCGGCGACGCCGACCTGCTCGCCCTCGCCCTGGGCCGCAGAGACGCCAAGGCCGAGGCGGCCCTGGCGGAGGGGAAGGCGATCGTCTTCCGCCCCGAAGAGGTGAAGGACGGCGGGCTGGAGCTCGAGTTCCTCGGCGAGGGCGGCGGGGCGGCGTCGAACATCCGGGTTCCCGCGGTCCTGGTGCGCCCGTCCGACAAGCTGCTCCAAGGGGCGCTGGTCCCGCCCTCTGCCCTGACCAAGGCCGGTTACCAGGTCAGCCCCCGCCGCCTCTACGCCGCCTACACCCCCGCCGACCCGACGGCGTTCCAGAAGGAGATGGAGTCGCTGGCCTGGGGCGTCTTCGCCCGGGTGGAGACCGGGTACCGCAACGACTTCGAGGCGTTGTTCCGGGCCATGGCCGTGGCGGCGCTGGTCCTGGCACTCGGCGGCACCTTCGCCGCCACCGGGCTGGCGGCGGCCGACATGCGTCGCGACCTGGACACCATGTCGGCGGTGGGCGCCCCGCCCGTCACCAGGCGGCTGGTCGTCGCCGCGCAGGCGGCCTACATCACGCTGCTCGGCACCGTGGTGGGCCTCGGGGCGGGGACGGTCACGGGCGTCGCGTTGGCCTGGTCGGAGATCTCCAACGCTGCTACCGGCGAGGAACCGGAGCCGACGAGCCTGAGCCAGATCGTCTTCCCGTGGCCCCTGCTGGCCGTCACGGTGATCGTCCTGCCGTTGGTGGCGGCGGTGATCGCCGGAGCGTTCACCCGCACCCGGCTCACACTGTCACGCCGCATCGCCTGAGTTATCCACAGAACCCCGTTCTGCCCTTCGGCCCCCTCCGCCCGGCTGTCACAGTCGGTCACCAACCGGTGACACCTGGCGGAGGGGGTTCTAACATGATGACCATGGCGCAGATCTGGACCATGATCGGCCTCATGGGTGCCGCTCTGGCCACCATGATCGGCCTGTGTTTGCGTACCATCAGGGCCGAGATCAGCGGCCTGGCAGGCGAGACGAGAGCCGAGATCGGCGGCCTCCGCAACGAGATGCGCGCCGAGTTCAGCGGTCTGCGGAACGAGATGCGGGCCGGGATCGGCGGTCTGCGGAACGAGATGCATGCCGAGATCGGCGGCTTGCGTAAGGAGATGCACGCTGAGATCGGTGGGTTGCGTAAGGAGATGGTGGCGGAGTTCGCGGGTGTGCGGAATGAGATGCATGCCGAGGTCGGTGGGTTGCGGCATGAGATGAATGTGCGGTTCGACCATGTGGATCGGCGGCTGGACAAGCTTGAGGGGCTTGACCGTGAAGTCCACGCGCTCACCCTCAAGGTCTCCGGCCGGCAGCCGCCACCGCCCAAGGAGACCGACGAGGACTAGGCCCGGCGGGTCACCCGGATCTTCGACTGCTTGTGCCGGAGGGTCTCCCAGTCGGCCATGAAGACGGCGTCCAGGTCGTGGCGGTCGGCCAGGGCGACGAGGGTCTCGGTGCGGTAGTAGAAGTCCTCCCGCAGCACCTGGTGCTCCTTGCCCTCGGTGCGGTCGAAGGTGAAGTCGAACCACCCCTCGGGCTTCATCACCCGCCCCACGTGCCGGAAGCACTCCTCGATGACCTCCAGCGGCGAATGTGAGAAGACGCTGTGGGCGTGCACGACGTCGAAGTGCGCGTCGGGCAGGAAACCCAGGCGCAGGTCGCGTACCGGTGTCAGGTGGGGCAGGCGGGACTGCAGCCCGTGTGTCACCAGGGTCTCCTGGGCGGCGACGAGGATGTCGGGGGAGATGTCGAGGCCGTAGTAGTTGCCGGGATCCAGGTAGTCGATGAACAGGCGACCGGCCCGCAGGTTGCCGCAGCCGATCTCCAGCATGCGGTGCTCGGGGCTCAGGCCGTGGCGGACCAGGTAGTCGAACTGCATCTGGCCCAGCCTCATCCAGCGCTCGTGTGACTTGGAGCCCACGGCCGCCTCGGCGCTGCGGGCGGTATCGGACTTCATGACCGCCCGGTAGTAGGCCACGTGGTCGTCGGTGCGCAGGCGCAGCCAGGTGTCGCGGCTCAGGCGCCGCAGGTGGGGGAAGATCCGGTCCGGATGCCTCAGGGCATAGCGGGCCTGGTGGTAGAGGCTTGATCGGTCCATGGGACGTCCCTCGGCAGGCGGTACTTCAGTGTCATGAAAACAGACAACAGGATGATTACCGAGGGCACCACGGTCTGACCGAGCAAAACTGCGGTAACCGCAGTGTCAGGTTGTGTGACCGGGCGGCTCGGATCCGACTCGATGAAGCCGCCGATCGACAGCACCGTCCCGAAGAACAGCGCGCCGAAGGAGGCGATGCCGCTCTCGATGGCCGTCCACAGCCCCGTGAACACCCCGGCGCGCCGTTTGCCGGTGACCGCGGCGTCCACCGCGACCACGTCGGCCAGCATCGAGAACTGCAACAGCTGGACCCCCGCGATGCCCGCACCGACCAGGAGCAACGTCACATGCGCGAAGACCGGCCCCAGCACGGGCGTGGCGGCGGCCAGCGCCGTCCCGCCCGCGTAGATCATCGCGGCCAGCACCATCGCGCCCCGCTTGTCGAAGCGCTTCGACAGCCAGACCCAGAGCGGCATCGTCAGCAGCATCGGCCCGACCAGCACCGCGAAGAGCGTGGTGGTCGCCTTGGGGTTGCCGACCGTGTACGCGGCGAAGTACGGCGCGGCGGCCAGCATCATGCTGACGGCCAGCATCTGGGTCGAACTCAGCGCCAGCAGCCAGATGAAGGCCCGGTTGCGCCGGACCGCCTTGAACTGCTCCCACAGGCGGCCGCCGTCGGGTTCGGGGGCGCCGGTCATGGGGGCGCGGGCCGTACCGAAGAAGGAGCCGAGCATCGCGGCGAACATGATCACCGCGATCGTCACCGCCATGAGGCGGTAGCTGCCGAGGGTGCCGTTCTCGCCCTGGCTGTTGACGATCGAGGGCGCGAGGATGCCGCTGATGGCGGTGGCGGCGCCGATGAAGACCATGCGCCACTGCAGCAGCGAGGTGCGCTCGTGGTAGTCCTCGGTCATCTCGGCGGGCATCGCCTTGTACGGGACCTCGAACAGCGCGTACGCGGTGGCGGCGAGCAGGAAGCAGGCGCCCACGTAGAGGGCGGCCGGCAGGCCGCGCAACGGCGGACCGGCGAAGACGGCGACGAAAGCCAGCGGCAGCGTGAGCGCACCGGCCAGCATCCACGGACGGCGCGGCCCGAGGCGCGATCGGGTGCGGTCCGACCAGCGGCCCACCAGCGGGTTGATGACCAGGTCCCAGACTTTGGGCGCGGCCACGATCGCACCGGCCAGCCAGGCGGGCACCGCCAGGAAGTTGGTCATGTAGTACAGCAGCAGCAGGCCGGGGACGGCGGCGAAGGTGGCCGTGCAGAAGGAGCCCACGCCGTAGCCCAGCCGCACGCCGCGCGGGACCGTGGGGGCGTTCGCCGCCGATGCGATCATGCCTCACATTCAAACCTACCGAGCCCTTGCTCGGTAAGGCCCAACGCCCGGAACCGGCGTCCGCTCGGTCCCGGGAGAACGCGCTCAGTCGGTGACGTCCGCGCAGACCACGTGCGCGCCGATCTCCACCATGCGCTGCTCGCTGCGCGCGTCGGCCACGCGGGCCATCAGGATCGGCGCCCCGCTGGCGGCGAACTGCGGCAGCCTGGCCCGAGCGCCCCTGTGGAGGTCGCGCACCACGTCCTCGGCCGCCGACATGTGCACCTTCACGTGCAGCATGATCCCGGTCGCGCCCGACGCCGTGCGGGCCTCGGAGATCCACACGTGGTGCACGAGCGGGTAGTCGCCCAGCAACTGGGCGATCGCCTGGCGCAACGCGGGCAGGATGGGATGGGTGCAGCGCCGGTATCCGGGATCCACCTGCTGCATCGGCCCGGACAGGTGGGGGCGCGGCGCCGGGATCCACGGCTGGGCGGGCGCCTCCGGCATCATGGCGGTCTTGTGCGCGGGCCGGAACATGTCCCCGCCGCGCGAGACCGTCGCCATCGCACCCGTCGCGTAGGCCGCCGGGGCGGCGGCCGACAGCACCGGTGTGGGTCCCGTCCTGGTGGATCGCAGGAAGCGCTGCAGATCGTCGATCGGTACGGCTGCCGCGGCGGGCCCGGCAGCGTCGATCACGATCTCGCGCACCCCGGTGACCCGCTGGATGTCCAGGATGGTGTCGGCGTCGCACGCCGAGAGGGAATGGCTGCCTCGATGCCGGGCGTAGGTCATCGGGCTGGTGTACCCGAGCAGTACTCGGTCACCTGCCTGTGTCGTGCCGAGCACGACTGATCGGTCTGGCCGCACGGCAACGAGGACTCCACCATCACTGAGGGCGCCGAGCAGGCGATGGGGACTGCCATGCTGGGCGAGCACGTCGGCGAGAGCGGGGTTCCCGATGCTCATATGACGAACCATAGGTAGTTGGCCACGGCTTATCAGGCTAATAGCGAATAAATCTCCCGATCAAGACAAAGATGGCCACGGGATGGATGAGATTCCCCGGAGCGGGGTACTCGTCACCCTCGTATCCCCCGTCCCAGCTGCGGTATCAGCGTGCTGTACGTCTCAGATCCCAAGACCCTCGTGAACGCGTTCACAAGCGCGGATACACTCTGAGGGATCCCGAGGGGCCCGCCGCAGTGCCCCTCCACAGCCCGCCGCATGCCCTAAGGATCCACTGTGAACAAGCCCGTCGTCCTGGTCGCCGAGGAGCTGTCCGAAGCAGGCCTCGCCGTGCTCGCCGCGGACTTCGAGGTCCGTCACACCGACGGCGCCGACCGCTCCCAGCTTCTGCCCGCCATCGCCGATGTGGACGCGATCATCGTGAGATCCGCCACGCAGGTGGACGCCGAGGCCATCGCCGCGGCGCCGAAGCTGCGTGTGGTCGCCCGCGCCGGTGTCGGCCTCGACAACGTTGACGTCGATGCGGCCACCAAGGCCGGTGTCATGGTCGTCAACGCGCCGACCTCCAACATCACCAGCGCCGCCGAGCAGACGATCGCGCTCATCCTTGCCTCCGCCCGCAACACCGCCCAGGCCCACTCGGCGCTGAAGAACGGGGAGTGGAAGCGGTCCAAGTACACCGGTGTCGAGCTGGACGAGAAGGTCGTGGCCATCCTCGGCCTGGGCAAGATCGGCCAGCTCGTGGCCCAGCGCCTGCAGCCGTTCGGCGTCGAGCTGATCGCCTACGACCCCTACCTGCCGCCGGCCCGCGCCGCGCAGATGGGCGTGCGGCTGGTGAGCCTGGAGGAGGCCATCAAGCAGGCCGACTTCATCACCGTGCACCTGCCCAAGTCGAAGGAGACCCTCGGTCTCATCGGCGACAAGGAGCTGCACGAGGTCAAGCCGAGCGTACGGATCATCAACGTCGCCCGCGGCGGCATCGTGGACGAGGGTGCGCTCTACTCCGCGATCAAGGAGGGCCGGGTCGCCGGCGCCGGTCTCGACGTGTTCGCGAAGGAGCCTTGCACCGACAGCCCGCTGTTCGAGCTCGACCAGGTCGTCGCCACCCCGCACCTCGGCGCCTCCACGCACGAGGCCCAGGAGAAGGCCGGCACGCAGGTCGCGCGGAGCGTGAAGCTGGCGCTGGCCGGCGAGTTCGTGCCGGACGCGGTCAACGTCCAGGGCGGCGCGGTCGCCGAGGACGTCAAGCCGGGCCTGCCGCTGGCCGAGAAGCTGGGCCGCGTCTTCACCGCGCTGGCCGGCGAGGTCGCCACCAAGCTCGACATCGAGGTGCGCGGCGAGATCGCCTCCCATGACGTGCGCGTGGTCGAGCTGGCGGCGCTCAAGGGCGTCTTCGCCGACGTCATCGAGGAGCAGGTCACCTACGTCAACGCGCCGCTGCTGGCCAAGGACCGCGGCATCCACGTCGAGCTGGTCACCAGCTCCGACAGCCCCGACTGGCGCAACGTCGTCACCGTCCGCGGCGTCCTGGCGGACGGCCGCCAGGTCTCGGTGTCGGGTACGCTCTCCGGCCCCCGCCAGGTCACGAAGATCGTCGAGGTCAACGGCTACGAGATGGAGATCGAGCCGACCGCGCACCTGTCGTTCTTCACCTACACCGACCGCCCCGGCATCGTCGGCGTGGTCGGCCGTCTGCTCGGCGAGCAGGGCATCAACATCGCCTCGATGCAGGTGGCCCGCGACGCCAAGGGCGGCAAGGCGCTCATCGCGCTGACCGTCGACTCGGCCATCCCGGCCGACGTCGTGGACCAGATCATCGCCGAGATCGGCGCCGACAGCGGCCGCTCGGTGGACCTGGAGGACTAGATCGTTGATGTGAAATTCGGTGATCGGCTGCGGGCATGACGAAGGGCGTCCATGGTCGGTGTGTGAAGACAGACTTAGACGCCCTTCTGATCGCACTCTATGTCTATCTGGATGATCATGTGATGCCTTCGCGGGAAAGCCCCCGAGGCCGTGGGCGTCCGGCGGTGCTGACCTCGGCCGAGGCGGTGGTTGTGGCGGTGGCGCAGGTGCTGCTGCGCTGCGATCAGGAACGGTACTGGTTGCGGGTGGCGGCGGGCCGGATCGGTCATCTGTTCCCGCGGCTGCCGTCGCAGTCTCAGTACAACCGGCAGGTGCGTGCTCTGGGCCCGCAACTGTCGGCGGCGGCGCTGTGGCTGGCCCGCCAGGTCCCGACCTGGTACGAACCACTCCGGCTGATGGACGGCACCCCGGTCCGGTGCGGCGCCTCACGGGTCACGGTCAATCGCTCGAGCCTGGGCGAGATCGCCGGCTACGGCATGGACAAGTCCCACCACGCCTTCTACTGGGGCGC
>NZ_JBHYIO010000009.1:121294-307282 GCF_042740095.1 Nonomuraea sp. NPDC059023 | reverse complement strand
ACGATGGGGTTGATAGGCCGGAGGTGGAAGCACGGTAACGTGTGGAGCTGACCGGTACTAATAGGCCGAGGACTTGACCACAAAGCACACAGTCCCAAAAGGGGTTCTGCTGCAGGTGTGGTGGTTGCAGCGCTCTGTTACTCTTCGCCGGGTCCAGAGCAGCGCACACCGGTACTTCGGCAGACCATGATGGGTTCTGTTGCTCGCGTCCACTACGCAATTCTGAGACAGCAAGCAGTGTCTCGAAGGGTTGCGGCGGTTATGGCGGGAAGGAAACACCCGGTTACATTCCGAACCCGGAAGTTAAGCTTCCCAGCGCCGATGGTACTGCACTCGGGAGGGTGTGGGAGAGTAGGTCACCGCCGCACAAAAACATGCAAGAGGAGAAGGGGTCTGGCCTTAGGGTCGGGCCCCTTTTTCGCGTTCCGAAGGGGCTGTCCCGCCGTCGCGGGGTGGCCCCTTTTCTGCGTTCCCCCGGAGGCGCTGGGTTTCCCCGAGGCGCTGGCGACGGCTCACCGCCCCCACCCTGCACCGGCGGGGGCTTACCGCCTCCCACCCTGCACCGGCGAGGGCTTGCAGCCCCTCCCCGCCCGCCTCGCCTCCCACCCGCCTCCTATCCGCGTCGCCCTCCCTCACGCTTGTCGAGCGCCGGTGCGGCGAGCACCCTCCGCGGACGTGAACGGCGCAACGCGCACGGCGCCCGCCCGCAAGGGCTCGCCACCCTCCCGGCCACCTCGCCCTCCCAATCCACGGTGCCCTCCCCGACGCTTGTCAAGCGCCGGTGCGGCGAGCACCCCGCGCGGACGTGATCGGCGCAACGCGCACGGCGCTCAGCTCCGTCCCGCCACTTGTCTGGCGCCGGTGAGGTGAAAGGCTGAGCGGGCGTGTTTGGCGCAACGCGTACGGCGGCCGGGACTGTCCCCGCGTGTCCCTTGTGACATCTCGCTCTGAGTCTGTGTCCCGCCGCTTGTTCCGGAGACGGTGAGAAGCCGAGTGGGCGGGGACAGTGCAGCGTGCCGCAGCGGGGCCCTGGACCGGGGACCACTGTGCAACAGCGGGCCGCTGTGTGACCGCTGGGCAGAATGCGGCAGCGGGGTCTTGGGTGGGTCACCTAGATGTGGAGGTGGCTGGAGGTGATGGTGATGGCGTGGCCGGCCAGGTCTACTCGGGGGCCGCGGAGGGTGATGTGGATGAGGCCGCCTCTTTGGGATAGCTGGGCGGCGGTCATCGTGGTGCGGGCCAGCCGCGGCGCCCAGTAGGGGGCCAGGGCGCAGTGGGCGGAGCCGGTTACCGGGTCTTCGGGGACGCCGACCTTCGGGGCGAAGAAACGGGATACGAAGTCCGTGGAAACGCCGCGGGCCGTGACGATTACCGCACGTGCCGCCAGGTGTGACAAGGCGGTGATGTCCGGGGATAGGGTGCGGACTTGTTCTTCGGATTCGAGCTCCACCAGCAGGTCGCCTTTTGCGGTGCTGACCTGCACCGGGACGACGCCGAGCGCTTTTGCCAGGCCGGCTGGAGGAGTGGCGGGCGTCACTTCCTTGGCGGGAAAGTCCATTGTGATCATGCCATCTGTGGTGCGATTCACAGACAGGATTCCGCTGGCGGTCTCGAATTTGAGTTGGCCGCTCGCGGCGCCGGTCGAATACAGGACGTGGGCCGTGGCGAGGGTGGCGTGCCCGCAGAGGGAGACCTCGACAGCGGGGGTGAACCAGCGCAGTGAATTGTCCAGCAGGAATGCCGTCTCCGACAGGCCGATCTCGGCCGCTACCGCCTGCATCCAGGCCGCGGGCGCGGAGGACTCCAAGAGGCAGACCGCCGCTGGATTACCCCTGAACGCCACATCGGTGAAGGCGTCCACGGTGTAGACACGCATGGTTTGGATGCTATAGGCCGCTTGTAATCCAGCTGCAACCAGGGTGCTAGCCGTACAAAATGGAATAAGTGCTGGGCGTGTCGCATGGCGAACGAGGAATCGTCGGTTACCGTCCAATGTGTGGGGACGTGCCGATTACGGTGAGTTCCTGAGGAAAGGACATACCGATGGGGGCAGTGCGCAAGGTGGTGAGCTACCTTGGCCTGGGCGGCGTCGATCCTTACGACGAGGCCTACGAAGAAGAGCAGTACGAAGACGAGTACATGCCGGCGTCCGAGAGGGCGGCGAAGCGGTGGAGGTCCACCTCTGAGTCGTCACGCATTGTGATGGTGCAGCCGTTGAAGTACAACGACGCGCCGATGATCGGTCAGCACTTCCGCGAGGGGCAGACGGTCATCATGGACGTCACCGGCATGCCGATGCCCGAGGCGACCCGGATGGTCGACTTCGCCGCGGGACTTGCCTATGGGTGCGAAGGGCGGATCGAGCGCATCGCCGACCGCGTCTTCCTGCTCGCGCCGGCGCATGTGGAGATCGAGACCACCTAGGCGGCGCGAGGGCCGCGGCGGATCAACCGGTTGACATCGGTTGAGTCCTCCGCTGCCTGTTTGGCGCGGGCTTCGGCCTCGCGGGCGTAGGCGTGGAGAGCCCACACCGCGCCGTCGGCGAGTTCGCGAAGCTCGCTGAGTTGAGCGGTGACGTAACGACTATCCGCTTCGTTGGCCTGGTGGCGTTTGCGAAGTAGCCAGCCTCCCAGGCCGAGCATGGCCACGCCCAGCACTGCGAACAGGCCATGAACCACGAAGGCGACCACGGCGGCCACGCCGAGGGCGAGCAGCGCGTAGGCCGCGATCGGCGGTCGGCGCGGGATGATGCCCGTCGCCACGATCTCTTGTTCTGCCTGTGCGAACGATTCCTGGTCCGGCCCTTCCGGGTGGAGCACGATGCGGTGCCCCAGGAGCGACACGGTGACGGTCGCGGGCGGCACCAGTTGGGTGTCGGACTCCAACTCGTCGGCGAACTCGCGCAGGATCGGCGCGGCCACGTGCAGGGCGATCGCCGCGAGGTGCGGATCGGCGCCGGGACGCAGGTCGTCCAGCAGATGCGCGGTCAGCGACCCCATGGGGCCCTCGGGGCCGCCGAGGCCGATCAGCGAGCGCAGCACCGCGATCGGCTCGTCCTCCGCCCAGGTGGTGGCGGGGCTGCCGGCGCTGTTCGTGAGCGGCGTGGAGGCCTCCTGGTCGGCCTGTTTGGCCGAGGTGATCTCGGTGCAGCGAGCGCGGAGCCGGGCGAGGCGGGCGGCGGCCTGCGCGGGACGGGCCAGTTCCGGGATCTCCGCCATTTCCGGAAAGTCCACGAGCGACTCGGGCACGACCACCGACGGCTCGCCGGGCGCGAGCGCCTGCACCCAGGCGCGCGGGTCGGCTTCTTCCTGTACGGCCAGCGCGTCCAGCTTCCGGAGCACGAAGATCTTGCCGGCCGGGCCGTACGCGCCACGGGCGGCGGCCAGCCACAACCCCCGCTGCCCATGCGTGACGGGCCGCTCGGTGGACAGCTCGCCGAAGGCGGTGCCGAGCCAGGAGGCGTGGATGCGGCCACCGTGGCCGGCGACGGCGAGCGCGAGGCAGAGGAACAACGCGGTCTTCTGCTGGTCGCGGCCGGCGGCTCTGGTCAGGGGTTCGATCGGATCGTCGCCGGACAGGATGGCGACCAGCGCTTCCACGGCGGGCGGCAGCCAGTAGCCGGGTACGTCGTGGAGTTCGTGTGTCTGAGGCGGCGCGGAGCCGTTGGCGGCCAGGTGCGCCAGCAGGGCCTCAGCGTAGCGGTGAAGCTCAGTCGCAGCTGGGGGGCTTGCGGTCAGATCCGTGCTCAAGGCGGAAACTCCCCCAAATATCGGCCTCACATTCATGACCGCGTAAAGCCTAGCCGGGGGGCGCGCCAACCAGAGGGAGGCGCGCCCACCGCCGCGTCTGAAGAGGGCGAGAAACCCCTCCAGACCTGGGCGAAGCAGGCGTGCACGTTAGCACGACATGTCTTACATACGGTCGGGTACCGGGACGCCCAAGAGGTCGAGTCCGGTTTCGATGACGCGCAGGGTCAGCGCGCACAGGGCCAGCCTGGACGCGCGGGTCTCGGCGTCGACGCCTTCCTTGAGAACGGGGCACTGCTCGTAGAAGGTGCTGAACAGGCTCGCGGTCTCGAAGAGGTACGCGCACAGGCGATGGGGCTCGATCAGGCTGCCCACCTGCTCGACGACGCTGCCGAACGACAGCAGGTGAAGGGCGAGCGCGCGCTCGGCCTCCTCGCCCAGCAGGATCGGGCCGGTCACCGCGGCCGCCTCGACCTCACCCCTGCGGAAGATCGACCGGATCCGGGCGGTGGCGTACTGCATGTACGGGCCGGTGTTGCCGGTGAAGCCCAGCATGCGGTCGAAGTCGAAGACGTACTCGCTGTCGTGGCTGACCGACAGGTCGGCGTACTTCACCGCGCCCATGCCGACGCCGTGGGCGATCTCGGCCCTGGTGGTCTCGTCGTAGCCGCGGTCGTCGATGGCGGCCGTCGCCCGGTCAACCGCCTCGTGCAGCAGGTCCATCAGCTTGACCGACGCGCCGGAACGGGTCTTGAACCGCTTGCCGTCCTTGCCGAGCATCATCCCGATCTGGATGTGTTCGGCGGAGACGGTGTCGGGCAGCCAGCCGGCCTGCTCGGCGGCGGCGAACACCATCCGGAAGTGGAGGGCCTGGTCGGCGCCGACGACGTAGAGGATCCGGTCGGCCTTGAGGTCGTCGACCCGGTAGCGGATGGCGGCCATGTCGGTGGAGGCGTAGCCGTACCCGCCGTCGCTCTTCCTGATGATGAGCGGCAGCGGCTTGTCGTCGGAACCGGTGAAGCCGGGCGGGAACAGGCAGAGCGCGCCCTCGCTGACGACGGCGACGCCCATCGCCTGCAGGTCGTCACAGGTCTTTTCGAGCATGGGGTTGTACATGCTCTCGCCGGCGATGTCGGCGTCGGTGAGCGTGACGCCGAGCATGTCGTAGAGCTTGTTGAAGTAGCGGATGGTCGCTTCCATGAAGACGTGCCAGAGCCGCATGGTCTCGGGGTCGCCGGACTGCAGCGTGGTCACCCGGACGCGCGAGCGGGTCTTGAACGTCTCGTCGCCCTCGAACTTGGCGCGGGCCGCCTGGTAATACTCGGTGCTGGCGCCGGCTTCGAGCTGCGCGACGGCGGCGTCCTCGCCGATGTCCAGCAGATGCTCGATGAGCATGCCGAACGGCGTGCCCCAGTCGCCCAGGTGGTTCTGCCGGATGACGGTGTGGCCGAGGTGCTCGAGCGTGCGGGCCATGGCGTCGCCCACGATGGTGGTGCGCAGGTGGCCGACGTGCATCTCCTTGGCCGCGTTGGGCGCGGAGTAGTCGATCACGATGCGCTGCGGCGGCGTGCTCTGGCCGACGCCCGCGCGGGGGTCGGCGAGCATGCGCCCGGCCTCGCCGGCGATCCAGGAGGAGTCGAGCGTGATGTTCAGGAAGCCGGGACCGGACACTTCCACCGTGCCGGGGAAGTCCGACATCTGCGCGCTGATGGCCTCGGCGACCTCCCGCGGCGCCCGTCGCAGTCGCTTGCCCAGGCTCATCGCGACGTTCGCCTGGAAGTCGGCGAACTGGGAGGGCCGGATCAGCGGGTCTGCGTCGGCGTACTCGGCGCCGAACGCGTTGGCCAGCGCCTGCTGGACGCGCTCGGTGAGCACTAGCTGCGGGTCGGTCATGTCTTAAGGGTACCGGTGACCTTGACCGCGATACTGATGGCGATGGCGGCCACCACGGACACTCCGAGCGCGAGCAGGTCGTTGCTCACGTCGGAGGGCGCGAGTGCGAAGAACCACCTGGTCAGCGGCACGGCGAAGGACACGGCGAACAGCACGGCCATGGCCGCGATCAGCACGATCTTCCACCACAGCAGCGGCCGCGCCACCAGGACCAGCACCCACCAGGTCGTGAGGAAGAGCGTGATGACCGCGGTGGTGCGGTCCTGGGTGAGCGTGGACGTCCCGGAGTGCGCCGCCCAGAACGAGAAGAACACCGCCGCCGCGCAGATCACCCCGGCCGGTACGGCGAAGCGCAGCACCCGTGGCACGAACCCGGGCCGGGACCGCTCGTTGCTGGGCGCCAGCGCCAGGAAGAACGCAGGAATGCCGATCGTCAGCGCGTTGACCAGCGTCGAGTGCCGCGGCTCGAACGGGAACATCAGCCCGAGCACCCCCACCAGCAGCGACAGCACGATGGCGTAGAAGGTCTTGGTGAGGAACAGGTTCGAGACCCGCTCGATGTTGGCCAGCACCCGCCGCCCCTCGGCCACGACGTACGGCAGCGTCGCGAACCGGTTGTCCAGCAGCACCACCTGCGCCACCGCCTTGGTGGCCGGGCTGCCCGCGCCCATGGCGATGCCGAGATCGGCGTCCTTGAGCGCGAGCACGTCGTTGACGCCGTCGCCGGTCATCGCGACCGTGTGCCCGCGCGACTGCAACGCCCCGACGAACTGCCGCTTCTGCACCGGTGTGACCCGCCCGAAGACGGTGTTCTTCTCCAGGATGTCGGCGAGTTTTTCCGGGTCGTTCTCGGGGAGTGTGCGGGCGTCCACGGCGCGTTCGCCGCCGGGGATGCCGAGCCCGACGGCGATGGCGGAGACGGCCTCGGGGTTGTCGCCGGAGATGACCTTGACGGTGACGTTCTGCCGGGCGAAGTAGGCCAGCGTCTCCTTGGCGTCGGGCCGGATGCGCTGCTTGAGCGTGACGAGGGCGACGGGCTCGGCCGTGCCCTCGCCGTCCAGCGACGAGGTACGGCACAGCGCCAGAACCCTCGCCCCGGTCGCGGCCAGTTCGGCGGCCCCCTCGAAGCCCTCGCTGCCCGGTTCGAGAAGGATGTCGGGAGCCCCGAGCACCCACGGGCCGTGCTCGGCGAAGTCGGCCCCGCTCCACTTCCTGGCCGAGGAGAACGGCACCGCCTCGGTGGCCGCCCACCCCGGCGGCATGGCCGGGAAGCGCTCCTTGATGGCCTGCGCGGTCGGGTTGGGGCGCGGGTCGACGTTGGCCAGGGCGGCGAGGGCGTCGTCGACCGGTTCGCCGCCGCGCAGCGGGAGCACTTCGTCGAGGTCCATGCCGCCGGCGGTGAGGGTGCCGGTCTTGTCGACGCAGAGCACGTCCACGCGGGCCAGGCCCTCGATGGCGGGCAGTTCCTGGACCAGGGTGTTGCGCTGGCCGAGCCGTACCACGCCGACGGCGAAGGCGATCGAGGTCATCAGCACCAGGCCTTCGGGGATCATGGTGACGATGCCGGCGACCGCGCCGGTGATGGCGGTGCCGAAGTCGGCCTCGTTGCGTACCTGGCTCCAGATCAGCAGCGCGCCGATGGGGATGACCAGGTAGGTGATGTACCGGATGAACTTGGTGATGCCGTCGCGCAGTTCGGAGCGGGCCAGGCCGAACTTGCTGGCCTCCTCGGTGAGCTTGGCGGCGTAGGCCTCGGCGCCGACCTTGGTGGCGACGAACGCGCCGCTGCCCGCGACCGCGAAGCTGCCGGACAGCACCTCGTCGCCCGGCTGCTTGTGTACGGCGTCCGCCTCGCCGGTGAGCAGCGACTCGTCGATCTCCATCCCGTCGGAGGCCACGACCTCGCCGTCGACCAGCAGCCGGTCGCCGGGACCGATCAGGATGAGGTCGCCCCGGACCACGGCGCGTGGCTCGATCTCCTGGTCCCTGCCGTCGCGGCGGACGCGGACCGGCGCCTCGTTGACCACGGCCAGCTTGTCGAGGGTGGCCTTGGCGCGTAGCTCCTGGACGATGCCGATGAGCGCGTTGAAGACGATGACCAGGCCGAACAGGCCGTTCTGCCACTCGCCGAAGATCATGATCAGCGCCCAGAGGATCGCGATCACCAGGTTGAACAGCGTGAACACATTGGCCCTGATGATGGCCCACAGCGAGCGGCTGGAGCGCCGCGGTGCGTCGTTACGTGGCGCGACGGCCACCTGAGCGGAAGTCAGCCCGTCCACACAACCCCCCGATGTTGTGGATCACCGGCAAAACACTACGGGGTCACCACAGGCGATGGGTGCGATGGGTGGCGGCGACGCGCTCGCCGACGCGGGTGACGATGCCGCCCTTGGCGAGGTCGGCGGCGAGCTGGCAGGCGGCGCTGACACTGGGCGCCTTCGACGATCCGTGCGCGATGACGACGGTGCCGTTCAGGCCGAGGAGTACGGCCCCGCCGTAGGCCTCGGCGTCGAGGCGGCGGTTCAGTTCGCGCAGCGTGGAGCGTTGCAGGATGGCGCCGAGCTTGGCCATGCGGCTGTCGCCGATGGCCCCCCTGAGCTCGCCGAAGGCGTAGCGGACCGAGCCCTCCATCGTCTTGAGCGCCACGTTGCCGGTGAAGCCGTCGGTGACGATCACGTCGGCGGCGCCGGTGAGCAGGTCGTAGCCCTCGACGTTGCCGACGAAGTGGAGGGAGGGGGAGGCGAGGAGGAGTTCGTGGGCGCGGCGGACCAGCTTGTTGCCCTTCTCCGCCTCGCTGCCGATGGTGAGCAGGGCGACGCGGGGTTTGCCGAGGCCGTAGGCGGTCTCGGCGTAGGCGGCGCCCAGGTGCGCGAACTGGACCAGCATCTCCGGTTTGACCTCGGCGTTCGCGCCGGCGTCCAGGAGGAGGGCGGGGTTGGGGCGGGTGGGCAGGGCCACGGCGATGGCCGGGCGCAGCACGCCCTGCTGGCCTTTGAGCCGAAGGCGGCCGGTGGCCACGATTCCGGCCGTGGATCCGGCTGACACGACGGCACTGGCGTTGCCCTGCCGTACCAGGTGGCAGGCGATCGCGATGCTGGAGCGGGGGCGGCGCAGGCTCGCCAGCGCGCCCTCGTCCATCGCGAGGGCCTCCTCGGCCCGCACGATCGGGATCTCCTTGGTGGCGCCGTGGTCGGCGAGGCTCTCGTAGAGCACGCGGGGCGGGCCGACGAGCACCACGGACAGGCCGCGCTCGCGCACGGCGTGGACCGCGCCGCCGATGATCTCGTGCGGCGCGTGGTCGCCGCCCATGGCGTCCAGTGCGATCGGCTTAATGTCGGACAACTCTCACCCCACACGCATCGTAGGCAGGTGGGGCGGCAGCCGTTACGCCAGGTTCCAGTCTGAGACCCCGCGCGTCACGATGACCTTGGAAAACGCGGAGGTGCCTGTCACCCGGATGAGTGGTCCGTCGCCCTCGACGCCGCCGGAGACGTTGCGCTTGCCGAACGCCGAGCCGCCCTCGTCGACCACCCTGGCATTGTCGGGCACCCGGACGATGACCTTGCTGAACCGGGCGGCGATGTGCAGGGTGATCTCGCGGCCGGGCAGGACGGCGTCGGACAGGTCCACGATCATCGCACCGAAGCGGGCGTTCAGCCGGGTGTGGCGGGAGGCGACCCAGCGGCCCTTTCTGATGATCTTGCTGAAGGTGGAGTTGATGTTCTGACGCTCGACCACGACGGGGGTGGACGCGCCGGTGATGTCGGGCAGGTCGCGGGTCAGGGGGATGAGTTCGCCGACCGTTTTGGCGGAATATGTGACATCCAGCCGGTCCGCGTGCTCGACTGTGGTGAGTCGTCCGGTGGCCAGGGCCTCGCTCAGCACCGCGGCGACTCGATCGCGGTCGGCATCTGAGGCACGCAGGACGGGATCGTCGGTCACAAACCGCAGTGTATGTCCTCTCGCGATATGTCGCGATAGGCGGTCCTCAGGAGAATCTTGGGTCCCAGCGGAACCAGAAGTGGCTTCGCACGCGTCCGGGTATAAGAACCCTAGACGCACGACTGGGTCGAGAGGTTTACATCCGATCGAACAAAAAAGATGGGAAAGGCCTAGTGATCTTGAACCAGGCAGGAACGCGACGCTTTCGGGCGTACACGTCCAAGCACCTCGACGAGCTGTTGCTGCGTGCGGGGCTCAGCGAGGAGGAACGTCTGAAGGTGCGCGCCGTCGCGACGGTGCTGCCCTTTCGGACCAACGCCTACGTCGTGGATGAACTCATAGATTGGTCGGCAGCGCCCGACGACCCGATGTACCGCCTCGTCTTCCCGCTGGCAGACATGTTGCCCGCGGCCGACGTGGCCAGGCTCGCCGACCTTCTCAAGGCCGAAGCGCCGACCGCCGAGCTGAACGCGGAAGCCAACAAGGTACGCGCGCAGCTCAACCCGCATCCCGCGGGGCAGATGGAGCTCAACGTCCCGCGCATCGGCAGGGAACCGGTGCCCGGCATGCAACACAAGTACCCGGAGACCGTGCTCTTCTTCCCCAAACAGGGGCAGACCTGTCACGCGTACTGCACGTACTGCTTCCGCTGGGCCCAGTTCGTCGGCGACGCGGACCTCAAGTTCGCCTCCGACGACATCGACCAGCTGGTGGCATACGTACGCCAGCATCCCGAGGTCACCAGCGTCCTGCTCACCGGCGGCGACCCCATGATCATGGGTGAGCCGGTGCTCAAGCGCTACATCGAGCCGCTGCTGGAGGTCGAGCAGCTCGAATCCATCAGAATCGGCACCAAGTCGCTGGCCTACTGGCCACAGCGATTCACCACCGACCCGGACGCCGACGACACGCTCCGCCTGTTCGAGCAGGTCGTCGCGGCCGGGAAGAACCTCGCCTTCATGGCTCACTTCTCGCACCTGCGCGAGCTGGACTCGCCGCTGGTGGAATCCGCAGTGGAGCGGATTCTCGGCACGGGGGCGACCATCAGGACGCAGGCTCCGCTGATCCGGTCGATCAACGACGATCCGGCCATCTGGTCAGGCATGTGGAAGCGGCAGCTGCGTATGGGGATGATCCCGTACTACATGTTCGTCGAGCGCGACACGGGACCACAGGACTACTTCGCGGTTCCGCTGGCCGACGCGTACGAGGTCTTCCGTGAGGCCTACGCCTCCGTCTCCGGGCTCTGCCGCACGGTGCGCGGGCCTTCGATGTCGGCCACGCCCGGCAAGGTGTGTGTGGACGGCGTCACCGAGATCGCCGGCCAGAAGGTCTTCGTGCTTCACCTCATCCAGGCACGCGATCCTTCGCTCGTCGGCCGGCCGTTCTTCGCACAGTACGACCCGCAGGCCGTCTGGCTGACGGACCTGCGCCCGGCGTTCGCCGACAGGTTCCCTTTCGAGACCGGCGTCGCCACCGCCAGGCTGTCCGCCTGACGGTTCAAACCGAGCCCCCAGCCCGTGACCCCCGTGGTGACGGGCCGTCTGGGGGCTCCTTTTTGTGCCCATCTTTTTGTGCCCATCGCCCGGTACGCCCGCCGCTCACACGGGCTTCGGCTCGTAACGCAGGGCGGTGATGCCGCACGCGAACGGCGTGGCCGACACCAGCCGCAGCCGCTGGGGCGTGCCGAGGTCGGGAAAGACCGGCAGGCCCTTGCCGATCGCGGCCGGCTCGACCAGGAGGTTGAGCTCGTCGATGAGGCCGTGGGCCAGCAGGCTCGCCACCAGCTCCGCGCCGCCGTAGGTGACGATGTCGCCGCCCTGGGCGGACTTGAGGCGCCGGACGGCCTCGACCACGTCGGCCTCCACCTTCGTGTTGTCCCAGGGGGAGTCGGTGAGGGTCCTGGAGATCACGACCTTGGGCGTGTCCGTCATCCAGGCGGCCGACTCCTTGTCCTCGCCCTCGGGTTCGGCGGCCCAGTGCGGGATGAAGCCCTCGGCGAGCTTGCGGCCCAGCAGGATCGTGTCGACGCCCTCGGTGATGGCGCTGACGTAGGTGCCGAGGTCTTCGCTCCACGGGGTGGAGATCCAGTCCATCTCGCCGTTCGGGCCGCCCATGTAGCCGTCGGCGGTGATCTGGAGCTGAAGCTTGAGCTTGCGCATGTCGTGCGTCCTTCCGGGGGTGTCTTCCAACTGGCTTCAGCTTGCCGGGCACCCCTTACGGAACGTTTAAGACATTCCTAACCTGCGCTTATGGGCTGTCTGGGCCCGCCAGGCGGCCTTGCGCGGCCCGGAAGCCCCCACCTGCGGCCGCACAGCCCGCCGGCGCCCCCGGAGTCGGCGCGGGGGCCGCAAGGCCGCGGTGCGCCCTTGTAGGACGCTTCCCGGTCAGAAGACGCGTACGGCGGTGCGGCGGGCGATCTGGGCCTGGAGACGGGCCATCTGCCAGTGGAGTTCGATGAGTTGCTCGGCCAGCTGGGCCCGGGGCACCTCGGAAGGGTCCTCGATGGCCAGGTGGTCAATCGCGGTCGACAGCTCTCGCATCGCGCGCCCCCATTCCATCACGTGTCCTCAGGGGATCGAATTAACGTTCGAATCCTATCGGAACATGTGGGGGCGCGTCAGCGATTTGGGGCTGGTGGCACTCAGGTTTCGTACACAGGTGCGAGATAGCCGCGAGCCAGCGTGTTGGCCGTGATGTTGAAGCCCACGACCGCCGCCGGGGTGTCCGGGTCCAGGCCCAGCGACTCCACGCTCAGGGCGTGGACGGCGAACAGGTAGCGGTGGGGGAAGCCGGGGGGCGGGGCGGCGCCGCCGTACGCCTTGGTGCCGAAGTCGTTGCGGGCGTGCACGCCCGCCTTCGTGTCGGCGGCGCCCGCGCCCGCCGGGAGCTCGGTGACGTCGGCGGGGATGTCGAACAGGAGCCAGTGCCAGAAACCGCTGCCCGTGGGGGCGTCGGGGTCGTAGCACGTCACGGCGTAGCTACGGGTGCCCTCCGGGGCGCCGGACCAGCGCAGGTGGGGGGACTGGTTGCCACCGGTCATGCCCCAGTCGTCGAACACGTGGGCCTCGGCCAGGCGCTCGCCGTCGTGTACGTCATCGCTCTCGACGGCGAGGGCGGGGACCTCGGGCAGGAAGTCGTAGGGGATCGGTGGCCGCGCGGACATGTCTACCTCCGAAGGACGGGTTCGTACGCCCCATCTTTATCGGAGATCAGCCCTTGTTGTAGGCCGTCATCACTTCCTTGGGATCCCCGTCCATCTTGATCTTGCCCTTGTGCAGCCAGATGACCCGGTTGCAGGTCTCCTCGATGACCTTGTGGTCGTGGGAGACGAGGAAGACGGTCCCGGCGGACTCCCGGATCTGCTTGATGCGCTCCTGGCTCTTCTTGCGGAACTCGCGGTCGCCGGTGGCCAGGGCCTCGTCGATGAGGAGCACGTCGTGGGTCTTGGCGCTGGAGATGGCGAAGCGCAGGCGGGCGCCCATGCCGGAGGAGTAGGTGGACATCGGCAGCTGGACGAAGTCATCGATGCCGGAGAAGTCGACGATCTCCTGGTACTTCTCCCTGACCTCGGCCGGGGTCATGCCCATGGCGTAGCAGCCGAGCACGATGTTGCGCTCGCCGGTGAGCTCGCGCATCAGCGCGGCGTTGACGCCCAGCAGGGACGGCTGGCCGTCGGTGTAGACGGCGCCCGCGTGGGGCGGAAGGAGGCCGGCGATGGCGCGCAGGAGCGTGGACTTGCCCGAGCCGTTGCGGCCCACGATGCCGATGGCGTCGCCGTGGTAGGCCACGAAGGAGACGCCCTTGACGGCGTGCACCTCCTTCATCTGCGGCCGGCCCTGGCGCTTGAGCATGCGGACCAGCGCGCTGACCGCGTTGCCCTTCTCGTGGTCGGAGGCGGCGCTGTAGACGCGGTAGACGATGTGGAGGTCGTCGACGACCACGGTCGGAGTGCCCGTCGGGGCGTCCACAGGCTTGTGACCGGTGGGCTCCGGGTTGGGGTACACCCTGACGTCCTTGCTCGCGGCGACGCCGGGCTCCTCGCCCTTCACCTGTGACAACTCCTCCGTCAGCTCAGCCACGCCCGTACCTCTCCTCGGCCCGCCAGAAGTACCAGAAGCCGAAAACGAGAGCGAACAACGCCCAGAATACGCAGCCCGCCATGGCGAACGGAGGGGGGTTGTGGGCCTTCGGCATCAGGATGTCGCGCATGACCTCGATGTAGGAGGCCGCTGGGTTGAGATACATGACGTTGGCGACCCACTGGGGGAGACCGGCACCGCCGACGACCTTGTCCTGGATGGAGAAGAAGACGCCGGAGGCGTAGAGCCAGGTGCGCATGATGAACGGCAGGAGCTGGTTCATGTCGCGCATGTTCGAGCCGACGCGGGCCATCACGAGGCTGGCGCCGACGTTGAAGAGCGCCTGCAGGGCCAGCACCACGGGGATGAGCAGCCAGAGCAGCGTGGGCGGCTCGCTCCAGACCACGATCAGCAGCAGCACGCCCATCGAGATGCCGAGCTGCTGAAGCTCCTGGATCGTGTACGCCAGGGGCAGCGCGGCACGCGGGAAGTGAAGCGCCCGGATGAGCGAGAGGTTGCCCGAGATGGACTTGGCGCCCGCCGTCACCGAGCGTTGGGTGAAGGTGAAGACGAACATTCCGGTCAGCAGGAAGACCGGATAGTTGTCGATCCGGTCGGCGCCGCCGAGGATCAGGCCGAACATGACGAAGTAGATCGCGGCGTTGAGCAGGGGCGTCAGCACCTGCCACAGCTGGCCGAGGGCGGAGCTGGAGTACTTCGAGACGTTGCGCGAGGTCGCGTACGTCATCATGAAGTGCCGCCGCTCCCAGAGCTGGCGCAGGTAGACGTGGAACCTCGGCCGTGCGATGGCACGGCGAAGCCCGTATCTCTTGGCGAGCTTGGCCAGCGGCTCCTGCGCGCTTCGGCCGCCCGCCTGGGCGTCCGCGACCGCGGATTCCGGCTGGCTCATGGCATGGACTCTATTGGATTCGGGTCGGTGGGGTGCCGGTCACGGCAGTTCGCCGCGGTCTGTTGGACGGGTTTTGCGGGCCGCTGGGTTCCCGTACCCCCTCAGCACAGCACTTCTCCGGTCAACACCCCAAGTGGATGGCCTCAGCACACCGTCTGGAGGGGTATTTTTACTCAACTGTTCACGTCCTGACCTGTCCTATTACGCGTGGTTGGTGGCTTTTTGCGCGTCTTGTGGGAAATGTCTGTGACGTTGGATAGGCGCACGTGTGACCGAACTGCAACGCGCCAGAGACTCGCTGGTGGCAAGTAGTGAGGGATAGTCGCGATCGACTGGCAGGGCGTCGGCTGGTTTGACCATGTCAGCCAAACCCGGGGGATTACAAGGACCCCCCGTCAGGCTGCTCTGGATCAACGCAGCTCAGCGCTAACGCCCACCTGGTAGAGGGAGGAAAGTTCTCACAATGCGTGTTACTAAGGGCGCACAGATCGTCGCCGGTACCGCGCTGCTCGCCCTCGCGGTTGCCGCGTGTGGTGGCGGTGCCACGGAAGGTGGCGGCAACACCGCCGCGGGCGGCAGCGACACGCCGGTCCGCATGGAGCTGGGCGAGCCGCAGGAGCTCCTGGTTCCGACCAACACGACCGAGTCCGAGGGTGCAGAGGCCCTCGCGGCCGTGTTCGAGCCGCTCGTCAACTACGACGAGAACAAGAAGGCTGTCGAGGCCGCTGCCGAGTCGATCACCTCCGAAGACCAGAAGGTCTGGACGATCAAGCTCAAGGCAGGCAACACCTGGCACAACGGTGAGCCGGTCATCGCGCAGAACTACGTGGACGCGTGGAACTACGCCGCCAACCAGGACAACGCGCAGTCCGCCGGTTACTTCTTCGGCCGTGTCGACGGCTTCGCCGACCTCAACCCCGGCGAGGGCAAGCAGGTCACCGCGAAGGGCATGAAGGGTCTGGAGGCGGTCGACGACACGACGCTGAAGGTCACCCTCGCCGCGCCGTTCTCGCAGTTCAAGACGCTCCTCGGCTACACCGCCTTCTACCCGCTGCCCAAGGCCGCCTTCGGCGCCGACGGCAAGGTGACGCAGGAGTA
This sequence comes from Nonomuraea sp. NPDC059023, assembly GCF_042740095.1. Classification (NCBI taxonomy): domain Bacteria; kingdom Bacillati; phylum Actinomycetota; class Actinomycetes; order Streptosporangiales; family Streptosporangiaceae; genus Nonomuraea; species Nonomuraea sp. NPDC059023. The sequence goes on along the minus strand of NZ_JBHYIO010000009.1, from coordinate 291,608 downwards.
CGGCGAGAAGCCCATCGGCCAGGGCCTGTTCAAGCTGGACAAGCCCTACAAGAAGGGCACCGACCAGACGATCGACATGTCGGTCTACGACGGCTACAAGGGCCCCAAGCCCAAGGGCTGGACCAAGCTGCAGTTCAAGCTGTACACCAGCGCGGAGACCTCGTTCAACGACCTGCAGGCCGAGAACCTGGACATCCACGACTCCCTGCCGCCGTCCGCGATCGCCACCGCCAAGACCGCCCTGGGCGAGCGCTACCAGGACCAGCCTGACGCCGGCATCGGCTACATCGGCGTCCCGCTGCAGTACAACCCCGATTTCAAGAACGCCGACGTGCGCAAGGCCATCTCGATGGCCATCGACAGGAAGACCATCGCCGAGACGGTCTTCTCCGGCACCCGCGCCCCGGCCGACGACTTCATCAACCCGGCCATCGACGGTTACCGCCAGGGCGCCTGCGCGGCCTGCGCGTACAACCCGGCCGAGGCCAAGACGCTCTACGCGTCCGCCAAGGGTCCGGCGAAGCTGGAGCTCGGCTACAACGCCGACGGCGGCCACAAGGAGTGGATCGAGGCCGTCGCCAACAACCTGCGCGCCAACCTCGGCGTCGAGGTGACGCCGAAGCCGTTCGAGAAGTTCCAGGCCATCCTGGACGAGCTGGACGCGAAGAAGTACACGGGTCTGTTCCGTATGGGCTGGGCGATCGACTACCCGTCCGCGGAGAACTACCTGACCCCGATCTTCGGGACCGGCGCCATCAAGACGGGCTCGAACTACGGCGGCTACACCAGCAAGGAGTTCGACGAGCTGCTCGCCAAGGGCGACCAGGCGGCGACTCCGGAGGAAGGCCTGAAGTTCTACCAGCAGGCCGATGACATCCTGAACAAGGAACTGCCGTACATCCCGGTTTACTTCTACCGGAACAACTCCGGCTACTCCACCAAGGTCAAGAACGTCAAGATCAACCTGCTTAACCAGGTCGAGTGGTCCCAGGTCGAGAAGGCCTGACGTTGTTCCCCGGGGCGGGCGCGCTGTCGCCCGCCCCTTGAGGGCCAGCCACGGAGGCGGTCACTTGGGCCGGTAGATCCCACCCCCAGGTGATTGCCTTCTTGGCATGTACGGGAGGCTTAAATGGGCCGTTATATCATCAGGCGTCTGATCCAGGCGATACCTGTGCTACTGGGTGCCACTCTGCTCATCTTCGCCATTGTGTTCGCGCTGCCCGGCGACCCTGTCGCAGCGCTGGCCGGTGAGAAGAGGACAGACCCGACGATCGTCGCGATCCTTCGCGAGCGATACCACCTCAACGATCCGCTGCTGCTGCAGTACTGGTACTACATCAGCGGCGTCATCTTCCGCGGCGACTTCGGCGTCACTTTCGCCGACGTACCCGTGTCCCAGCTCATGGCCGGCAAGTTCCAGGTCACGCTGAACCTGGCGCTGACCGCGCTGGTCTTCGAGGCCATCATCGGCGTCGGCCTCGGCCTGTGGGCGGCGCTGCGCCGCGGCAGGGCCGCCGACACCATGATCCTGGCCTCGACCCTTTTGCTGATCTCCGTCCCCACCCTGGTCACCGGCTTCGTGCTGCAGCTGGTGCTCGGTGTGAAGGTCAAACAGTGGACCGGCGTCGACATCTTCCCCATCGCGGGCATCAGCAACGGCTTCCGCAGCTACCTGCTGCCGGGCTTCGTGCTGGCCGGCATCTCGATCGCCTACCTCACCCGATTGACACGGACCAGCCTGGTGGAGACCCTCCGGGCGGACTACATCCGCACGGCGACCGCCAAGGGCCTGTCCAGACGGCGGGTCATCGGCAGGCACGGATTGCGCAACGCGCTGATCCCCCTCGTCACCTATCTGGGCGCCGACCTCGGCAACCTCATGGGCGGCGCGGTGATCACGGAGACGATCTTCAATCTCCCGGGCATCGGCAACCAGCTCTTCCAATCCGTATACCTGCGTGAACAACCCGTCGTCGTCGGTATCGTGACAGTTCTGGTGCTGATCTACATCGTCGCCAACCTGGTCGTCGACTTGATGTACGCAGTGCTCGACCCGAGGATCCGCTATGAGTGACATTCAGCAGCCGGCGCCGCCCCTCCCTATGAGCCCGGTCCCGGGCGCCGCGCCTCCTGGCAGGCAAAGGAAGAAGGAGGGCAAGCCGGCCAGCCTCTGGAGCGACGCCTGGCACGACCTCCGCCGCCGTCCGATCTTCATCATCTCGGCGATCCTCATCACGGTCCTCGTCGTCATGGCACTGTGGCCGTCGTTGTTCACGGCCATCGACCCGAACGACCCGAGGACCTGTGAGCTGGCCACGGCCCGGCAGGGGCCCAGCGGCGGCCATCTCTTCGGCCGCGACAACCTGGGCTGCGACGTCTACGCGCGCTCGATCTACGGCGCCGCCAACTCGCTGCTGATCGGCATCTCGACGACGCTGGCGACCTCGCTCATCGGCGGCATGTTCGGTCTCGCGGCAGGATACTTCGGCGGTGTCACCGACACGCTGGCCTCGCGCCTGACCGAGATCTTCTTCGCCATCCCCAGCATCCTGGGCGCCCTGCTGATCGCGGCCACCTTCCGTGGCGGCCCGTTGAGCAGCATCACCCTGGTCATCATCGCGCTGACCGTCCTGGGGTGGCCGATGACGTACCGGATCATGAGAGCCGCGGTCATCACGGCCAAGAGCCAGGACTTCGTGGTCGCGGCCAAAGCCCTGGGCGCCGGCCATATGCGGATCATGATGAGGCACCTGCTGCCGAACGCGCTCGCGCCGGTCATCGTCATCGCGACGATCAACCTGGGCGGGTTCATCGCGGCCGAGGCGGCTCTGTCGTTCCTCGGCGTCGGTGTGACCTCGCCCGACATCTCGTGGGGTCTGATGATCTCCGACGCCCGTAACAGGTTCCTGGACGCGCCGCTGCCGCTGATCTTCCCGGCCGTGTTCCTGAGCATCACGGTGCTCGCGTTCATCATGCTGGGCGACGCCGTACGCGACGCGCTCGACCCGAAGCTCAGGTAAGGGGGACCTGTGAAGAAGACATCCCCAGAGGTGTTGCCCGCCGAGGGAGGGCTGGGCAACGAGCCTCTGCTCGCTGTCGACAACCTGCACGTGGAGTTCCGCACACGGGCCGGCGTCGTGCACGCCGTCAACGGTGTGACCTATTCGCTCAGCCCCGGCGAGACCCTCGCCGTGCTGGGCGAGTCGGGCTCCGGCAAGTCCGTGACCGCTCAGGCGATCATGGGCATCCTGGACATGCCGCCCGCGGTGATCCCCAAGGGCGAGATCCGTTTCCGCGGCACCGACCTGCTCAAGCTCTCGGAAGACGCCCGCTCGCAGGTGCGCGGCCAGCGCATCGCGATGGTCTTCCAGGACGCGCTCTCCTCGCTGAACCCGGTCTTCACCGTGGGCTGGCAGATCAGCGAGATGTTCCGCGTGCACCGGGGCATGGGCAAGAAGGAGGCGCTGACCAAGGCGGTCGAGCTCATGGACCGGGTCCGCATCCCGGCCGCCAGGCAGCGCGTCAACGACTACCCGCACCAGTTCTCCGGCGGCATGCGCCAGCGCATCATGATCGCGATGTCGATCGCGCTGGACCCGGAGGTGCTGATCGCCGACGAGCCGACCACCGCGCTCGACGTGACCGTCCAGGCCCAGATCATGGAGCTCCTCGCGGAGCTCCAGCGCGAGAGCAACATGGGCCTGATCCTGATCACCCACGACCTCGGCGTGGTCGCCGACGTCGCGGACAAGATCGCGGTCATGTACGGCGGGCGGATCGTCGAGAACGCCCCGGTTCACGACATCTACAAGACACCCGCCCACCCGTACACGAAGGGCCTGCTCGAATCGATCCCCAGGGTCGACCAGAAGGGCCAGGACCTGTACGCCATCAAGGGCATGCCGCCGAACCTGCTGGACATGCCGACCGGCTGCGCCTTCCACCCCCGCTGCCCGTACCGCCAGGACATCTGCGTCACCGAGGCCCCGGCGCTGTCCGGGATCAGCGGTACGCGCAGCAGTGCCTGCCACTACTGGAGGGAGGTCCTCGATGGCACCCACGAGTGAGCCGATCCTTGAGGTACGCGACCTGGTCAAGCACTTCCCGCTGACCCAGGGCATCGTGGTCAAGAGGCAGATCGGCGCGATCAAGGCCGTCGACGGCGTCTCGTTCGACCTGCACAGGGGTGAGACCCTGGGCATCGTGGGCGAGTCGGGCTGCGGCAAGTCGACGCTGGCCAAGGTGCTCATGGCGCTGGAACGGCCGACGTCGGGCTCGGTCAAGATCAGCGGCAGGGAGATCGCCCACGCCCGCGGCAGCGAGCTCAAGCGCATGCGGCGCAACATCCAGATGGTGATGCAGGATCCCTACACCTCGCTGAACCCCCGGATGACCGTCGGTGACATCATCGGCGAGCCGTACGACATCCACACCGAGGTCGCGCCGAGGGGCGACCGGCGCAAGAAGGTGCAGGAGCTGCTGGAGGTGGTCGGGCTCAACCCCGACCACATCAACCGCTACCCGCACCAGTTCTCGGGCGGCCAGCGCCAGCGCATCGGCATCGCGCGCGGCCTGGCCCTGCAGCCGGAGATCATCGTCTGCGACGAGCCGGTCTCGGCGCTGGACGTGTCGATCCAGGCGCAGGTCATCAACCTGCTGGAGCGGCTGCAGAACGAGTTCAACCTGGCCTACATCTTCATCGCCCACGACCTGTCGGTGGTACGCCACATCGCCGACCGGGTGGGCGTGATGTACCTGGGCAAGCTGGTGGAGCTCGGCAAGGACACGGAGGTCTACGACAAGCCCGCGCATCCGTACACGCAGGCTCTGCTCTCCGCGGTTCCGGTTCCGGATCCGGAGGGGCGCGAGCTGCGCGAGCGGATCATCCTGCAGGGTGACCCGCCGTCGCCGGCCAACCCGCCTTCGGGCTGCCGCTTCCGCACCCGGTGCTGGAAGGCGCAGGAGATCTGCGCGGAGGAAGAGCCGCTGCTGCAGATCCGGCCGGGTACCGCGCACGAGAGCGCGTGCCACTTCGCCGAGACGCACGACGTGGTGCACATCGGTTAGAACGCAACGCCAGGACATCGGTTAGAACACCAGGAAGGAGCCCTCCGCGGAGGGCTCCTTCACGTTGTGGCGATGACGGCCGAGCCGTGCCCGAACAGGCCCTGGTTGGCGGCCAGGCCGACCCGGGCGCCGGCGACCTGGCGGGCGCCGGCGGTGCCGCGCAGCTGCCAGGTCAGCTCGCACACCTGGGCGATGGCCTGGGCGGGGATGGCCTCGCCGAAGGAGGCGAGCCCGCCGGACGGGTTCACCGGCGTCCGGCCGCCGAGCCTGGTGTCGCCGGCCCGCAGGAGCTTCTCCGCCTCGCCGGGCGGGCACAGGCCGACGTCCTCCATCCAGTCCAGTTCCAGTGCCGTGGACAGGTCGTAGACCTCGGCGAAGGACAGGTCGCCCGGTCCCAGTCTCGCCTCCTCGTAGGCGGCGTGGGCGATGGCGGCGCGGAAGGGGCGTTCTGGCGGGGGTGCTGCTGCCGCCGAGTCGGTGGCGAAGGCCGGCAGTTCCAGCGTCGTGTTGGGGAAGGTGGGGGTGACGGTCGAGACGGCGGCCAGCCGTACCGGCCGGGAGATGCCGTGGCGGCGGGCGAACTCCGCCGAGGCCAGCACCACCGCGGCGCCCCCGTCGGAGGTGGCGCAGATGTCCATGAGCCGCAGCGGGTCGGCCACCATCGGCGAGGCCAGCACCTCCTGCTCGGTGACGGGCTTGCGGTAGCGGGCCATGGGGTTGAGCGCGCCGCTGGCGGCGTTCTTGACCTTCACGGCGGCGAAGTCGGCGGCGGTCGAGCCGTACAGGGCCATGCGGCGGCGGGCGTAGAGGGCGAAGTAGGCGGGGTTGGTGGCGCCGAGGAGCCGGAAGCGCAGCCAGTCGGGGTCGTCGGGGCGCTCGCCGCCGACGGGTTTGAAGAAGCCCTTGGGCGTCGAGTCCGCGCCGACCACGAGTGCCACGTCGCACAGGCCCGCCAGGATTCTCGTCCTGGCCAGGTCGATGGCCTGCGCTCCCGAGGCGCACGCGGCGTAGCAGGAGGCGATCCTGGCTCCGTTCCAGCCGAGCGCCTGGGCGAAGGTGGCGCCGGCGATGAAGCCGGGATAGCCGTTTCTGATGGTGTCGGCGCCGACGACGTACTGGACGTCGGTCCAGGACACGCCGGCGTCGGCCAGGGCGGCTCGGGCGGCGGCGACGCCGTACTCGATGAAGGGTTTGCCCCATTTGCCCCACGGGTGCATGCCCACGCCGATGACCAGGACGCTCATCGGGCCGCCTCCCACATCCACACCAGCGGGCCGTCGGCGAGCGGGCCGTGTGTGAGCCGCAGCTCCATGCCGACCCGCAGCTCGTCCACGGTCAGGTCCTTGACCTGGCCGAGCACGATGATCCCGGCCTCGGCCAGCTCGACCGCGGCGAGCGTCACCGGCGTGTACGGCTCGGCGGCGGCGAACGGCGGCGGCGGCGCGTAGCAGGCGTTGGTGTAGGACCAGACGGTGCCCTGGCGGGGCAGCCGGGTCTCCTCCTGCCTCTCGCCCGAGCAGTGCGGATTGCGGCAGAATCCCCGCTGCGGCGGAAAGCTGACCGTGCCGCAGTCGGCGCACCGGGTGCCGAGGAGATGGGTGCCGTCGTCGCCGATGGTGAACCAGCCGTCGATCGCCAAGGTCATACCGACGAGTATCACACAAGCGCTTGCTAGGGAGAATGCCTCCGCCGCCGCAAGTGCAGCACCACCACCCTGGCCGACATCGCGACCGTCAGCCCGATCATCGCCACCACCACCGGCAGCCGCGAGACCGGCCGCGAGGGCGGCGGGCCGCCGCCGAAGTAGCCGCCCACCTGCCCGATCCTGGACGCGGCCGGACGGGCCAGCCGCCCCGCCTCGCGCAGGGCGAGCGCCGCGTCGGCCACCCCGTGACCGTAGGCGCGGCTGTGCCCGTCGGCCGGCCGCTTCCTGGTCCCGCGCTCGATGGCCATGCGCACGTGGTACGGCGACAGCCCCGGATACTCCGCCCTGACCAGCGCGGCGATCCCCGCCACCATCGCCGCCGCCGAACTGGTCCCGTCGCCGACCACGTACCCGTCCGGACCGTCGGCGCTGACGATCCCGGTGCCCGGCGCGACCACCGACAGGTAGTCCTGGCGGTTGGAGAAGCGCGGCACCTTCATCCGCTTGTCCACCGCGCCCACGGCGATCACCCCGGGGTAGGCGGCGGGAAAGTTCTTGCGGTTGGCGTCGTCGCCGTCGTTGCCGGAGGAGGCGACGAGCACGGCCCCGCGGGAGATCGCGTACTGCACCGCCTCCTCCTCGGCCGCCGAGCCCTCCCACGAGCCGCTGCCGCCGCCCAGCGACATGCTGACGACCCGCGCGCCCCGGTCGACGGCGTACCGGATGCCCTGGGCGAGCGCGTCGCCGCCGCCCGCCGTGGCACGCTGCTTGCCGCGCAGCGGGTCGTCGTTCTCCAGCGTCACCCGGACCGACAACACCCGCGCGGCCGGGGCGACGCCCACCACGCCGCGTCCGCCGCTGTGGCCGCGCCCGGCGATGAGGCTGGCCATCGCGGTGCCGTGGTGACCCGTTCTGGCCGGCCCGCGTACGGGCCCGGTCAGGTCGGGCCCCTCGACGACCGCTCCGGCCAGGTCGGGGTGGCGGGCGTCCACGCCCGTGTCGAGCACGGCCACCAGCACCCCCTCGCCCCTGCTCACCTTCCACGCCTCGGGCACGCGCAACGCGGTGAGCTGCCACTGCTGCTGGCTCGCCGCCACGGCGGCCATGCCGCTTCTCGTGGCGACGCCGCGCATGCCGCTCGCGGGCGGGTCCGCGACGAGCAGCATGACGAGACAGACGGGCAGCAGCCCGGCCGCGGCGCGGATCACCGGGTGAGCGCCTTGTGCAGGGCCTCCGCCAGTTGCACCGCCGCCGCGCCGAGGCGCGGCTCGGTCCCGCCCTCCGGCTGGTACGGCCGGCCGTCGGCGTACCCGGCGGCGGTGAAGACCACGTACGGCCCGCCGGAGGCCGCCACGGCGCCGGTGACGTACTGGGCCTGGCCGAACCGCTCGGCCGCGCCGCCGGGAAAGGCCACGGGCCGCACGGTCGGCGCACGCCCCGCGACGCCGGCGTGGACCGCTCTGACGGGCAGCCAGGACGGCGCCCCGTCGAGCACGGCCACGCCCACGGTGGCGACGAAGGTCTGCGTGCTGTCGGAGTAGGTGGCCCGCAGGGTCGTCAGGCAGCGCGGCAGCATGGCCGCCGCGGCGGCCTGGAGCGCGACCCGGCACGGCGCTTCTGGCGCGACCCCGGCCAGCAGGTAGGTCACCCGCGCGCCGGACGGGCTCGCGCCGGTGAGCGCGGCGGGGAAGACTCTCGTCACCGGCCACGCGCGCCAGCGCTCGCTCACGTGCGGCTCGGCCGAGCCCCAGGGAGACTGAAGTAGGGACAACAATGCGACGGACAGCAGGAACACGTCTGCCTCGAAGGAAGGGGGAGGAGGCGCTCGAACTGCCGTGCATTCTGGCACGCAGGCGATGGTTCAATCCGACGCTTCGGTAAACAGACCGATACGCGGGGTAATGTCCCTATCGCACCGGAGCGGGGGAAAGGCGCACATGCGCGCCCGGCGGGAGCCCCAGGCGCTGGGCCGCATCACCCGAGTTCACGGCGATGGCGATGAGCCCCGCCGAGTCGGCGAAGGCCACCAGCTCACCCGGCGGCACCGCCGCGTACGTCTCCCGGTACGGCATCGACAACTGCCTGCGCCCCATCCACACGCCCAGCGTGTCGCCCACCCGGACCCCGAGCGCCGCCAGGTCGCCCGCGGCGATCGACAGCTGGGTGTTGCCGTAGCGGTCCACGGAGACCACCTCGCCCTCCACCGAGCCCTCGCGCAGCACCGACGTCGGCTCCGGCAGCGAGACGAGCCTGTTCAGCGGGATCTCCGGCCCGAGGTCGGACGGCTTGCCGCCCACGCACAGCCGCCCGGCCACCGGCGCGTACACGTCGCGGCCGTGGAAGGTCGGCGAGACCGGGTGCAGGAAGAGCGCGTCGTTGGTGATCTCGTAGGCGGACTCGGCGCCGCCGCAGGCGTGCACCGCCCAGGACAGCAGCCCGTTGTCCGGCCCGATGAACACCCGTCCCCCCGCGGCCACGGCCACCGCGCGCCTGGCCCCGCCCGCTCCCGGGTCCACGGCGCCGATGTGCACGCCGGGCGGGATGTACGGGATGGTCTGCGCGAGAACCGCCGCGCCCCGCCGTACGTCGCCCGAAGGGATCAGGTGGCACACGTCGATGACGCGGGCCTGCGGCGCGATTCCGACGATCACGCCATGGCAGGCAGCCACATAACCGTCTTCGAGTCCGTAATCGGTGAGAAGCGTTATGACTGGGGTCACACTTGGTGACTGTACGTCTCCCGATCCGCGGTGAACACCCGGCTTTGGCACATTACGATGGCCACGGGCCGCGTACGTATGGCGTGAGCGCCGTACGCCCTTCCGAGGAGGACGACCATGGACACCGCACCGGTCAGCGGTGACAGTGCTGCCCAGGAACCCGACCGTCAGCCCCTCACCGAACGAGACCTCCAGCTCCTCGCCTTCGAGCGCCAATGGTGGCGCTACGCCGGCGCGAAGGAGCAGGCCGTCAAGGAGACCTTCGGGTTCTCGGCCACGCGTTACTACCAGTTGCTCGGTGAACTCATCGACCGTCCCGAGGCGCTGGAGCAGGATCCGATGCTGGTCAAGCGACTGCGCCGGCTGCGGGCCACGCGGCAGCGCGAGCGCGCGGCCCGGCGACTCGGCATGCGCCCCTAGGTGGCTGGGTACTCCAGCCGCGTGAGGAACATCCCTGGAATCCAAGCGATAGTGAAAGATCCGTCAGGGGCGGTGATCGGGCTCGACTTCGACGGCACCCTGTCGCCCATCGTGCCCGATCCGGCCGCCGCGAGGATCCATTCCGCGGCTCCCGAGATCCTGGCCCAGCTCAGCGCCCAGGTGTCGGCCGTCGTCATCCTGACCGGCCGCCCCCCTGCCACCGTCCTCGAACTCGGTCCGGGCCTGACCGACGTGCCCGGCCTGGTGATCCTCGGGCACTACGGCTTCGAGCGGTGGGAGAACGGCCGCGTCAGCGCGCCGCCGCCGCCCGCCGGCGTGCCGCGGGCCGAGGCCGAACTGCCGATGCTGCTCGACGCCCTGGGCCTGACCGGAGTGGCCGTCGAGGACAAGGGGCGGGCGGTAGCCGTACACACGAGGCGTAGTCCCGATCCCGAGGGGGCTTTCGAGGCGCTGCGGCGGCCGCTCGCGGCGCTGGCGGAGCGCAACGGGCTGGTGGTCGAGCCCGGCCGGTACGTGCTGGAGCTGCGCCCGCCAGGCATGGACAAGGGCCAGGCGCTCTCGTTGTTCCTGGCCGAACGCGCGGCCAGATCGGTGATGTTCGTCGGCGACGACCTGGGCGATCTGGCCGCCTTCGACGCGGTACGCGCTTCGGGGTTGCCCGGTGTCACCGTGTGCAGTGGTTCGGCCGAGGTCACCGAGCTGGCCGAGCGGGCCGACATCGTCGTGGACGGGCCCGACGGCGTGATGGCGCTGCTCAAGGAGCTGACGGCCGCGGTTCGCGGCTGACCAGCACGCCCGCCACGGCCAGCGCGATCAGCACGGGGACCATGAGGAAGGCCGTGCGCGTCCCGAAGCCGTCGGCCAGCGCCCCCAGCGCGAACGGGCCCGCGGCCATCGCCAGCCCCGCGCAGACCGGCGAGACGGCCGTGGCCCGCACCGGGTCGTAGGCGAGCACGCCGGCCAGCGCGAGCGGGAAGTGCAGCGAGACGCCGAGCCCGCTGATCGCCAGCCCCGCGTAGGCGAACAGCGGATGCGTGCTCGACCAGAACAGCAGCCAGCCGGCCGCGGTCAGCAGCAGGGCGCCGGTGAGCAGCCCGGGCGCGCCCATGCGCAGGGCCAGCGGCGTCCCGGCGAAGCGGCCGACGGCCAGGCCGGCCGTGAACGCGGTCAGCCCGGTCGTGGCCGCCGCCACGCCCATCCCCGTGTTCGACGCGAACAGCTGCACCGCCCACAGGTTGAAGCAGAACTCCAGCGCGACCACCAGGAAGAGCACGCCGCCCGCCACGTAGAAGCGCCAGCCGGGCGGCGGCAGGCCGGCGCGGGCGGCGCCGTCGTGCGGGCGGCCGGCCACGCGGACGCGGCCGAGCGTGAGGGCGATCAGGACGCTGAGGATCGGGGTGATCAGCAGGGCCGCCCGCCAGCCGAGCGCGGTCTGCGCGGTGGCGCTGATCGCGTAGGTCATGGCGATGCCGAACAGGATCGCGACCGCGTTGGCCTCGCTGATCGCCGCCGGTCCCGCCGGGCCGTGGTGGTCGCTGAGCGCGGCCATCATGGCGTAGAGGGCCACCGAGCCGAACAGGCTGGACAGGCCGTAGCCCAGCAGGGTGGCGGGCAGGGCGGGGGTGAGCATGACCGGAACCAGGCCCGCGTTCATGCCGGCCAGGCTGCCCCAGATCGTGGCGCGCCGGCCGTACCTGCGCTCCAGGAACGGCAGCGCGGCGCCGGCCAGGAGCGTTCCCGCGGCCATCGCGGTGCCGTGCAGGGCGGCGACCGCGTTGGAGACCTGCTGTTCCTGGCGCAGCAGCGGCAGGACGGCGCTGAGCCCGTACAGGTAGGTGGCGAAGGCGCCGAGTTGTAAGTAGACGAGCCAGGTCGGGAGATCACGGGTCAGACGTATCCGGACTGTGGTCACTTGAGGCATTAAGTCAGGGCATCGAGCTGCGCCGCAAGCCACCTCTGGGGCGGCAGCGCGGTGGCCGCCGCGGCCAGGCTGGCGGCCCTGCGCGTACGCTCCTCCTCGGGCATGACCAGGGCGGTGTGCAGGGCCTGGGCGGTCTCCAGGACGTCGTAGGGGTTGACCACGAGCGCGTCGGCGCCCAGTTCGGCGGCGGCGCCGGCCTCGCGCGAGAGCACCAGGACGCAGCGGGGCGACAGGATCGGGCCCTCCTTGGCGACCAGGTTCATGCCGTCGCGGATCGGGTTGACCAGCAGCACGTCGGCCATCCGGTAGGCGGCGAGGCTGCGCGCGTAGTCGTCGTTGACGTTGAGTATCAGCGGGTCCCAGTCCTCGGTGGCGTACTCGTCCTCGATCTCCTTGGCGCAGCGCTGCACCGCCGCGGTGTACTCGCGGTACTCGGGCAGGTCGTGGCGGCTCGGGTAGGCGAAGGCCAGGTGCACCACGCGGCCGTGCCACTCGGGATGTGCGGCCAGGAACTCGCGGTAGGCGACCAGGCCGCGCACGATGTTCTTGGACAGCTCGGTGCGGTCGATGCGGACGATCAGCTTCCTGTCACCGGTCTGCGCGCGCAGCGCCGCCACGTTCGACTCCACGTCCGGCTCGCAGGCGCGCCGCCACAACTGCTCGCCGTCGACGCCGAGCGCGTGCACGCCGATCCTGGTCGTGCGGCCCTCGTGGGTGACGCCGCGCGCGTCCACCCGGGCGCCCAGCAGGGCCGCGCAGCAGTCGGTGAACGCCCGCGCCCACCGCTCGGTGAGGAACCCGGCGTGATCGGCTCCCAGAATGCCTTCCAGGACCTCACGGGCCACCTCGTCGGGCAGCAGCGCGAAGTACTCCGGCGGGGCCCAGGGGGTGTGGCTGAAATGCGCGATGCGCAGGTCGGGGCGCTCGGCGCGGAGCATGGCCGGGGTGAGGGTCAGGTGGTAGTCCTGCACCATCACGCGCGCCTCGTGCCCGGCCTCCTCGGCCAGCGCCAGCGCGAAGGCGCCGTTGTAGTCGCGGTAGGACTCCCACTCGCGCTGGAACCTGGTGCCGAAGTGCGGGGAGTTGGGGATGTCGTAGAGCAGGTGGTTGACGAACCACAGCGTGGAGTTGGCCACGGCGTTGTAGGCGCGGTGGAAGGTCGCGGGGGCGATGTCCAGCATGCGCAGCGACCCGGTGTCGTAGCCGGCCTGGTCGAGGCGGCCGCCGGGAGCCTGCCGTACGGCGCTGCGGTCGCCGTCGGAAAGGGCCGCGCAGACCCACAGCACGCCCTCGTCCTTCGCCACGCCGGAAAGGCCCGAGACCAGGCCGCCGCCACCGCGTTTCATGGTGAGTTCACCGTCGTCGGAGACGGTGAAGGAGACAGGACCGCGGTTCGAGGCGACCAGGACGCTGTTCATTTAACTATCCTCCGCTCATAGGATCCCGCTATGGCGCTTGATGAGCTAACCGAGGAACTGGCCCGCTCCGCAGCCGCTGGAGATCATCGCGCACTCGGCGAGCTCTTGCGGCGGATCGAGCCGCACGTACTCCGCCACTGCGCGCGAATCCTGCCCTATCACCAGGACGCGGAGGAGGCCTGCCAGGACACTCTGCTGGCCGTCGCGCGCAACATCGGGCGGTTCGAGGGCAGGGCGCGGTTCAGCACGTGGCTGCACATCGTGACGGCCAACTGCGCCCGCACGACCTACCGGTCGCTGAAGCGGCGGGCGGCCGAGCAGAGCTCCGACGAACTGCCCACGCAGAAGCCGGACGTGGCCCGGGTGAGCGTGATCGCGGGCTCGCGCCTGGACCTGCTCGACGCGATGGAGGCGCTGGAGGCGTCCAAACCCGACCTGGCGCAGGCGCTCGTGCTGCGCGACATCGTGCAGCTCGACTACAACGAGGTGGCCGAGCAGCTCGGCATCCCTCTCGGCACCGCGAAATCCCGCATCCACCAGGCGCGCAAGTACGTGCAGGGCGTGCTCGGGGAGGACTATCGGTGAGACGGTTTGTCTCACTGGTCGAGACGGGTGGGCAACCGATCCGCTTGACCAGGTAGAGTCCCTTTCGACAACTACATATTGCTCATCCAGAGGGGTGGAGGGACCGGCCCTGCGAAGCCCCGGCAACCCTCCCGGATTGTGACTCGCACCCGCGAGGCCGACCGGGACAAGGTGCCAATTCCGGTCTGTGGTCAAGGTGGCCGCAGGCGAAGATGAGGGAAGGCCTCGCTTCATGTCGCTCGACTTCGGTCCTGCTGTAGCTCTCTCCTGCCGCGAGTGCGGCACCCGCTATGACCTCGGCCCCAGTTTCGCGTGTCTGGAGTGTTTCGGGCCACTCGAAGTGGCCTATGACTTCGGTACGGTGACCCGCTCGCAGATCGAGTCCGGTCCGACCAACATCTGGCGTTACCAGGCGCTCCTGCCGGTCCCCGTGGACGTGGCGGCCAAGCAGAACATGAACCCCGGCTGGACCAAGCTGGTCAAGGCCGGCAACCTCGGCCGCACGCTCGGCATCAAGTCGCTGCACATCAAGGACGACTCCGGCAATCCCACCCACTCCTTCAAGGACCGTGTGGTGGCCATCGCCGTCGAGGCGGCCCGCAACTTCGGCTTCCACACCCTGTCCTGCTCCTCCACCGGCAACCTGGCCGGCGCGGTCACCGCGGCCGCCGCCAGGGCCGGGCTCGACGCGTGCGTCTTCATCCCCGCCGACCTGGAGCAGGCCAAGATCGCCATGGCCCGGGTGTTCGGCGGCAGGCTGATCGGCATCGAGGGCACCTACGACGAGGTCAACCGCTTCTGCTCCGAGCTCATCGGCGACCCGCTTGGCGACAAGTGGGGCTTCGTCAACGTGAACCTGCGGCCGTACTACGCCGAGGGGTCCAAGACGCTGGCCTACGAGATCGCCGAGCAGCTCGGGTGGAGGCTGCCCGAGCAGATCGTCATCCCGATCGCCTCCGGCTCCCAGCTCACGAAGATCGACAAGGGCTTCAAGGAACTCGTGGCGCTCGGGCTGGTCGAGGACACGCCCTACAAGGTGTTCGGGGCCCAGGCGCTCGGGTGCTCGCCGGTGTCGGCGGCGTACAAGGCCGGGCACGACGTGGTCCAGCCGGTCAAGCCGGACACCATCGCCAAGTCGCTGGCCATCGGGAACCCGGCTGACGGGCCGTACGTGCTCGACATCGCCCGCCGTACGGGAGGGGCGGTGGAAGACGTCACCGACGCCGAGATCGTCGCGGCCATCAAGCTCCTGGCCTCCACGGAGGGCATCTTCGCCGAGACCGCGGGCGGCGTCACCGTGGGCGTGCTCAAGAAGCTGGTGGAAAACGGCGCGCTGGATCCCGAGGCGGAAACGGTCGTGCTGAACACCGGCGACGGCCTCAAGACCCTTGACGCGGTGTCGTCGATCGCCGAACCCACCGCTGTCATCCGGCCCTCTCTCGACGCGTTCCGCGCCATCTGAAAGGAAGTTTAAGGCATGAGCGTTTCTGTACGGATTCCCACCATTCTGCGCACCTACACGGGTGGTAACGCGGAGGTCAGTGGCGAGGGTGCGACGCTGCGCGAGGTCCTTCAGAAGCTGGACAGTGACTACCCGGGGATCGGTGCCCGAATTCTCGATGAATCGGGCAAGATTCGGCGTTTTGTCAACGTTTACGTGGGGCAAGAGGACGTCCGATTCGCCGACGGGCTCGACACCGCGGCCCCCGAGGGGAGCGAGATCTCCATCATCCCCGCGGTAGCCGGAGGCTAACGCTTCGCACACTCTTAGCACTGGGGCACCTCTTCGGAGGTGCCCTTCCCATTTCTGGAAAATTCAACTCTTCGAAGGATGAAATAGGCAGTTTTCAGATTGACTCTGTTGCCCAACGGCATGCCACAGGTATGGTCGAGGGCGATCGCCGCCAGTTTTTCGGTAAAAGCGGCGAACGCGGATCTCGCGGAGGAATGGGCGGGATCCAGAGCCCAGTAAGAGGAGTCGGAAGTGGCGCAGGGCACCGTCAAGTGGTTCAACGCGGACAAGGGCTACGGTTTCATCGCGGTAGACGG
Source organism: Nonomuraea sp. NPDC059023 (assembly GCF_042740095.1). Lineage (NCBI taxonomy): Bacteria > Bacillati > Actinomycetota > Actinomycetes > Streptosporangiales > Streptosporangiaceae > Nonomuraea > Nonomuraea sp. NPDC059023. Next base: position 275,762 of record NZ_JBHYIO010000009.1, on the reverse strand, counting down.
TGGTAAGGATGTATTCGTCCATTACTCAGCGATCATGATGGACGGCTACAGATCACTCGAACAAGGCCAGCGGGTCGAGTTCGAGATCACACAAGGCCAGAAGGGGCCGCAGGCGGAATCTGTCCGCACCGTTTGAACCACGCACCGAGGCAGCCCGCACGGCAGCGCAGTCCGTGCGGTTCTGCCAACACCTTTCGTCTCACCAGGACAGGCCCGATCTCGCGAGGGGATCGGGCCTGACCTGCGACGAGGTGGCTCTCGCTTGCACTCGACCGGGTAGAGTGCTAAACAGTTCGTTGGCACTCTCTCCACGTGAGTGCCAACACCTGGATCGAGACGATCGGGGCCTGCCGAACGGAGATGCGGGCCCAAGTGTTCGGCCCCCGGGCCGGGCACGCTGCCGTCGCGGGCGTCGGCTCGATCCTTGAGAAGCCACCCTGCATCTGGGAGGTCCAGCCTTATGGCAGCCAAGATGATCGCGTTTGACGAGGACGCCCGGCGCGGTCTCGAGCGCGGCATGAACCAGCTCGCTGACGCCGTGAAGGTGACCCTTGGTCCCAAGGGGCGCAATGTCGTGCTGGAGAAGAAGTGGGGCGCTCCCACGATCACGAACGACGGTGTCTCCATCGCCAAGGAGATCGAGCTCGAGGATCCGTGGGAGAAGATCGGCGCTGAGCTGGTCAAGGAAGTCGCCAAGAAGACGGATGACGTCGCGGGTGACGGCACCACGACGGCCACCGTGCTCGCCCAGGCGCTGGTGCGTGAGGGTCTGCGTAACGTGGCCGCGGGTGCGAACCCGATGGCGTTGAAGAAGGGTATCGAGGCGGCGGTCGAGCGGGTCAGCGAGGAGCTGTCCAAGCTGGCCAAGGATGTGGAGACGAAGGAGCAGATCGCTTCGACGGCTTCCATTTCGGCCGCGGACACCGAGATCGGCGCGCTCATCGCTGAGGCGATGGACAAGGTCGGCAAGGAAGGTGTCATCACGGTCGAGGAGAGCAACACCTTCGGCCTGGAGCTTGAGCTCACCGAGGGCATGCGCTTCGACAAGGGCATGACGTCGATGTACTTCGTGACGGACCCCGACCGCATGGAGGCCGTCCTCGAGGACCCGTACATCCTCATCGTCAACAGCAAGGTCTCCGCCAACAAGGACCTGCTGCCCCTGCTCGACAAGGTCGTGCAGGCCGGCAAGCCGCTGCTGATCATCGCTGAGGACATCGAGGGCGAGGCCCTGGCCACGCTCGTCGTCAACAAGATCCGCGGCCTGTTCAAGTCCGTCGCCGTCAAGGCTCCGGGCTTCGGTGACCGGCGCAAGGCCATGCTCGGTGACATCGCCACCCTGACCGGTGGCCAGGTCATCGCCGAGGAGGTCGGCCTGAAGCTCGAGTCCGCCACCCTCGACCTGCTGGGCCGCGCCCGTAAGGTCGTGGTGACCAAGGACGAGACCACGATCGTGGACGGCGCCGGTGACGCCGACCAGATCGCCGGGCGGGTCAACGAGATTCGGGCGGAGATCGACCGTACCGATTCCGACTACGACCGGGAGAAGCTGCAGGAGCGGCTGGCCAAGCTGGCCGGTGGCGTGGCGGTCATCAAGGCCGGTGCGGCGACCGAGGTCGAGCTGAAGGAGCGCAAGCACCGGATCGAGGACGCCGTGCGTAACGCGAAGGCGGCCGTCGAGGAGGGCATCGTGCCCGGCGGTGGTGTGGCGCTGCTGCAGGCCGGTACCAAGGCGTTCGACAAGCTGGAGCTGTCGGGCGATGAGGCGACCGGCGCGGCGATCGTGAAGAAGGCGCTGGAGGAGCCGCTGAAGCAGATCGCGGTCAACGCCGGTCTCGAGGGCGGCGTCGTGGTCGAGCGCGTGCGCAACCTCACCCCGGGTGAGGGCCTGAACGCGGCGACCGGCGAGTACGTCAACATGTTCGACGCGGGCATCCTCGACCCGGCCAAGGTCACCCGCTCGGCGCTGCAGAACGCCGCCTCCATCGCGGCGCTGTTCCTGACCACCGAGGCCGTCATCGCCGAGAAGCCGGAGAAGACCCCGGCTGCCCCGGCTGGTGGCATGCCCGGCGGCGACATGGACTTCTAAGTCCAGCCATTTCGCAAAGAGGGCGTCTCCCGGTTCGGGGGCGCCCTTTTCGCGTACACCCACGGCAATTGCCGTACGAGGAGCTACAACTGGAGGTGATGATGATCCGTATCGCTGTCTCCGGGCATCGCGGCCTGCCAGCCGGCACGGCGTCCCTCGTCGACGACGCTCTGCGCGGGACGCTGGCCGGGCACTCGCCCCGGGTCGTCGGGCTGTCCTGCCTGGCCGACGGGGCGGATCAGATCTTCGCCCGCGCGGTGCTGGATCTCGGGGGCAGTCTGGAGGCGGTGGTCCCGGCGGCCCGGTACCGCGACAGCCTGCCCGGCGAGGTCCGTGCGGCCTATGACGAGTTGCTGGGCCGGGCGGTCACGGTCCATCGGCTGGACTTCGCCGAGCCCACGTCCGAGTCGCACATGGTGGCGAGCATCCGCATGCTCGACGGCGCCGACGTGCTTCTCGCCGTCTGGGACGGCCTGCCGGCCCGGGGTTACGGCGGCACGGCCGACGTGGTGGCGGAGGCGAGGCGGCGCGGGGTGCCGGTTCAGGTGATCTGGCCAGAGGGTGCGCGCCGGGACTGACGAATCGGGCGGGGTCACGGGCCGAGGGGCGTCAGCGTGGCGATCTTCCATCGGGACCCGGCGTCGATGAGCTGGTACATCAGCCGCTCCCTGGCTCCGTTGCCGTGGTGCCAGGTGACGTCCGCCCAGATGCTGTGGGCGGTCTCGGCGACCACCGTGATGTCCGTGGTGGTGTCCTCGACGCCGTCGTACTGGCTCCAGGCTCCGGCGAAGAACTCCTCGGTCTGCTTGGCGTCCGACACGGCGACGGACTGTCCAGGGAACAGGATCAGGGCGGGCACCGCGTACATGCCGGCCACGGCCTTCTCGTCCCTGGCGAGCAACGCGCGGGAGTATCGGTGGAAGAAGTCGAGCACGAGGTCGTTGTCGGTCATGGGCTTCACGCTAATCACCAACCCAGACAAGCCCGTGTCGTGGTTACGCTCTTCTCCATGACGTCCGCGGCCTCACGTGACAACCATCTGACAGTACGCCGCGTCGAGCGCCAGCAACACCTCATCGAACGGCTCCACGCCGGCGCGGACCGGGTCACCCTGGGAACGCTCGCCCACGACTTCGGCGTATCGGAGCGCACCATCGCCCGCGACATCGAGCGGCTGCGCCTGTCCGGGGTACCGGTGGACGTCGCACCGGGCCGCGGCGGAGGGGCCGTCATCGTGCGGCGTGCCGACATCCCGCCCATCGCCTTCGACCTGCGGGAGATCGCCGCGCTGATCTCCAGCCTGACCGCGCTCGGGCCGACGGCGAGCGAGTCCGCGGCGTCGGCGATGCGCAAGCTCACCACCGCGCTCACAGGTGTTTGATCCAGCGACCCCATTCGGGCTGGCGGGTGTAGCCGGCGGCCGACCAGGCGTGGTGGGCGAGGGTGTTGTCGTGCAGGACCATGGCGTCGGCGCGGAAGGCGCCGAAGGCGGCGAAGCGGGTCTCGGCGGCGGCGAGCAGCGTGGTGCCGATGCCCTTGCGGCGGTACGACGGGTGCACGGCCAGCCGGTACAGATGGGCCCGCCAGCCGTCCCATCCGGCGATGAGGGTGCCGACCAGCGTGCCGTCCAGCTCGGCCAGCAGCAGAGACTCGGGGTCGCGGGCGACCAGGACTTCGACCTTGGCGGGGTCGTCGTGGCGGTCGGTGCCTTCAGCGGCCTCTGCCCAGAAGTCCAGGACGGCCTTGATGTCGGATTGAGCGCCGTTTCTTACTTTTACCCCGAATTCGGCCATGGTTCTGGAAGGTATCAGGCGCGCAGGCCCGACAGCAGGGTGGCCGCGATGGCGTCCGCCTCGGCGCGGGCGGCGGCGGGGTCGTCGGCCTCCGCGATGGCCAGAGCCAGCTCGGTGATGGCGCCGAACAGGGCGCGGCCGAGCATCTCCACGGGGCGGCGGGTGAGGTAGCCCTCGTCCATCAGCGTGGTCAGCGCGTCGCGGAGCAGGCCGCCGAAGTGGCGTACGTCGAGTTCCTGCCAGCGTTCGTGGCCCAGGGCGATCGGGCCCTGCTTCAGCACGATCTCCCGGAACTCGGGCTGCCCGCAGGCGTCCAGGTAGGCGTCCAGCCCGGCCCGCGCGCGGGTGGCGGGGTCGCCGGCGGCGGCGGTCATCGCCGTGGTGACCGCGCGGGCGGCGGAGTCCTCCAGCTCTTCGAAGACGGCCTCGAACAGGCCCTGCTTGCCGTCGAAGTGGTGGTACAGGGCGCCGCGGGTCAGGCCCGCCTGGCGTACCAGCTCCTCTGCCGAGACGGCGGTGTAGCCGCGTTCGGCGAAGACGCGGCGACCGACGTCGATGAGCGCCTGGCGGGTGGTCTCCGCGTAGAGTTCGCGCCGGGTCTTGACGGATGCCATGCGTCATGGATATCACATACAACATGAATGTCAGATACAGCGTGGATGTGGCTGTCGTCGGCGCGGGGCTGGCGGGGCTGGTGGCCGCGCGGGATCTGGTGCGCGCCGGGCACGACGTGGTGGTGCTGGAAGCGCGGGAGCGGGTCGGCGGGCGTACCCTCAACGGCGAACTGCCGGGCGGCGCGGCGATCGAGCTCGGCGGGCAGTGGGTCGGGCCAGGCCAGGATCGGGTGCTCGCGCTCATCGGCGAGCTCGGGCTGACCACGTTCCCCACCCATCACCAGGGCAGGCGGGTGGCCGAGCTGGTGGGGCGGCGGATGGAGTACACGGGGCGCGTTCCGCGGATCGGGACGCTGGCGCTGGCCGACCTCGGGCGGGCGCAGCTCGCGCTGGACCGGGCGGCCCGCCGTATCCCGCTGGAGGCGCCCTGGACGGCGCCCGGCGCCCGCGAGCTCGACGCGCAGACGTTCGCGGCCTGGATGCGCGCCCGCACCCGCACCAAGAGCGGCCGGGCGATGGTCAGGCTGGTGACCGAGGCGATCTTCTCGGCCGAGCCGGAGGAGATCTCGGCCCTGTGGGCGCTGTACTACTTCGGCTCGGGCGGCGGCTTCGACGCGCTGACCGAGGTCAGGGGCGGGGCGCAGCAGGACCGCGTCGCGGGCGGCTCGCAGCGCGTCGCGCTCGCCGTCGCCGCCGAACTCGGCGACCGGGTACGGCAGGCGGCACCCGTCACCGACATCACCTGGGACGACGACCAGGTCGTGCTCCGCACCCCGGGCACCGAGACCCGCGCCAGGCGCGCGATCGTCGCGGTGCCGCCGCCGCTGGCCGGCCGGATCAGGTACAGCCCCGGGCTGCCCGGCGACCGTGACCAGCTCACCCAGCGGATGCCGATGGGCCGGGTCATCAAGGTGCATCTGGTCTACGGGGCCCCGTTCTGGCGCGAGGACGGCTACTCCGGGGAGGCCAACAGTGACGTCCGCGCGCTGGGCACCGTCCTGGACAGCACCCCGCAGGGGGAAGGCGGCCCCGGGGTGCTCACGGGCTTCTTCGAAGGCGCGCACGCCGACGCGGTGGCCCGCCTGAGCGTCGCCGAGCGGCGCGGCCGGGCCGTGGACGACCTGACCGTCTACTTCGGCCCCGTGGCCCGTTACGCGATCGACTACATCGAGCTCGACTGGGCCGCGGAGGAGTGGAGCCGGGGGTGTTACGGCGCCTTCGCCGCGCCCGGGACGCTGACCAGGTTCGGCCCCGCCCTGCGCACGCCCGTGGGGCCGCTGCACTGGGCGGGGACCGAGACCGCCGTCCGCTGGGCGGGCTACATGGATGGTGCCGTCGAGTCGGGCCACCGGGCCGCGGCTGAGGTCGCCAAGGCCCTGGGCGACGACCAGATCGCCTGAGCGGCGGGCTGGATCTCTGGGCGGCGGTGGGGCTAGATCGCCAGAGCGGCGGGGAGCGGCTTGTCGTGCAGGACGGTCAGCGAGGTGACCGCGCGGGTGAGCACGACGTACAGGCGGGCCAGGCCCCTGGGCTCGGCGGCGACGATGTCCGCCGGCTCGACCACGATCACGTGGTCGTACTCCAGGCCCTTGGCCAGGGTCGCGGGGATGACGAGCAGCCGGTGTTCCTGGTCGGCGGCGTCGGGGTCGAGTACGGCGTGGGCGATGCCGTCCAGCGAACCGGAGACCCGCTCCACCAGCGCGTCCGGCACGATCACGCCGATCGAGCCCTCCCTGGACAGGGTCGCGCCGACCGTCTCGGCGAGGGCGGCGCCCGGCTGGACCGACAGGGAGCCGAGCCCGGGGCGCAGCGAGCGCGGCGGGGCAAGACCGGGGGCGACGGACGGCAGGAGGCGGGCGGCGTAGTCGAGCACCTCGCGCGGCACGCGGAAGCCGAGGGTCAGCTCGGTGACCTCGCCGGAGTCCTGGCCGAGGTGCTGAAGGACGGCTTCCCACGAGGTGGTGGACCAGGGCGTGGTGCCCTGCGCGAGGTCGCCCAGGACGGTGGCGGAGCCGTTGCGGCAGCGGCGGCCGAGGGCGCGCAGCTGCATCTCCGACAGGTCCTGCGCCTCGTCCACGACGAGGTGGCCGAGCGAGGAGGTGCGTTCGATGAGGTCGCCGAGCTCGTCGAGGAGCGCGGCGTCGGCCGCCGACCACTTCGCGGACTTCCATCCACGGTACGGCTTCCGCCAAAGCAGCATTTCCTGCTCGTCCGGCGAAATTTCGGATTTGGCGCATGCCTTGGCCAGGAACTCGGCGTCCGACAGCAGCCGGAACAGTACCTGGGCGGGCGTCACCTTGGGCCAGACCGCGTCCACGAGCTGCTTGACCGGCTTGGACCGCGCGACCGCGTCCTGCACCCGGTCGTCGGGGGAGTCGCCGCGCTGCTCCATGCGGACGAGCACCTGGTGGGCCAGGCGCTGCGCGAGCGCCGCCCGGCCGGGGCCGTAGCGGGTGGTGCCGCGCAGGGAGGCGACGATCTCGCGCACCTCGTAGTCGGCCACGCGGAAGCGGTGCACCCCGCGGGTGTAGACGAGGCCCTCCTCCGGCTTGCTGATGTGCAGCCAGAGCGCCCGCTCCAGCACCGCGGCCATCCGGGCGTCGCCCTTGATCGCGGCGACCTCCGGCTCCTCCGGGGTGTCGTAGGCGCCCAGCAGGTCGGCGACGGTGGTCTGGTCGACCTTGACCTCGCCGAGGGCGGGAAGGACGGAGGAGATGTAGGACAGGAACGCGCGGTTCGGCCCGACGATCATGACGCCGGAGCGGGCCAGCCGCTCGCGATGGGTGAACAGCAGGTAGGCGGCGCGGTGCAGGCCCACGGCGGTCTTCCCGGTGCCGGGCGCCCCCTGCACGCACACGGTCTGGGTCAGCGCGGCGCGGACGATCTCGTCCTGGTCCGGCTGGATGGTGGCGACGATGTCGCGCATCGGGCCGGTGCGCGGGCGCTCGATCTCGTCGGTGAGGATCTTCGAGGGGCCCAGGCTGCCGCCCTGGTCGAGCGGCTCGTCCTCGTAGGCGGTCAGCGCGCCGCCGTGGTAGCCGAAGCGGCGGCGCCGTACGACGTCCATGGGGTCTGTGGGGCTGGCCTGGTAGAACGGGCGCGAGACCGGAGCGCGCCAGTCGATCACCAGCGCGCGGCTGGCGCCGTCGTGGACATGCCTGCGGCCGACGTAGATGGTGCCGGGCAGATCGTCGCCCGCGCTTCGGTCGAGGCGGCCGAAGAACAACGGCGTGTCGGGATGGTCGGCGAGGGCCGCGACGCGCTGGTCGAGCAGCGACTGGAGGACCTGCTGCGAGACCCAGTCGCCGGCCGCTTCCGCCGACAGCGACTGCGCGTGCTCGCGCATCGCCTGCAGGGCCTTGCGGGATTCGGCCAGGTGGGACTGCTCGGCGGACAGCACGTCCGCTGGATCGTCGGATATGTCGGGTGCCAGCTGGTGTGCGGGCATGCGAAAGCGCCCCCTGTCGGAGTGGTAACCGGTAGCGAATCGGCCAGTCTAATCGGGGAAGCGGGAGGCATCCAAAGCATTTACGCGGGGTAGGGGGAGACCGTGGCACGTGTGCGGTTCGGCGTCTCCCCGATCGTCCCCACCATCGCGAGCTTCCTGCTCGCCGCGCTGTGGGGCCTGTCGGTCTTCGCGGGCTGGGGAACCGCGGCCTTCTGCGCGAACGGCGACGCCACGCAGTGCGGCCAGCGGCTGGACGCCGTCGCGGGGTTGTCCGGGCTGTTCGCGATGCTCGCGGCGGTCTGTACGGCCGCCGCCTGGATCCTGCCCGCCGCCAGGAAGGACCAGCGCACCTTCAACCTGTACATGGGCTCGGCCGTGGCCGCATGGGTGGTCGCCGAGGGTGTGCTCTTCCTGGGCGGCCTTCTCGTTGGCTAACTAAATCGCCAAAAAATCGGGCATTTCAGGTGGGAATGGGGGGATCATCGGGTATGTCGCAGCTGGCGTGAAGTAGGCGACAGCGCGCAGGTGAGGGGGGTGGTTCGATTGTCGACGGCCCGCGGAGTTTCGTGGACCTGAGGTTCTGGGCAAGGCCCGGCCGCCGGAGCGGCCGGGCCTTCATACCTCCAGGACGTCGTCGGCGTCGATGATCTGGTACGCGTAGCCCTGCTCGGCCAGGAACCGCTGACGGTGCGCCGCGAACTCCTGGTCGACGGTGTCCCGGCTGACCACGGTGTAGAAGCGGGCGCCGCCCCCGTCGGCCTTGGGCCGCAGCACGCGGCCGAGCCGCTGCGCCTCCTCCTGCCGCGAGCCGAACGTGCCCGACACCTGGATGGCGATCGCTGCCTCCGGCAGGTCGATGGAGAAGTTGGCCACCTTGGAGACCACGAGAACCTGGATCTCCTTGTCGCGGAAGGCCTGGTAGAGGCGCTCGCGCTCCTTCACCCGGGTCTCACCCTTGATGACCGGCGCGTTGAGGTGCTCGCCCAGCTCGTCGAGCTGGTCGATGTACTGGCCGATGACCAGCACCTGCTCGCCCAGATGTTTCCTGACCAGCGCCTCGGTGACGGTCGTCTTGGAGGGCGTGGTGGCGGCGAAGCGGTACTTCTCATCGGACTCGGCCATCGCGTACGCCAGCCGTTCCTCGTCCGACAGCGTGACCCGGACCTCGACGCAGTCGGCGGGCGCGATCCAGCCCTGGTTCTCCATCTCCTTCCAGGGCGCGTCATAACGCTTGGGCCCGATGAGGGAGAACACGTCGCCCTCGCGGCCGTCCTCGCGCACCAGCGTCGCGGTCAGCCCCACGCGGCGGCGGGCCTGCAGGTCGGCGGTCATGCGGAAGATGGGCGCGGGCAGCAGGTGCACCTCGTCGTAGACGATCAGGCCCCAGTCGCGCGCGTCGAACAGCTCCAGGTGGGCGTAGACGCCCTTCCGCTTGGTCGTCATCACCTGGTAGGTGGCGATGGTGACGGGGCGGATCTCCTTCTTGGTGCCGGAGTACTCGCCGATCTCGTTCTCGGTCAGCGACGTGCGCTTGATCAGCTCGGTCTTCCACTGGTGGGCGCTGACCGTGTTGGTGACCAGGATCAGCGTGGTCGCCTGGGCCTGGGCCATCGCGGCCGCCCCGACGATCGTCTTGCCGGCGCCGCAGGGCAGCACCACCACTCCGGAGCCGCCGTGCCAGAAGGCCTCGGCCGCGTCCTTCTGGTAGGTGCGCAGCGACCAGCCGTCCTCCAGCAGCGAGATCGGGTGCGCCTCGCCGTCGACGTAGCCCGCGAGGTCCTCGGCCGGCCAGCCCAGCTTGAGCAGCGCCTGCTTCACGTTGCCGCGGTCGCTCGGGTGCACCACGACCGAGTCGGCGCCCATGCGCTCGCCCAGCATCGGCTGGATCTTCTTCGAGCGCAGCACCTCTTCGAGCACGGCCCGGTCGGTCGAGGTCAGGACCAGGCCGTTGACCGGGTCCTTCTCCAGCCGGAGCCGGCCGTAGCGTGCCATGGTCTCGGCGATGTCGACCAGCAGCGCGTGGGGGACCGGGTAGCGGCTGTGGCTGATGAGCGCGTCGATGACCTGCTCGGCGTCGTGACCGGCGGCCCGCGCGTTCCACAGCGCCAGCGGCGTGACGCGGTAGGTGTGCACGTGCTCGGGCGCGCGCTCCAGCTCGGCGAACGGCGCGATCGCCTTGCGACACGCGTCCGAGTTGGCGTGGTCGACCTCGAGCAGCAGCGTTTTGTCGGATTGGACGATGAGCGGGCCGTCGTTCACTGGTCCCCCTTCGATGGCTACCGCCTATCCAACACAAAGAAGCGGCGGAACAGTCCCCGAACTGGGAATCAGTCGACGTCGTCCAGGTATCCGGCGAAGCCCAGGAACAGGAAGCCGCCGATCGTCACCAGGAATCCCGCGCCGAACAGGACCCACGCCCAGACCAGCTTGCTCCGGGCGTTCTCCGGCTCGGTGTCCACCTTGCTCAGGCCCAGGCCGGCCATGATCGCGCCGGCGATGGCCACGAAGTTGCAGCAGGCGACGATCGAGATGAGGTTGAGGACGAGCGCGACGATGGCGTTGGTACGCAGGCCGTCGTTGCGCGGCTGATGGGGCGGCGGCGGGTAACCGGGTCCGTACCCGTAGCCGGGAGGTGGCTGGTCACCGTATGGCGCGCCGTACGGCTGATAGGGATCGCTCATAGCACTCCAGATTTATCACGATGTCGCCATAGATCTGGTCTCTTGGACGCATCTAGAGAGGCGAGACATGAGGAGGGCAGGTGCATCCGGATGACCGCCGAGGCTTCACCCAGTTCGTCGCAGCACGCTCCGACAGCCTGATCAGGCTGGCGTACGTGCTCACCGGCGACCAGCACTCCGCCGAGGACCTCCTGCAGACGGCGCTGATCAAGACGGCCGGGCGCTGGCGCGGCATCCGCGGCGACCCGGAGGCGTACGTCCGCCGGGTGATGTACCGGGAACAGGCGAGCCTGTGGCGCAGCGCGCGCTGGGGACGCGAGCGCGTGGTCGAGAAGCCGCCCGAACGCGCGAGCGGCGACGCCACCGCCGAGGTGGACGAACGGCTCGCGCTGGAGCACGCCTTACGGCAACTGCCGCCGCGCAAGCGCGTGGTCCTGGTTCTGCGCTACTTCGAGGACCTGCCCGAGTCGGAGGTCGCACGGATCATGGGCTGCTCGGTTGGCACCGTGCGCAGCCAGTCCCACCAGGCCGTCAAGCGCCTGCGGGCCCTCGTCGGCGACCGTGTCAACCAGGAGGCCTGAACCATGGCAGTGGACGAACGCGCGATCGGCGAGGGCCTGCGCCGCATGGCCGGGCGGGCGGAGCCGGTGGACGGGGAGATGGTGGCGGCGCTGGTGCTGCGCTCGGCGGGGCGGCGGCGCCGTACCGGATGGGCGGTGGGGGTGGCAGGGACGGCGGCGGCGCTCGCCTTCGGCGTGGTGGCGGTGACGAACCTCCCCGACCCGGGCGGCCGGACGGCCGCCGAGGTCGACCCGACCTTCACCGGGCTGACCCTGCCGCCCACGCCGCCCCTGCCCACGGCGCCGCCGATCGAGGGGCTGCCGGCCAACACGCCCGAGCAGTTCCGGCAGGTGCGCGACTGCATGCCCCAGGGCGGGCCCGTGCACGGCATGGACGGCGAGCGGCGCGTTCCGCACCACGGAGTCGCCGAGGACTTCAGGCTGCTGGCCGAGTCGCGCGACAAGCTGGGCGTGACCCAGTTGATGGGCAGCAGGAAGGGGCTGGTGCTGTGCACGCCGGGCGTGCTCGACGTCAGCTACCCCGAGCGGCCGATCTTCACCTACTGGGGGCGCGAGGAGCCGGGGAGCCTGGCCTTCGACGGGCCGCTCGCGGTGGACGTTTACGGCACGCAGATGCAGTCGGAGGTGAATCCGGGCACGGACGGCGACCCGTTGTTCATGGTGGTGGCGGGGAGGGCGGACGAGCGGGTGCGCCGGGTCGAGATCGTCTGGGCGAGCGGGCAGCGGATGGAGGCGAGCCTCACCGGCGGCTTCTTCATCGCCAGGGCGCGGGTCACGGAGCGAAGCGAGACGCTCCCCAAGGTGGACGTCACGGCCTACGACGCCGACGGGAAGGTGCTCGACGCGCGGAAAGGGCTGGAGAACCTGTTCCCCGGCGCCCTCGACGTGGACGACTAGAGCCTGGCCCGCAGCTCCTTCCGGTCGATCTTGAGCACGCTGGTGACCGGGATCGCGTCGACGAAGTGCACCTCGCGGGGGTACTTCACCCGGCCGACCCGGTCGCGTACCCACGCGATGAGCTCCTCTTCCGCGATCTCGGCGCCGGGACGGAGCTGGACGAACGCGACGACCTCCTCGCCGTGGCGCGGATCGGGGCGGCCGACCACCCCGGACATGACCACGTCCGGGTGCCGGTTGAGCGCGTCCTCGACGTCGCGGGGGAAGACGTTGAAGCCGCCGCGGATGATGAGGTCCTTCTTGCGGTCCACGACGTAGAGGTAGCCGTCGTCGTCGAGGCAGCCGATGTCGCCGGTACGCAGCTCGCCGTCCACGATCGGGGAGCTGAGGCCGCCCCAGTAGCCGAGCATCAGCGACGTGCCGCGGATGCAGATCTCGCCGATGTCGCCGGTCTCGACGGATTCGCCGGAGTTGTCGCGGATGGTGAGCGTGTAGCCGGGCAGCGGCAGGCCCACGCTGCCGATCCGGCGCCGGCCCGGCGGGTTGAAGGTGGTGACCGCGCTCGTCTCGGTCATGCCGTAGCCCTCCAGAATCTGCGTGCCCGGCATCCGGCGCTCGAACTCGATCAGCGTCTCGCGCCCGAGCGGCGCCGCGCCGCAGGTGAGGAAGGCCAGGTCGGGCAGCGGGTGCTCCTCGAGCGGTTCGGCAAGCAGCATCTGGATCATCGAGGGCACGACGGTGCCGAACTGGGCGCGCTGCTCGGCGGCCAGGGCCAGGAACGGCTTGGGCTCGAACCAGCGCATCAGCACGGCCTGCTGCGGCTCCTCGGCGTGCATCTCGGCGACGGTGATGATCAGGCCGTAGGCGTGGGAGAGCGGGACGGGCACGATCGCGCGGTTGAGCCCCTCCTGGTGGGACATGGCGAAGGCGTCCTTGGCGACCTGCCACAGGCCGCGATGGCTGAGCTTGACGCCCTTGGCCCGCCCGGTGGTGCCGCCGGTGTACATCAGCGCCGCGAGATCCCCGGGGTCCACGGTGACGGGCCCGTGCTCGGCGGCCTGTTCAAGCTCCCCCGTGTCCAGAAAAACCCGCACCTCATCCGGTACGGCCAGCCGCACGGTCTCCACCAGCTCCGGCGACGTCACCACCGCCACGGCCCCGCTGTCGGCCAGGATGTGGCGCAACTCCTCTGGCCCCACCAGGAACACGATCGGCGTCACCACCGCACCGGCCGCCCATAACGCCTGGTAGACGATGGCGACGTCGGGACTGGTCGCCATCATCACGGCCACGCGGTCGCCGGGCCGTACCCCCGCGGCCACGAACCCGCCGCAGACCCGCCTGGCCCGCTCGGCGAGCGTGTGACGGCGGTGCCACGCACCGTCGTAGAACACCGAGTCGTAGTCGCCGAAGCGCTCCCACGACTCCTCTGCCAGCCTGCCCAGCGTTTGCTCGGTCACAGGATCAAGCTGATGCGGTCAACGCCCGGTAGTCAAGTCTTCATTGCAGGCCGGCGACTCCGGTGATGCGGTGGAGGGCGAAGCGGTGGACGGCGGCGCGGGTCTCGTCGTAGGCGGTCAGGTAGCCGCCCTCCATCCTGGCCGGCTCCAGGATGCGGGAGGTGGCGTTGCCCTGGGAGTCGAGGTAGCCGATCCACACGCGTACACCCTGGCGGATGGCCTCCTGCAGCGCGGAGATCGTCGCGGTGGCCGGGCCGCGCGGCACCTGGCCGTCGGGCGCCTCCACGGGCTCGCGGCGGGCCAGGTGGGCGGCGTCGCCGGCCCGCAGCGCGCGTACGGCCGCCGCCGCCACCCCGGAGTCCAGCCCCGTCGCCGAGGCCACCGAGCGGACCGGCGCGATGCCCTCGGTACGCCGGCTGTCGAGCTGGCTGATGATGACGTCGCCGTCCAGCGACTCGGCGACCGGGGCGTACCCCATGGCGCGCAGCGAGTCGACCAGCGCCGCCCGCGACGAGCGGGAGGCGATCACGGTGGGCGCCAGCCTGCGCAGCCTGAGCTGGGCGGCGCGGCGGTCGGCGGTGATCTGGTCGAGCAGCGCCGGGTCGTCGCAGCGGATGTACGCGCCGGCGGTGCCGACGCGCATGCGGCCGTGGCGCCGGGCGACGTCGGCGACCAGGTAGGACAAGGCCTGCGGCACCGGCGTGGCCGAGTGGCGGGCCAGCATGGCGAGCAGTTCTTCGGCGCCGTGGCCGGCGTCGAGCGCGCGGCGGACGGAGGACTCGCCGAACCGGTAGACGGTCGCGCCGCCCTTGGACTCGATGTCGGCGGTCAGCGTCATCCAGCGGTTGAGCTCGCTGGTCAGCGGGCCCGGCGCGACGGCGGTCAGGTCGGCCTGCAGCAGTACGTGGTCGACCGGCTCCGGCAGCAGCGGCTCCAGGACGGCGGCGGCGTCGAGGCCGTCGCGTAGCGCCCTGGCGTGCCCGGACAGCACGCCGAGCCCGGTGACGCCCACCTGCTCGGCCTCGCGCAGCGCGAACTCCATGAGCTGCTCGCGCAGCGCGCCCCGGCGTCTCGGCTGCTCCCACGCCAGCCGTTCCGCGATGGACTCGCGCGTCGGCGCGAGCCCCGAGGCGGCCGCCAGGACGCCCAAGGTCGCGGTCCGCACGCCGGGCGCGGCCGAGCGGCGCAGGTCGGTGTGCAGGGCGTTGAGCGGCCTGTCACGCTCGTCGCGCTCGCCCACGAGGCCCGGAACGCGGTCCATCTGCAGCCACGTCGTGGCCAGCACCACCCAGCGGGCGGCGGTCGGCTTGACCCGCCACAGGTCGTAGCCGGTCGTGGGCAGCCACTCGCCGTCCACGGCGCCGCCCGCGGCGATCAGCCCGGCCGCGTGGGTCACCTCGACGACCAGCGCCGCCGCCCACTCGGGCAGGTCGAGGTCGGTGGCGGCGCGCTTGAGGTCGCGCACGCCCAGCCCGCCGGTGCGCAGCACGCCCGGCGGGTCGACACTCCAGCGCTCGCACAGCTCCTCCACCGAGCGCACGAAAGCGAACGCCTGCCCGGCGGCGGTCCGGTCGGCCATCTTCTGGTCGCGCTCGGAGCCCTCAAGCGCGGGCGCGGTGGCCAGAAGGTCGCGGTGGACACGCCCGTCACGCAGGTACAGGCCGACCTCCCGGGGGAGCGTCACGCTCTCCTCGCCGGTGGCGGCCAGCAGGGCGCGGGCCAGCAGCTGCTCGATGGGCGAGCGGGCCGACTCGACGCGTACCTCGCGCCGGGCGTTGGGCACCCGGCCGGTGGGCGGGCCCCAGGCCAGTTGCTCAAGCGCCGCCCGCGCCTCGCCGGAGACGTCCTCGATCAGCTTGCCGGGCTCGGCGAGGGCGGCGGCCAGGCGTTCCTTGCCGGTGCCCGCGGAGCCGGGGGCGATCTCGTCGGCCATGTCCGCCAGTTGCTCGGGCGGATGGTGACGGAACGCCTCGGCCGCCGGTGGCCCGAGACCCGCGGGGTCGTCGAGTACCTTGCGCACGCCGGGCGCCAGGTCGAGCGCGCCGTCCGGGCCGTAGACGAGCGCGAGCTCGCGCAGCCGTTCCAGCGCGGCGGAAAGCTCGGGCTCGGGCTTGCCCTCCGCCAGCGCGCGGCCGATCACGGCGCGCAGGCGCGCCTTCGAGATCGGCTTCTCCTGAACGGCCAGCGTCTCGACGACGGCCAGCGTGAACCGGTCGAGCCGGTCGAGAACCCTGCCGATCGCCGAAGGACTGCCCGCCCGTGAGGCGAGGCCTTCCAAATGGGCGGGCACCGGGGTGATCAGCTCGGGGCGCGCTGAGACGAGCGCCCTCAGCTGTTCGTCGGTGCGCCCCCTGATCCACTCCGTGAACTCCATCGATGCCATGGTATGTCGCACGTGATTCGGGCAGCATGGCTCCCGTGACAGAGCGGGCAGATCAGCTGATTCTTAACTACGTGAGTGCGGCTGCCGACGCCGCTCACGGCGTGCTCAGAGCGGATCAGCGGCTCGACTTCTCCCGGCGGCTGCGCGCGAGGATCGAGCAGGAGCGCCAGGGCAGCCAGAGCGCCCGTGAGGTGGCGAAGGTGCTGGCCCGCTTCGGCGACCCGCAGGCGCTCGTGGCCCGCGAGGCCCGCAGGCTGGCCGAGGGGCAGCAAGCCGGGGAGCGGGAGCCCGAGCCCACCTCCGCGTTCCCGAAGATCCGCGACGACCCCGGACTGCCTCCCGGCGCCGCCAAGAGCATCAAGCTCGCCCAGGACCGGCTTTCCCGGCGGCCGGGGCGCGGCATGCCGCTGGCGGGGCTGCGCAGGGCGGTGATGTCCGGCGCCAACCCGATGACCACCGAGGGCCGCGACGCGGGCACCATCGTCAAGGAGCACCCGCGCGAGACGCTGGCGATGGCGCTGCTGCTGGTGGCGGCGCTGCTGGTGCCGTTCAACCTGCCGTCGGTGGCCATCTTCACGGTCCCGGTCATCATCTGGGCGATCGGCACCGTGATCGTGCTGCTCAGCGACGACTGGACGTGGCGCGACCGGCTGCTCGGGACCAGCGCGCCCATCCTCGGCTACTCGGTCGGCGGGGTGCTCATCGGCGGGCTGCGGGTGTCGGCGACGGCCGGGTTCGAGCGGTTCTTCACCGAGTTCTTCAACGTCAGCGGGATCATGTTCATGATCGGCACGGGGCTCGGGGTGGTCCTGCTGGCCTACCGCCTCTTCAACGTCAGCTGACCGGCGCGGGGCTGGGCAGGAGGCCCACGGCCAGGCGTACCCACGCCGCCACGAACTGCTCCTTCTCCGCGTGCCCCGGCGTCTCGCCCACAGTCTCCTGGAAGAGCCGGTAGTGCACCACGGCGCCGCCGAGCACCGCGGCGATCGCCGGCCAGTCGACCTTGGCGTCGGCGTACTCGGGCTGGGTGGTGAACCAGGTGGTGATCGCGTCGAACATGGGCTGCAGCAGGCCCTCCCTGACCACCGTGACCAGCTCGGGGAACTGGCTGAGGTCGCGGAAGAAGACCCTGGTCAGCTCGCTCTCCTCGCGTACCTTGGCCAGGCCGGCGCGGCACACGTGCGACAGCCGCAGCTCCAGCTCGGCCGACTCCATGCCGCCGAGTTCGGCCAGGCTCTCGGCCACCTGGGCCTTGGTGCGGTTGGCGTGCTCGTTGATCGCCGCGGCCAGCACCTCGTACTTCGACTTGAAGTGCCGGTAGAGGCCGCCGGCGCCCGGCGAGAGCCCGGAGGCGGCCTCGATCTCGGCAACGGACGTGGCGGAGTAGCCCCGCTGCGCGAACAACCGCAGGGACTCGTCGATGATCCGCTCACGCGTGCTGGTGCTCGGCGATCTTGTCATGTCTTACCCGTTACCTCCGCAAGGAGCGTAGCCGTCATGGAGCCAAGCGCCGGACAAGGCCCGCGGCCACGGAGCCGAGGATGAGCCACACCACGGCGGCCAGACCGTAGTTGACCAGGGTTTCCCAGCGGGCGTCGGCCATCTGGAAGAGGTTGGACAGGCCCAGGGAGAGCCAGGAGGCGAGGGATTCGACCAGTTGGTACCAGGTGTTGGCCGGGTTCGCCCGGAAGACGGTGAACACGGCGTAAAGGACGGCCACGAGCGCGGCCAGGCGGGAGGCGACCTTGATCGCCCAGACGGCGAACGTCACCGTCCGCTGCCACACACCGGGCTTCCTGGCGGCCGAGGGTCTGGCGGGGCGGTGGGGGCGGGTCTGCTCCAGCGGGGCCGCCACCAGCTTGTCACCCGGCTCCGGCGGCTTGGGGGTCTCCGACATGGGCACTCCCTCGATAAGTAATTCCTTTCTGCCCACTCCACGGTCCCACAATTACCCTCGTTACGCTTCCTTTGGCATGCTGCTGGCGTGACCACTTCTGTTGGCCTCGATGTGGGCTTCGACCTGGATATGACACTTGCCGATACCCGTTCGGGCATTGCCGCCGTCTATGACGAGCTCGCCAGGCGGCTCGACGTGGAGATCGACAGCCAGGCCATCATCGCCAGGCTCGGGCCGCCGCTGGAGCTGGAGATGGCCAACTGGGTGCCCGAGGAGCAGGTCCCGGCGGCGGTGACGCTGTTCCGCCAGATCTACCCCGACCTCGCCGTCCCCGCCACCACCGCCATGGCCGGCGCGCACGAGGCCGTCGAGGCCGTCAGGGCCGCGGGCGGGCGCGTCATCGTGGTCACCGGCAAGAACGTCCACGACGCCCGCCGTACCGTGAGCTGGCTCGGGCTGAAGGTCGACGAGGTGGCCGGATCGGTGTTCGGGGCGGCCAAGGGGGCGGCGCTCACCTCGTTCGGCGCCGCCGCCTACGTGGGCGACCACGTGGCCGACATCGAGGCCGCCAGAGCGGGCGGCGCCGTCAGCGTGACGGTCGCCACCGGCCCATACACCGTGGGCGAGCTGCGTGATCACGGAGCGGATGTGGCACTGGGCGACCTGACGGAATTCGCGACATGGTTTGGCGATTGGCGTCAGGTGTAATTCGGGGCCAAATACCCGGTCGCTACCGGGCTCTCCGGGGCATAACCTACATCCATCCTTTTTTCCAACGTTCCGAACGAGGTCCCTCCTGTGCCGAGTGGCAAGGTCAAGTGGTACGACGCCGACAAGGGTTTCGGCTTCCTCACCCGCGACGACGGCGGTGAGGTATTCGTTCATTCCTCCGCGCTTCCCACTGGTTCTGCCCCGCTGAAGCCCGGCCAGAAGGTCGAGTTCGGCGTGGCGGAGGGCCGGCGCGGCCAGCAGGCGCTGTCGGTGCGCATCCTCGATCAGCCGCCGACGCTCGCCAAGGTCAAACCCAAGGGCAAGCGGAAGAAGCCCGACGAGCTGGTCGTCATCGTCGAAGACCTGATCAAACTGCTCGACGACCTGTCCACGTCCTACCAGCGGGGCAAGCACCCCGACGCGGCCCACTCCAAGAAGATCGCGGCCGTGCTCCGGGCGGTCGCCGACGACGTGGACGCCTAGCCGTAGGGGTTGGTGAGCGGCTTGGTCCGGTCGAGCTGACCGGGACCGGGCTGCTCGTCCGGCGTGGGCGGCTCCTCGTGCGCCCACGCCTGCTCCGGCTCCCGCTGGACCGGCGCCGTCGGCGGCTGCCGTTCCTCATGGATCTGGGCGTTGACCGCCTTGATCCGCCGCCTGCGCCGGATCAGCAGCCAGACCAGCCAGGCGAACAGCACCACCGACAGCGTGATGAAGCCGGGCGGGCCGTTCTCGGTCAGGGAGAGCAGCAGGCCGACCAGCCCGCCGAACACCCAGGCCATCTGCAGCAGCGCCTCGACCACGCCGAAGGTGGACGAGCGCACCTCCTCGCCGATCTCGCGCTGCACGATCGCGTCGAGCGCCAGCTTGCCGAGCTCCTGCGCGAAAGCGGTGATGAGCGCGACGGCGATGGCCGTCCACAGGTTGAAGAAGATCGCGGTGGCCACGGTCATCGCGACCGTCAGCCCCAGCGTGAGCAGCACGATGAGCTGCGGCGAGTGGTTACGCGCCCAGTTGGCCACGGCGGCGCCGACCAGGCCGCCCAGCCCGGCGGCCAGCGCGAGCACGCCGATCGTCTTGGGCACGTCGAAGAAGGTGTCCTTCACCTGCAGCCACGGCGCGCCCAGGTCCTGGACCAGGAACAACATGAAGAACAGCAGGAATCCGGAGAACAGGCGGACGCCCACGTTGGCCAGCATCGCCTCGGTCACCGCCGGGCCCACGTTGAGCAGGCTGCGCCAGCGCTCGGCTCTGCCGCCCTCCTCCGGGGCCTCCTCCTCCAGGTCGGGGGAGTCGACGTGGCGCGGCAGCCGTACCGCGAAGACGCCGACCAGGAGGAAGGCCACCATCGCGACGCGCAGCATCACCGCGCTGCCCAGCCACGCCGTCAGACCCGCACCAATGGGTACGGCGATGCCCGCCGTCACCAGCGAGAACAACGCCACGCGCGCGTTGGCGGAGACGAGCGTGATGTCGGCGGGCAGCACGCTCGGCATGATCGCCGCCCGCGAGACCGTGAACGCCTTCGACAACACCAGCACACCCAGCGCGCCCGCGAACAACGTCGGCAGGTCGCCCGGCCCCACCGCCGCCGCCATCGCGAAACACAGCAGCCCGCGGCCGAACAGCGTCCCGGCTATCACATAGCGCCGGCCCGAGCGGAACTTGTCCAGGATCGGCCCGACGAAGGGCGCCACCAGCGCGAACGGAATCATGGTGATCACGAGGTAGAGCGCCACGGAGCCGCGCGCCTCGCCGACCGGGACGCCGAAGAAGACCGTGCTGGCCAGCGCCACCGTCACGAACGCGTCGGCCGCGCTGTTGCCGATCGACAGCTCGATCAGCCGCCCCAGGCCGGTACGCCCGGCGCCGTTGGCATGGGTGAGGCGGCGCGTGGCCTGCCCCATCTTGTGCGCGCCCCGCGCGGTGGCGACCCCGGCCCGCTTGGTACCCGTGGCGGTGGCCCGGCCCGCGCGCCAGGAAGCACGGCCCGCCTGGGCCGCGCCCTTCCCGACACGCCGCGAGATCTCTCGCGCCTTGTTCCAGCCTTCCGCCACGTCTACCAGTCTTACCCGATTTGCGGGCGCTCTCGGACCCGGATTCTCTGTGAGGGCGCTGTCAGGTCCGCCCATGGGTGAGAATGAAGTGTGAGCGAACAGCACCTTTCGGCGGAGGCGGTCCGATGACCCGCACCAGGACACGCGTGGCCCCGCCCGACCAGGCCTGCGTCGCCGCGGTCGATCTGGCCCGCGCCGCCGCGCTCGAGCTCGCCTGGCCCGGCGAACCCGGCGATCACCTGGGCGTCGAGAGCGAGGGCGACCGGGTCGTCACCCACTACTTCGCCTGCCAGGACCGGGCGTACCGGGGCTGGCGCTGGGCCGTGACCGTCACCCGCGCCTCGCGCGCGAAGATCGTGACGGTCAGCGAGGCCGTGCTGCTGCCCGGCTCGGGCGCGCTGCTCGCGCCCGAGTGGCTGCCGTGGAGCGAGCGGCTGCGCCCCGGCGACCTCGGCGTGGGCGACCTGCTGCCCACGGCCGACGACGACGACCGCCTTGAGCCCGGTTTCGCCGAGACCAGCGACGACGGCGACACCCAGATGATTTTCGAGTACGGCCTGGGCCGGGCCCGTGTGCTCTCGGCCGCCGGCAGGGACCGGGCCGCCAGACGATGGCACTCGGGCGAGCACGGGCCGCACACGCCGATCGCACACGCCGCGCCCGCTCAGTGCTCCACCTGTGGCTTCTTCTTGCCGCTCGCGGGTGTGATGCGGCTGGAGTTCGGGGTGTGCGCGAATGAGTACGCGCCGGACGACGGCAAGGTGGTCTCCGCCGACCACGGCTGCGGCGCCCACTCCGAGGCCGCGGTCATGCCGCCGCCGGTGGAGCAGGCCTCGCCCATCCTCGACGACATGGGCTTCGACCTGATCGAGGACGAGGCGGGCTCGGTCGACGAATCGGCCTCCGAGGAGCTCGGCCACTCCTGACTTCACTGTCGGTCGGGGCCGCTAATCTTCGGGGACCCCTACCCGCATTGGAGGATCGTGGACAGCTTCGGCACCGACCGGATGCGCGCGGCGGTCCTCACGGCCTGGACGGCCTCGCCCGCCCGTTTCCGTGAGGACGCCAACGCCGAGGAAGACTTCGCCCTCGGCGGTTATCGAGATCGGCTCATCGTTGAGCTCGCGCAGAACGCCGCCGACGCCGCCCTGCGCGCCGGCGTGCCGGGGGTGCTGCGGCTCAGCCTCGACGGCGACGTGCTCACCGCCGCCAACACCGGCGCGCCGCTCGACGCGACCGGCGTCGAGGGCCTGTCCACGCTGCGCGTGTCCGGCAAACGCGACGAGGCGGGCGCAGCCGGGCGTTTCGGCGTCGGGTTCGCCGCCGTCGTCTCGGTGACCGACGAGCCGTCCATCGGCTCCCGCGGGTCCGGCGCGGTGCGCTGGTCACGCGAGGAGACCACCGCTCTGGTCGCCGGCGTACCGGTCCTGGCCGGCGAACTGTCCGGGCGTTCCGGGCACGTCCCGCTGCTGCGCCTGCCGTTCGCGGCCGACCCGCTCACGGTGCCCGACGGTTTCGACTCTCTGGTACGGCTGCCGCTGCGCGACAAGACGGCGGCCGAGGCGGTCCGGCGGATGCTGGCCGAGACCAGCCCCGCGCTCCTGCTCGGCCTGCCCGCGCTCGAAGCCATCGAGATCGAGCTCGACGGCGCGCTGCGCCGGGTGGACGCCGACGGGTGGCATCTGGTGGCCGACTCCGGCGAGTTCACCGCCGAGCAGGTCGCCGAGTTGTTCGCCGACCGGCCCACCGAGGAACGGGCCCGGCCCTACTGGTCGGTGCGCTGGGCCGTACCGGTGGACGGGGTCGTCGCGGAAGGGGCCGCGCGGGAGCCGCGGCCGCTGCCGGCCGGTGTGCCGGCGGTCGTGCACGCGCCCACGCCCAGCGACGAGGCGCTCGACCTGCCCGCGCTGCTCATCGCCTCCTTCCCGATGGCCACCGACCGGCGGCACGTGGCCAAGGGCCCGCTGACCGACTTCCTCATCGACAAGGCCGCCGAGTCCTACCTGCGCCTGCTCAAGGAGCTGCCGCGCACGCCCAAGCTGCTCGACCTGGTGCCCGCGCTCATGGGCAAGGGCGAGCTCGACGCCCGCATCCGCCGCGCGATCCTGCGCCGCCTGCCCGCGACCCCGCTGCTGCCCGCGCTGTCGGCGCCCGCTCCGGCCGTGGAGACCGCGTCGTTCAGCGAGGCCGCCGTCTACGAGCCCGACGCCCAATGGCACGTCGAACACCCCGCTCCCGACAAGGGGCCCGACGGCTGGGTCGTCGCGGGCCGCGAGGCGGCGGTGGTCGCCGGGGCGAGCGACCTGCTGGAGGCGGTCGCCGGGTTCGTTCCCGGTCTGCTGCCCGCGGGCTGGCCGGCGCGGCACCCGGCGATGGCCTCGCTCGGCGTGCGCAGGGTCGAGCTGGCCGACGTGATCGACCTGCTGTCCGGCGAGGGCGTCGAGGGCCGCGACCCCGCCTGGTGGCACGCGCTCTACGACGTGCTGCCCTACGACGACCCCGAGTCGCTCGGGGCGCTGCCGGTCCCGCTGGCCGACGGGCGGCTCGTGCGCGGGCCGCGCGGCACGCTCATGCTGAACGGGGCCTCGCTCGACCTGGAGGCGCTTGGCCTGCGGATCGTCCACCCCGACGCGGCGCACCCGCTGCTGCTGCGCCTCGGCGCCGCCGAAGCCACCCCGCGCACCGTGCTCGAAGACACCCTCACCCGCACCGCCATCACCGAGTCGCTCGACAGCGACGACCCGGAACCGATCGCGCGGGCCGTACTCTCCCTGGTCGACGCCGCCGCGCTCGCGCCCGGTGAGGCGCCCTGGCTGGCCGAGCTGGCGCTGCGCGGCGCAGACGGCGAACGTTACGCCGCCGGTGAGCTGCTGCTGCCCGGCGGGGTCCTGGCCGGGCTGCTGGAAGAGGGGCCGCTGGTCGCCGACGAGCTCGTCAGCGCGTACGGTTCGCGCGTCCTGGTCGCCGCCGGGGTGCTCGACGGCTTCGCCGTGGTCAACGACGCCGACGTCCTGCTCGACCACGACGAGTGCGACCACGACCTCGACGGCGAGGAGGCCTGGCTCGACCACGTCCACGACCTGCTGCCCGACCTTGAGGTGCCGCCGGTCGTGGCCGAGTTCACCGCCGTACGCGACCTGGAGCTCGTCGCCGACTGGCCCGCCGCCCTGCCGCTCCTCACCCGGCCACCGCTGCGCGGCGCGCTGCACCCGCTGCGGGTGGACGGGGTGGAGGTGCCCTCGTACACGGCGTGGTGGCTGGCCGGGCACCCCGTGCTCGACGGCCGCCGTCCGCGCGACCTGCGCCTGCCCGGCGCCGACCCGCTGCTGCAGGGCCTCTACACCGACGCGCCCGCCGGGCTCGACGAGAGCGCGCTGTCGATGCTCGGTGTACGCACCACGCTGGCCGACCTCCTCGCCTCCCACGGCGGGCCCGAGGAACTGCTCGACCTGATGGCCGACGCCGCGATCGTGGTCGACCGGGCCCAGTTGCGGGCCCTGTGGATCGCGCTGGCCGGAGTCGAACCGTCGCGGGTGGCGCCGCCGTCCCGGGTCCGCGCGGTGCTCGACGGCGAGATCGTGGTGGCCGCGGCCGACGACGCCGTGGTGGTGGAGGCGCCCGACCTGTTGCAACTGGTGGCGGCGCGGCCGTTGGTGCTGGCGTCCTACGACCTGGCGGAGTCGTTGTCGGAGCTGCTCGACCTGCCGTTGGCGGGGGAGCTGGTGAGTGGCGAGGTGACGTCGGAGGGCCAGGCCAGGCCGGTGCCGCCGGAGGTGCGGTCGCTGCTTCCCACCGCGCCTGAGACGTACGTGGAGCATGAGAAGTTGCTGGTGGACGGGGTGCCGTGCGCGTGGCGGTACTTCGACGGCTCGATCCACTGCACGGGAGTGGACGGGTTGGCGAGGGGGTTGGCTTGGGCAGTGGGCCAGTGGTCCGACCGCCTGGCGGTGGCAGCCCTCCTACGCGACCCCGCCGCCGTCCCCCTCCTCCTGGCCGAAGCCGACCTCTCCTGAAAGCGTGCTCCTTGCCTGGGGCTAAGGGCGTGGTCCTCGCCTGAGGCGCTTCGCGCATTGGGGCTCGGGCTGTGACAGCGGGGGCACGCCCCCGCACCCCCGGGCTTGCGGGCATGGTCCTCGCTAGAGGGCGCTACGCGCCTGGAGCTCGGGCTGTGACAGCGGGGGCACGCCCCCGCACCCCCGGCGAAGGGCCTCCCGGCCCCTCGCGCTCCCCGGTCGTGGGCCGGATTCGGCCTGGCTGTTACCCGGCTCCGGACGGCCACGGTCCTCGGGCCGCGACCCGGTCGCTCTCCTGGCGGTGGATGCGCGCAGGGTCGTCGCCGGGGTGGGCATGACGTCATCCGGGCTGGGAGCGGTGATCGGGGCGTGCCTGCTGTCGGGGGCGTACCTATGTCGGCTGTCGGGAGGCGAGGATGGTGCAGACGCGGTCCGGGGCGCAATCCACCGGGTCGGTTTCCTGGGCGCGTCTACGGAGAGCGCGCAGGGTTGCGCGGGCGGAGATGAGTTCGTCGATACGGTCGTTCACCTGGGTCAGGTGTGCCTCGATCAGCTCGCCCACGTGCTCGCAGGGCGCCTGCCCCGCATCGCGGATGTCCAGGACCTCGCGGATCTGGGCCAGGGACAGGCCGGCGGTCTGGGCGTCGCGGACGAAGGCCAGGCGGTCGACGGTGGTGGCCGGGTAGTCGCGGTAGCCGCCGCTGGTGCGCGGGGGTTCGGGCAACAGCCCGGCTTGCTCGTAGAAGCGGATGGTCTTGGTGCTGACGCCGGCCTCGGCGGCGAGTGTGCCGATGCGCATGGTCCCAGCGTATGGTCTTGACCTTCCAGTGCGCTGGAAGGTTTAGCTTGGGCCCATGGAGATTGTTCTGGTGAGCGTGCCGGGCTGTCCTAACGCTCCTGTTCTGGCCGACCGCCTTGCTCGGGCTATGGCGGAGGTGGGAGTCGCCGATACGGTCTTGCGTCGGACGGTGAGCACTGATGAGGAGGCGCGGCGGTGGGGTTTGCGCGGGTCTCCCATGCTGCTGGTGGACGGGTTTGACCCGTTCGGTGTCGCGGGGATGCCCATCAGCATGTCGTGCCGGCTCCAGAAGGTGCCTTCGGTCGCGGAGTTGCGGCAGGCGTTGCGGCGTACGTCCGCGATGGTGTGGTCGGACGCGCTGGGCCGTGCGGGCGCGGGCAGGCGCGCGCCCGTCGATGGTGGTCTGCGGGCGGTGCAGCAGCGGGTGTTGCGCTCCTTTGCCGGGACCGGTACGGCGCTCAGCCGCGCCGAGTTGCCGCAGCAGGCTCTGACCGCGTTGCACGAAGCCGACTTTCTGCGGTTGGACGAGCACGGTGAGATTCGCGCCGCCTATCCGTTCTCTGCCGTCCCTACGCCACACCGGGTGCAGATTGTCGGCGGTCCGCAGGTCTATGCCATGTGTGCCATTGATGCGCTTGGCATGGCCGCCATGTTGGGCCGCGACATCCGGCTGGAGTCGGCCGATCCCGTCACCGGCCGGCCGATCATCGTGGAAGTCTCCGGTGACGGTGCCGTGTGGAGCCCCCGGACTGCGGTGGTGTTCGCCGGTCAGCAGGCAACCTGTTGCGCGGTCGCCGCGGCCGACGCCTGCTGCGGGTCCATCAACTTCTTCACCGACGCCCGTACCGCGCAGTCATGGGTTGATGCCCACCCCGACGTCGAAGGACGGATCCTCGGTCAGCAGGAGGCTTTCGAGCTCGGCGTGGCCATCTTCGGTTCTCTGCTCGACCCTTGACCCCCGGCGGGTCTCGACAACTGACCCCTTGCGGGTGAGGTCGCCCCGTGCCTGCGGGCAGGGTTGAGTCCCCTCCACCCGGCAGGGGGTGCCCTCCTTCGACTTCGTAACGCGGGGCTGTCCTTCATCGGCGAGGAAGGTGGCCGGTGCCCGAGCCGATCTCGGCGCTCACGCCCCCGGCTGGGATGCCGCCCCGGGCCAAGGCGTCGTGCAGGGGGTCGAAGTGGCTGACGCTGTGGCCGGTGTTCCAGTCGGCGGCCTGCTTGTCGAACAGGGTCTTGACCAGGTTGGCCAGCTCGGGTGTCCAGGCCTGACCGGTGGCGATCTGCCTGGCCGGCTCTTGCGGGCCGGTCACGTCGCCGAGGTCCGGATTGCCGCCGGGCATCGGGGGAAGGGCGGGTAGGCGGCTGATCGTCACTTCGGCGAACTCCCCTCGGGACGTGCCCGGTCAGGTGCTCTGCAGCAGGTGGGCCAGGTCGGTGGGCAGGGGCATGGGCTGGGTGAGGCTGACGCGGGCGCGGCCGGTGTTGCCTTCGGGGTAGCGGCCCAGCGCGGAGCCGGGCGCGGCCACGATGATGCGGATGATCTGGCCGATCGCCTCGCGGCGGTCGCGCTGGGCGAGGGCCAGGGCGAACATGGCGATGTGGTTGGCCGTGTGGGGCCAGGGCCACGGTTGGGAGATGATGTGTGCCCGCTCCAGATGCCGCCACCGCTCTTCGGGGGCGCGTGTGGTGCGGGCGGCGTACATCTCGGCGCGGTAGGCGGCCCGCACACGGGCGGGCATCGGGCGGCCGATCATCGGTCGTTCTCCTTCACCTTGCCGGTGGCGCAGCAGCCGTCGGCGCACACGGTCGCGCCGGTCGGCTCGCCCGCGCCGTCGCCAGCGTTGGAACCAGCGCCCGCGCCGTCGCCCGCGCCCGCACCAGCCCCGGCGCCCGCGCCACTCCCGGCGCCCGCGCCCGCGCGAGCCTCGGTGCCAGCACCCGCGCCGCCGCCGGCGCTGGCGGCGGTGTGGGTGCCGGTGTCGGGGTGGCTGGGGAGGGCGCAGCAGGCGTCGCCGCGCCAAGCCTCGCGGCCTTCCTTTACGGCGACGCCCGCGATGACCAGAGCGGCGATCGGGTCGGCCCAGGACCAGCCGAACAAGCTGTTGAGTGCCAGGCCCACCAGCAGTACCGCGGACAGGTAGGTGCACAGCAACGTCTGCTTGGAGTCGGCCACGGCGGAGGCGGAGCCGAGTTCGCGACCGGTGCGGCGCTGGGCGGCCGACAGGAACGGCATGACGGCCAGCGACAGGGCGGCCAGGATCAGGCCGGGTGTGGAGTGCTCGGCCTCGCCCACGCCGAGCAGGGCGCGTACGGCGTCGAAGGTGACGTAGGCGGCCAGCGCGAAGAACGAGATCGCGATGACGCGCAGCGCTGTCTTCTCCCGCTTCTCGTGGTCGGTGGCCGAGAACTGCCAGGCGACCGCGGCAGCCGAGGCGACCTCGACCACGGAGTCGAGACCGAAGCCGATCAGCGCCGCTGAGGAGGCGATGGTGCCGGCGGTGATGGCCACGACGGCTTCGATCACGTTGTAGGTGATGGTCGCGGCGACCAGCAGGCGGATACGGCGGCGCAGTACGGCCCGCCGCGCCGGCGCCGGCCCGAGGCTGGGCAGGTTCAGCGCGGTCACGCGCCCACCCCTTCTCTGGCGGTCTCGGCGGTCTCGGCGCTGCCGGGGGAGGAGGCGGAGGCGAAGGCGGGGGCGCTGCCGGAGGTGGAGATGAGGGCGCTGCCGGAGGTGGAGATGGGGGCGCTGCCGGGGGAGGAGGCGGGGGTGGTGCCGGGGGTGGAGGTGGGGGTGCTGGGGGTGGAGGTGGGGCAGAGGGTGACGGCGTGGCCGGTGGCGGCCAGGAGTTGTTCGGCGGCGCCGAGCAGGTCCATCAGCTCGGGCCGGGTCAAGGCGTAGAAGGACTGGCGGCCTTCGGCGCGGTAGTCGACCAGGCCGCAGTCGCGCAGGCACGCCAGGTGCTTGGAGACCGTCGACTGCGCCAGCCCGAGCTGGCCGGTCAGGTCGACGACGCGGGCCTCGCCCTGGGCCAGGCGCTGCACGATCTTCAGCCGGGTCTCATCGGCCAGCGAGTGGAACAGCGCCGCCGCCGGGGGGATGCCGGCGGCGATATCGGCGTTCACGCATCGACCGGCATCACCATTAATCGTCATAGGGCGATGATAGCCCGACTTCACGATATATTGGCAAGGGAAAGGGGGACGGGGACTTGCATCTGATGCCCAGGTACAGGCTTACCGTCGGGATATGGCACAGGACATCGCCCTTGACCAGGGATGGGCTCCTTCGACGTGCACGCTGCCCACGGCCGAGCAGCCGTTGCGGGTGGCCGAGTTCGACGCTTTGTTCGCCGAGGCGGTCCAGACGGTACTGCGGCCGGGGCGTGAGCTGCTCCGGCTGGAGCTCGTCTTCAGCCCGGAGCACGCCGCCCGGGCCGCCGAGCTGACCGCTCGGGAGAACGGCTGCTGCTCCTTCTTCACCTTCACCCTGACCATCGCCGACGGCCGCCTGACGCTGGAGGTGGCGGTGCCGGCCGTACACGCCGAGGTGCTGGACGCGCTCCAGGCCCGCGCGACGGCGGCCACCACGGCGTGAACGAGCCGCAAGAAGGGAACGGGAAGGCGCTCGCGCCGCCAAGGGTGATCAAGGCCGCACACCAGTCGACACCACGCGAACAGGACCCACGCCCGCGATGAGCCTGACCACCCGCATGGAAGATCACCAGATCGCCGTCTACCTGGCCGCGATCGCCGCCGGGGCGCTGCTGGGATGGGCGCTGCCCGGCCAGGGGGCGGGCCTGGCCGGGGCGATCAACCCGGTGCTGGGCGCGCTGCTGTATGTGACCTTTCTGCAGGTCCCGGCCGCCAGCCTGGTACGGGCGCTGCGTCAGGGCCGGTTCCTGGCCGCCGTACTGGTGATCAACTTCGCCGTGGTGCCGCTGGTGGTCGCGGTGATGCTGGCGTTGCTGCCCGCCGACCAGGCCATCCGCATCGGCGTGCTGCTGGTGCTGCTCACCCCGTGCGTGGACTACGTGATCGTCTTCAGCGGCCTGGCCGGCGCCGCCAGTGACCGGCTGCTGGCCACCACCCCGATCCTGCTGCTGGCCCAGATGCTCGCCCTGCCGGCGCTGCTGTGGCTCTTCCTCGGCGCCGGTCTGGCCGCGACGGTGCGGCCCGGCCCGTTCGTCGAGGCGTTCGTCGTGCTCATCGTCATCCCGCTCGCGCTGGCCTGGGCCACCCAGGCCTGGGCCGCGCGCGCCCGGCCCGGCCGCGTGCTCGCCGCGGCGGCGGGTACCACGATGGTGCCGTTGATGGCCGCCACCCTGCTGGTCGTGGTCGCCTCCCAGGTGCCCGCCCTCACCGCCGACCCGGCCGCGCTGGCCGACCTGGCCGGCGTGGTGCCCTTCTACGTCGCCTTCCTGGTCGTCATGGCCTTCGCCGGGCTCGGCGTCGCCCGCCTGTTCCGGCTCGGCACGCGCGACGGGCGCGCGGTCGTCTTCACCGGCGCCACCCGCAACTCCCTGGTCGTGCTCCCACTGGCCTTGGCCCTGCCCGCCCACCTCGCCCTGGCCGCCGCCGTCGTGGTCACCCAGACCCTCGTCGAAGTCATCGGCATGCTCGTCTACATGCGGGCCGTACCACGCCTCCTGCCCGCCACACCGGAGACCGCGAACCGCCCAGAAACGAGCACATGAGCAGATGCCCCTCCCCGGAAGGGAGGGGCATCTGGGCCCGGTGGCCGCCCCCGTCAGGCCGCCGGCCGGGTCAGGCGGCGGGGCAGGTGGCGTCCTTCTGGGGAAGGGTGCCGTTGAGGAGATAGGTGTCGATGGTGCGGGTCACGCAGCTGCTGCCGCTCAGGTACGCGCCGTGCCCCTCACCCTCGTACGTGAGCATGACGCCGGTCTTGAGGCTGGCGGCCAGGCGGGGCGCCCACTCGTACGGCGTGGCCGGGTCGCCCTTGCCGCCCACCACCACGATCGGGGCCGAACCGGTGGCGTCGACGCGCTTGGCGTCGTCGTTGGTCCCGCGCACCGGCCAGTAGCGGCAGATGGAGGCGAGCCCGCCGTTCTCCATCATCGGGTTCACCGCGAGCGTCGCCTTCTTCACGTCCTCGATGTCGGCGTCGGTGGCGCGTTCGGGGCTGTCGACGCAGTTGATGGCCTGGAGGCTGGTCATCATGGTGTTGTACGTGCCGTCGGGCCTGCGGCCGGTGTAGAGGTCGGCCATGCTCAGGAGCGCCTGGCCGTTGCCCTTCTTGGCCGCCGCGACGGCCTGCTCAAGCACGGGCCAGCTCATCTTGGAGTAGAGGGCGGCGATGACGCCGGTCTGGGCCAGGCCGCCGGTCAGCTCGCGGTCGCCCACCTTGACGGGCTTGTCGTCCAGGGACTTCAGGAAGGTCTGGAGGTCCTTCTGGACGGCGGCGGGTGTGGCGCCGAGGTCGCAGGTCTGGGCGACGCAGTCCTTGGCGAAGGCCTCGAAGGCCTGCTTGAAGCCCTTGGCCTGGGTGACGGCCCGCTCCTTGAAGCTGACGGAGGGGTCGAGGGCGGCGTCGAGCACGAAGCGGCCGACGTTCTTGGGGTGCTTGGTGGCGTAGACGGCGCCGAGCTGCGTGCCGTACGAGAGGCCGAAGTAGTTGAGCTTGTCGTCGCCCACGGCGAGGCGGATGCGGTCGAGGTCTTCGGCGGCGTTGGCGGTGCCCACGTGGGGGAGGATCTTGCCGGACTGCTCGGCGCAGGTGGCGGCGAACTCCTTCATCATGCGGTCGAAGTCGGCGGACTGCGGGGAGACGGCGGCGAACTTGTCGATGTCGCCGCACTTGACGCCGGAGCTGCGGTCGACGCCGCGCGGGTCGAAGCTGACCAGGTCGTAGCGGGTGCCGAGGCTGGCGAACGCCTTCGCGGCCAGGGCGAGGGTGTCGACGCCGGAGCCGCCCGGTCCGCCGAAGTTGAAGACCAGGGAGCCGAGCCGGTCACCGGTGGCCTTGATGCGGATGAGCGCCAGGTCGAGCTTTTCGCCGTCCGGTTTCGCGTAGTCGAGGGGAACGGGGAGCTTGCCGCACTCCAGGGAGGCGTCCTTCAGGGGCTTGCCGTCGGGCCCGGTCAGGTCGGTGCAGGGGGCCCAGACGACGGCCCCGGTCTCCTTCTTCTTCGCGACGGGGGTCGGGTCCGGCTTGGCCGCGGTGCTGCATGCGGTGAGCGCCGTCGCGAGCAGAAGGGTCGTCGTCAAGGTCTTCTTCATGCCTTCAAGCATGGTCAGGCCGGGTTTGCCCAGGTAGTGGGAGAAGACAGCAGTTGCGGGTGACTTATGTCAACGCCTGCGCCTGACAAACCAGATTCCGAACAGGCCGAAGCCGGCGCCGGTCAGGCAGGTCCAGATCCACCAGGTGTTCTCGGGCGCGGGCCGGAAGATCAGCAGAACGACGAGCGCGACCGCCCAGAGCGCGGTGCCCACGGCGATGGCGGCCGGATCATTGGTCTTGATCGGTTCCGGTTCTGGTCGCCATTCGCGTTTCACATTGTCCAGGGTAGCTTCCAATACCATCTCGATACGATCACCTACGCTTTTCATGCGATGCGACGCCTGTCACTGTTCGCGCGTGAACAGCACTCTTGACCGGTTCTTCAGCATCACCGCACGAGGTTCGACGCTCTCCCGTGAGGTCCGCGGCGGCCTCGCCACGTTCTTCACGATGGCCTACATCGTGGTACTCAATCCCTTCATCATCGCCACCAAACCGGACGCCGACGGACAGTTCATCGGTGACGGAAGCAGCCCCAACATCGCACTGGTCGCGGCCGGAACCGCGTTCGTGGCCGGTGTCCTGACCATCCTCATGGGCGTCGTCGGCAGGGTGCCGTTCGCCATGGCCGCCGGGCTCGGCCTCAACGCCTTCGTCACCTTCGGCATCGCCACCCAGATGAGCTGGGAGGAGGCGATGGGCCTGGTCTTCGTCGAAGGCGTGATCATCGGCATCCTGGTGCTGACCGGGTTCCGCGTGGCGGTGTTCAACGCGATCCCCACGCAGTTGAAGACCGCGATCAGTGTGGGCATCGGCTTGTTCATCGCGCTCATCGGCTTCGTGGACTCCGGCTTCGTCCGCGGCAACGCGGTGCCGCCGCTGACCCTGGGCATCGCCGGGGAGCTGACCTCCTGGCCGGTCCTGGTCTTCATCGTCGGCCTGCTGGCCACCGCGGCGCTCGTGGCGCGCAAGGTCAAGGGCGCGATCCTGATCGGGATCGTCGGCACGACCGTGCTGGCCGCCGTCGTCGAGCTGCTCTTCCGTCCGGGGGCGTTCTCCAAGGACAACCCCGGCGGGTGGATGCTGAACGTCCCGCACATCACCTCCGACATGTTCGGGATCACGAATCCGCTGGTGTTGTTCACGGAGTTCGACCCCATCGGGGGGTTCACCCGGGTGTCGGTACTGCTGGCCGTCCTGCTGGTGTTCACGCTGCTCGTGACGGACTTCTTCGACACGATGGGGACCATCGTCGGCGTCGGCCGGCAGGCCGATCTCATCGGGCCGGACGGGCAACTGCCCAGGACCAAGGAGATCCTGCTGGTCGACTCGATCGGCGCGGCGGCGGGCGGCGCGGGCTCGGTGTCCTCCAACACCACCTATGTCGAGTCGGCCTCCGGTGTGGCGGAAGGCGCCCGTACGGGTCTGGCCAGCGTCGTGACCGGCGTGCTCTTCCTGGTCGCGATCTTCCTGGCGCCGCTGGTGAAGGTGGTGCCGTACGAGGCGGCCGCGCCCGCGCTGGTCATCGTGGGCTTCCTGATGATGAGCGCGATCAAGGAGATCGACTTCAGCGACTACGAGGTCTCGATCCCGGCGTTCCTCACGATCGTGCTCATGCCGTTCACCTACTCGGTCTCCAACGGCATCGGCGCCGGGTTCGTCAGCTACGTGCTGATCAAGGTGCTGAAGGGCAAGGGCCGCGAGGTGCACCCGCTGATGTGGGGCGTCTCCCTCCTGTTCGTCGTGTACTTCGCGCTCGGGCCGATCAGGGACCTCATCGGTTTGTAGCGCCCGCGACCAGCTCGGCCACCTTCGCCCGGGAGGTCAGGCCGAGCTTGGCCAGGATGTGCTCGACGTGGGTGTCGGCGGTCCGCTTGGAGATGTGCAGCCGCTCGGCGATCTCCCGGTTGGACAGGCCCTCGCGCAGCAGCACGGCCACCTCCCGCTCCCTGCGGGTCAGCAGCTCCATCGCCGGCCCGCCGGCCGCCGGGGCGCAGCCGGGCAGCCGGTCGGCGTCGGCGAGCGCGGCGCCGACCACCTTCTCCAGCGGCGTGCGGGCGCCGTGCTCGCGTTGCTCGGCGAAGCGCTTCTCGCCGAGCGCGGCCAGCGCGGCGCTCGTGGCGCTCTGGTGGAACTCCTCCATCACGACCGTGCCGCTCAGCCGCAGCCCGGTCATCCGCCAGAGCCGGTCGGCCGCGCCCAGCAGCCAGGCCGCCCGCTGCGCGCGACCGCGTACGGCGGCCAGCCAGGCGTGCGTCTCCAGGCAGTAGGCCGTGCCGATCATGTCGCCCAGTTCCGTCTTGATCCCGATCGCGGTACGGCCCGCCGTTTCACACCCCACGTAGTCGCCCTTGCCGAACAGGGCGGCGCTGGTGATGTAGTACAGGTACCCGCGCAGCCACTGCTCGCCGGTGCCGTGCCCCAGCCGCTGCAGCCCGTGCTCGCACAGCCGCCGCGCCTCCTCCGGCTCGCCGGCCAGGTGGTGGCGGTAGCCGTCCTGGGCGTCGAGGGCGACCAGCCCGATCCGGTCGTCGACCTCCTCCATGATCTTCAGCGCCGTCTCGGCGGCCTCGGCCGCCTCCGCGAGCCGTCCGGCGAAGCAGAGCGCCAGGTGCCGGTAGAGCAGGATGCGCCCGGCCAGCAGCCGCTCGCCGAGCTCCTCGGCCATGGGCAGGGCCTCGTCGCAGTCGGACAGGGCGGTGTCGAGGTCGCCCTGGAAGGCGATCAGGTACGCGCGCACGCCGAGCGCCCTGGCCCGCTGCCGGGAGGGCGCGGTGCACCGGTGCAGCACCTGGCCCAGCCAGTAGCGGCTCTCGGTGTACAGGCACGAGATCTGCCAGTAGCCCCAGAGCGCGTTGATCAGGTCGGCGGCCACGTTCGGGTCGGGCAGGAGCATGGCGTGCTCCATGGCCGCGCGCAGGTTGGCGTGGTCGCGCCGCAGCGCCCGGTAGCGCTCCACCTGGTCGTCGTCGATGAAGTGCTCGTCGAAGTAGGCGGCCAGGCGGTGGAAGCGGGCGATCTGCCGACCGCGCACGGCGGCCTGCTCGCCGCTGCGGGCGAGCTGGTCGGCGCCGTACTCGCGGATGGTGTCGAGCTGGCGGTAGCGGGCGCCCGGTTCGTCGGCGAGCAGGACGAGCGACTTGTCGACCAGGCCGATCAGCGTCTCCATGACGGTCTCGACGGGCAGCCGGTCGTCGGCGCAGACCTCCTCGACGGCCTCCATGTCGAAGGATCCGGCGAACACCGACAGCCTCGCCCAGAGCACCCGCTCCGCCGGGGTGCACAGGTCGTGGCTCCAGTCGATGGTGGTGCGCAGCGTCTGGTGCCGTGGCAGCGCCGTACGCCGGCCGCCCGTCAGTAACCGGAAGCGGTCCTCAAGACGCTCGATGAGCTGCTCCAGCGGTACGGCCCGCAGCCGCACGGTGGCCAGCTCGATCGCCAGCGGCATCCCGTCGAGGCGGCGGCACAGCGCGACCACCTGGTCGCCGTTGGCCTCGGTGAGCTGGAAGCCGGGCACGACGGTGGCGGCGCGCAGGGCGAACAGCTCGATGGCGTTCCCGCTCCCGGCGGCGAGGGCGACGGAGTCGGGCACGGGAAGCGGCGCGATCATATACGTATGCTCGCCGGGAACGTCGAGCGGCTGGCGGCTCGTGGCCAGTACGCATACCCGGGGCGTCTCGCGCATGAGGATGTCGGCCAGGCCCGCGCAGGCGTCGATGAGGTGCTCGCAGGTGTCCAGGATGAGCAGAATGTCGCGCTCCTGGAGGTGGTCCAGGAGCGTGTCGAGCTGGGTTTGCCCGGCTTTCTCCGGAAGCCCGAGCGCCGTGCACGCGGTGTGGGGGAGGAGTTCGGGATCGCGCAATGCGGACAGCTCGATGAGGCAGATTCCGTCGGCGAAGCGCTCCTTGACGGCGTCGGCGACCCGCAGGGACAGGCGGGTCTTGCCGACGCCGCCCGGCCCGGTAACCGTCACCAGGCGCTCGCCGATGAGGAGGGCGGCGAGCTCGGACTGCTCGGTCCGGCGCCCGATGAACGCGGTGACGTCGCGGGGGAGCTCTCCTGGCCGTCTGCGGAACGTGCCTAGTGTCATGTTCGGATCGTATTCATCGCGTAACGATCGGTTATGGGATTCCGCGCAATCCGTGGAGTACGTATGCCGAGAGAGCAGGTCGCCGGGAAATCGGTAGGGGGTACCGATAGCCGGGACGCGGGCCGTACCGGCACCCTGTGGGAGTGTGACCTCCGCTCCGCGCAGGAGCATGGATGTCTCAGCGGGCGGTGATCCGGAGTGGCCTCTGGAGGGGTGAGCCACCCCGGGTCACCGCCCCTTTTTCATGCTCGGCCAGGTCTGCTGTATCAATGGGTGAGATCTTCGGCCTGGAGGGAATGTGTTGGGTACCCATATAGTTAGCAAAGGTAATGACTCATGCTAACGAACACCCAAAAGATGGACCTGCGGAGCGACGCAGGCCTGGCTTCAGCTCTGCGCGTGTCACTGGCGCGGCTGACCAGGCGGCTACGACGACAGGCGACGGCGTCCTCGCTGACACCCACTCAGGTCGCGACGCTCGCCGCCGTGGAACGGCATTCCGCGATAACCCCCGGCGAATTGGCCGAGCTCGAGAAGGTGCAGCCGCCCTCGATGACCCGCGTGATCGCCGGGCTCGTGGAGCGAGGATTGCTCGCGCGTACGCCGCACCCGACCGACCGGCGGCAAGTGACCGTGAGCGTGACCGAAGCCGCGTTGAAACTCCTGAAGGAGGAGCGCAGGCAGAAAGAGGCCTGGCTGACGCAACGGTTGAAGGAACTGACGCCGGAGGAACGGGCGGTGCTCAGGCAGGCGGCCCCGATTCTGGAGAAGCTCAGCAAGATCTAGAACCTGAGGAACCCAGGACCGGGATGTTCCGGTCGCTCAGGAATCACAACTACCGGCTGTTCGCCTCCGGCAGCGCCGTCTCCAACCTCGGCGGTTGGATGCAGCGCACCGCCCAGGACTGGCTGGTGCTCGACCTCACGCACGGCAGCGCGGCGGCCCTCGGTACGGCGACCGCGCTCCAGTTCCTCCCGATGTTGCTGTTCGGCCTCTTCGGCGGCGTGCTCGCCGACCGCTACCCGAAGCGGCCCATCCTGATCGTCGCGCAGTCGATCATGGCGCTGCTCGCGCTCGCCATCGGCATCCTGACCGTCACCGGCACCGCGCAGGTCTGGCACGTCTACGTGATGGCCTTCGCGCTCGGCCTCGTCTCCTGCGTCGAGGTGCCGACCCGGCAGACGTTCGTGGTCGAGATGGTCGGCCGCAAGGACCTGTCCAATGCCATCGCGCTCAACGCCTCGATCTTCAACCTGGCCCGCGTGGTCGGCCCGGCCGTCGCCGGTGTGCTGATCTTCATGCTGGGCGGGACCGGACCGATCTTCCTGCTCAACGCGCTGACGTTCGCCGGGGTGATCTCCAGCCTGATCTTCATGCGGAAGGCGGAGCTGAACCTCGCCGAGCCCGTCCCCAGGGCCAAGGGCCAGCTGCGCGAGGGGCTGCGCTACGTGCTGGGCAAGCAGGAACTGCTGATGCCGATCCTGCTGATCGGGTTCGTGTCGATGTTCTCGCAGTCGTTCTCGATGTCGATCGCGCTGATGGCCCGCGAGGTGTTCAGCGCGGGCGCCTCGTCGTTCGGGCTGGCCTCCAGCATGTTCGCGGTCGGCGCGCTCGGCGGCGGACTGCTGGCCGCGCGCCGTGCCAAGCCCAGCAGGAAGGTGCTGCTCACCGGCGCGATCAGTTTCGGGTTGTTCCTGGTCGCGGTCGGCGTGGCGCCGGTCTACCCGGTCTACCTGGCGCTGCTGGTCCCGGCCGGCATCGCGCTGATCACCGTCAACACCGCCGCCAACGCCAGCGTCCAGCTCGCCACCTCGCCGGAGATGCGCGGCCGGGTCATGGGCATCTACCTGCTCGTGTTCACCGGTGGCGCGCCGCTGGGGGCGCCGCTGGTCGGCCTGCTGTCGGAGTTCGGCGGCCCGAGAGCCGGAGTCATGCTCTCGGGCGCGCTGGTGCTGGCCGGCACCGGCATGGCGCTGCTCATGACACGCATGATCGGCGCCCGCCGCAGGGTGGCGCTCGCCACGGCATGATGCCCGCATGAGGTTGTTCGCGGCTCTGGTACCGCCCGACGAGGTTCTCGACGAGATCGAGACGGCGATCGCTCCGCACGCCGGGCGGGTGCCGGGCCTGCGCTGGCCGGACCGCGCCACCTGGCACATCACCCTCGCGTTCTTCGGCGAGGTGCCCGAGCGCGTCCTACCCGACCTCCAGGTACGGCTGGCCCGCGCCGTAGCCCGCCACCCCGCCATCGACCTGGCCTTCGACGGCTTCGGAGCCTTCTCGTCGGTACGCCGGGCCAGGGTCTTCTGGGCAGGGGTGACCGGCGGCTCGATGGTCCGGCTGGCCGACTCGGTCAAGGCCGGAGCCCGCCGGGCGGGCGCGGTGGAGACCGACGAGAAGCGTTTCCACCCGCACCTCACGCTCGCCCGCGCCAAGCACGAGCAGGACCTGAGCGCGCTGGTCGAGTCGCTGGCCGGATTCACCGGCTCGCCGTGGCGGGCCGAGTCGGTCCGGCTGGTCAACTCGACGCTGGGCGCCCAGGTGAGGTACGAGTCACTGGCCGAGTGGGCGCTCGCACCTCCGGAGCCCGACTAGGCTCCTCAAACGTGGACCGTCCCCGTTTCTGGCTCCTGCCCATCGTGCTCGGCCTTCTGCTGCTGATCGTCGTCGTCGGCGCGCTGGTCACCTGACCTACCAGGCGTAGTCCTCCGGCGCCGTCCTGTGCCCGGGGAAGATCTCGTCCAGCCTGGCCAGCGCCGCCTCGTCGAGCGTGACCTCCAGGGCGGGCAGGCTGCTCTCGAACTGCTCCATCGTGCGCGGGCCGATGATCGGCGCGGCCACCGCGCGCTGCTTGAGCAGCCATGCCAGCGCCACGTGCGCGGGGTCGGCGCCCAGGTCGTCGCAGAGCTTCTCGTAGGCCTCGATCTTGTCGCGGTGCTTGTCGAGCTCGACGAGCATCCGCTCGGAGGACGAGCGGCCCTTGTCCATCTTGCGCAGGATGCCGCCGAGCAGGCCGCCGCCCAGCGGGCTCCACGGGATCACGCCGATGCCGTAGTCCTCGGCCGCGGGCAGCACCTCCAGCTCGACCGCCCGGTTCAGCAGGTTGTAGTGGCTCTGCTCGCTGACCAGGCCCACGGAGTTTCTGCGCCGGGCGGCCTCCTGGGCCTTGGCCAGGTGCCAGCCGGCGAAGTTCGACGAGCCGACGTAGACGATCTTGCCCTGCTGCCGCAGGACGTCCATCGCCTCCCAGAACTCCTCCCACGGAGTCCCGCGGTCGACGTGATGGGCCTGGTAGATGTCGATGTAGTCCGTCCGCAGGCGCTTCAGCGAGGCGTCGCAGGCCTTCCTGATGTTCAGGGCCGACAGCAGGCCGTCGTTGGGCCAGTCGGTCATGCCGCCGTAGAGCTTGGTCGCGATGACGGTCTTCTCCCGGCGGCCGCCGCCCTGGGCGAACCAGTTGCCGACGATGGTCTCGGTCGCGCCCCGGCCGGCCGACTGGCCGTACACGTTGGCGGAGTCGAAGAAGTTGACGCCCGCCTCAAGGGCGCGGTCCATGATCGCGAAGGAGTCTTCCTCGGAGGTGAACGGGCCGAAGTTCATGGTGCCGAGGCACAGCGGGCTGACCTTGAGGCCGGAGCGTCCCAGGTTCACGTATTCCATGGACATCACCCTAGGTAGCTGGAGTGCACTCCAGGCTAGGATGACTTTCCGTCGTGATGGTGCTGCTTCGGTCCGCTGTTCCCCTGTTTCTGTCCATGGTGACCGGGATGGTGGGTTCCCTCGTCGTCGCCGGCGCGCTCGGTCGGCACGCGCCCGTCACGCTGGCCGCCTTCGCCGTCATGACCGCCGTGCTCAACCCCGCCGCCACCGCCGTGGCCGGGGCGCTGCGCGGGCTGATGCCGTTCGTCGCGCCGCACAAGGACGATCCGGTACGGGCGGTGCCGATCCTGCGCGACGCGCGCTGGCTGACGCTGGCCGTGGGCCTCGCCGGGGCGCTGGCGGTGCTCGGGGTGCCGCTGCTGGCCGGGGTCGCTGGGGTGCCGCGGGAGATCGTGGCCGAGCTGGGGGCGCTGCCGTACCTGCTGGCGCTCGATCTGCTTGTGCTGGCGTCGAACGGCGGCGCCGGCACGGTGCTCATCGCGCTCGGACGTGCGCGGCAGGTGCTCTGGTCCGGCCTGGCCAACACCGCGACGGTGATCGTGCTGACGCTGGTCCTGGTGCCGCGCTGGGGGCTCGACGGGATGGGCGTGGCGTGGCTGGCGGCCGGGCTGGCCGGCGTGCTCGTCTCGAACGTCTGCCTGCGCCGCGCGCTCGGCCGCCCCGTCGGGCAGGCGCGTCCCCGGGTGGCGGAGATCCTCGCGCTGGCGCGGGTCAGCCTGCCGCTGGCGGGGACGGTGCTGGTCAAGTTCGGGGCGCTCGGGGTGGTGACGTTCGCCGCGACGCTGACGACCGTGCGCGAGGCCGCCGCGCACGCGGTGCTCGGGACGCTCACCGGCTTCACGTTCCTGGCGTCGCTGGCGGTGGCGCAGGCGGCGGTGCCGGAGATGGCGCGGGCCACCACCTCCGCCGAGGTGCGGCGGGTCAACCGGCGCGCGGCGGTGCTGGCCGTGGGCGCCTCGGCCGTGGGCGGGCTGGCGCTGCTGGTCTCCGGGCCGGTGCTGGCCGGCCTGTTCAGCGACGACCCCGGCGTGCGGGCGGCGGTGCTCGCGCTGGTGCCGTTGATGCTGCTGTCGTCGATGGCGGACGCGGCCCAGGCCGTACGGGGTTTCGGGCTGTCGGCGCTCAAGCGCGCCGGCGCCTCGCTGGTCTACTTCGCGATCGGGTACGGCCTGCTCGTCGCCGCGGCGATACCGGTGGCGCGGGTGTGGGGGATCACCGGGTTGTGGGTGGCCATGTTGGCGGTGAACGTCCTGCTATATGCGTTGCAGAGCTGGGGGTTCCGCAAGCACAGTGCCCAGGTGGGGATGGTCGAGGCCGCGGAGCGGGCATGATGTCAGGGTGGGGGATGTCTGGATTAAGGTGATTGCCGGGACCGTGCTGGCCTGTGCGCTGCCTGCGGCGCCGGCGATGGCGCTGGCCGATGAGGCGGAAGAGAAGCTGTTCAGCTTCCGCGACGCGCGGATCACGGAGTCGAGCGGGCTGGCCCTCTCGCCGACGCACACCGGGATCTACTACACGCACAACGACAGTTCGGCCGCGGCGGAGTTCTTCGCGGTCGACGGGGCGGGCCGTACCAAGGCGGCCTTCAGGGTGTCGGGGGCGCAGGCACGCGACTGGGAGGCGATGGCGGCCTCCAAGGACCCCGCGACCGGGCGGGGCGTGTTGTGGTTCGCCGACATCGGGGACAACCTGGACGGCGCCTGGCCGGACATCTCCATCTACAAGGTGATGGAACCCGCCTCGATGAGGGACGCCACGGTGCCCGCCGTGCGCTACCGGTTCCGGTACGCCGACGGGGCCCGCAACGCCGAGGGGATCATGGTGAACCCCAGGACCGGGCGG
This sequence comes from Nonomuraea sp. NPDC059023, assembly GCF_042740095.1. Classification (NCBI taxonomy): domain Bacteria; kingdom Bacillati; phylum Actinomycetota; class Actinomycetes; order Streptosporangiales; family Streptosporangiaceae; genus Nonomuraea; species Nonomuraea sp. NPDC059023. Next base: position 234,509 of record NZ_JBHYIO010000009.1, on the reverse strand, counting down.
TTGTCGGTGGTGTCCAAGGAGTTCTCGGGGGCGGTGTACGAGGCGCCGCTGAAACTGCGGACCGGGCGCGTGAACATCCTGCGCAAGGCCGCCGCCGCGCCCATGATGGCCACCGACGCGGCCTACGCGCCAGACGGGTCCTCCTATGTCGTGCGGACATACTTCTCCGCCACCCTCTTCCGGCCTTCCGGCGACATCATCACCAAGATCTCGATGCCGCCGCTGGATCAGGCCGAGTCGATCGCGTACACGGCGGACGGCAAGGCGCTGCTGACCGGGTCCGAGGGGGTGCGCAGCCCGCTCTACCGGGTGCCGCTGCCGCAGCGGGCGCTGGCCTCCTCCGGCTCCACGCCGACGCCGTCGAAGAAGGCGTCGGTGGCGGCGGCCGAGACCGCCCAGGACGAACGCGGGCTGAGCGGCCAGGACATCCTGATCTGGCTGGCCGCCGCGGTCGGGGCCACGGCGGTCATCGCGGTGATCGCGCGCCGTAGCCGGTGATCTGAGCAGGACCACCCAGGTACGTCTGAGTACGTTCACCCAGGTGCGGGGTTGCCCTGCAGCGGCATCATTCTCACTATGCATCCTGATAGTGGGAAATTTCGGGTGATGGCGTGCCCTGACTGCGGGGCTCCGCTGCCCGGCACCCCGAGCGCCTGCCCGCGCTGCGCCCTGCCCCTGGCCGGGCCGACCGCGGCCGAGCTGTGGCGGGTCGACTCCGCCCTCGCCGACCTCAGGATGCGCGAGGCCGAACTCCACCGCCGCCGTGGCCACCTCCTCGGCCTGCTCCGCGAAGAGCGGGCTCGGGCCCGGCGAGCCTCCACGGCCGTTCCGGGGATGCCGGGTACCCCGGGAATGCCGGGCACCCCCAGGGCGCCGGGCGTTCCGGGTGCGGCGGGCGTTCCGGGTGTGCCGGGCGGGGTGACCGTTCCGGGCACGCCGGGTGTGCCGGTGGGTGCGCCGGGTTCGGCGGGTCGGCCGCCCATGCCGCCCATGCCGCCCATGCCGTCTGGGGTGCCGGGTGGGGCTGGGGGGCGGGCGGGGTCGGCGGAGGTTTCGCGGCGGACTGCGCAGAATCTGCTGCTGATCCTCGGCGGGCTCCTGCTGACCGTCGCGGCCGTGGTGTTCACGGTGGTCAGCTGGGGTTACCTGGGCATCGCCGGGCGGGGCGCGATCCTGGTCGTGGTGACCGGGGTGGCGCTGGCCGTACCGGCGCTGCTGCTCAAGCGGGGGCTGACGGCCACGGCCGAGACCGTCGGGGTGCTGGCGCTGGCGCTGATGGCGCTGGACGGGTACGCGGCGCACCGGGTCGGGCTGCTCGGCGGGCTGTCCTGGGTCGACTACGGCGCGGGCGTGATCGCGGTGGTCGCGGCGGGGGCGGCCGTGTACGGCAGGGTGCTGCCGCTCCGGGTGGCGCCGATCATCGCGATCCTGCTCGCCCAGGTGCCCATGATCATGTGGTTCGGTTCGACCGCGACCGGGACGGCCGCCGCGTTCACCGCCGCGACCCTGCTCGACGCCGCCGTCTGGAGCCGCGCCAAGCGCGTCGAGATCCGGGTGACGGCCGCGATCTGCCTGGGGATCAGCGCGTTCGCGGCGGTGTTCGTGGCCGCTGTGGAGTCGGTGGTGGGCGACCTGGTGTGGGCTCCGGCCGGGCTGCTGGTGGTGCTGGCGGCGGCGGGGGTATATGTCGGGATGCGGGTGGTTCCGCTGATGCGCTGGCTGCCGCTGGGGCTGGCGGGGCTGGCCCTGATGTTCGCGCTGGGCTCGCCGGTGCGGCCGTTGCTGAACTCCTCGTGGCAACTGCTGCCGTACCCGCTGGCGGCGATGGTCGTCATGGTCGCGGCGCTGTGGCTGCCGGTCGTGATCCGGCGGGCCGGGGTGGTTTCCGGCGCGGTCATGGTCGTGCTGGGTGGACTGCCGCTGGTGATGATCGTGCTGAACGCGCTGCTCATGCCGTTCCGCAACGTGTCGGCGGTGTGGGCGGGTACGCGGTGGGAAGTCGCCCAGCTCGCCCTCGCGCGGCCGGGTGTCGTGTTCCTGGCGGTGGCGGCCGTCGTGTGCGTGGTGGCCGCTCGCCGGTGGAGTGTGCTGACGTCGCGGGTCTCGGCTTCTGACCTCTCGGGGCTGGTGTCCGGGGGCGGGCTCGTTCTCGCGCTGTCGGCGTTGCTGGTGGTGCCGGCGGCCTTCGGGCTCGGGTACGCGGCGTCGGCCGGGGTGCCGTTGCTGGTCGCGGTGGCGCTCAGCGTGGCCGCGACCAGGTATCCGGCCGCTGCCTGGGGTGCCGGGACGGCGGCGGTGCTCGCGCTGACCGAGGGGCTGGCGGCGGAGGCGGCGACGTACACGGTGCTCGGCGTGCTGCTGGTGACCTGGGCGGTGCTGTACCGGCGTCCGGCCGCGCTGGCCGGCGCCGCGCTGAGCGGTTCGGGGCTGGTGTGGGCGGTCCTCTACGGGCTGGAGGTGGCGGTGCGCGACGCGGCCGCGCTCGGGTTCGCCTCCGGTGCGGTGCTCGCCCTCATCGGCTGGTACGGCACGCCCAAGCCGGCCACGAACACACAGCAGGCCGGTGACACACCGAAGCCGGCCACGGACACACCGCAGACCGACGGCCCTAAGGAGGCCGCAGGCACGAAGGCGGCTGCGGAAGCACAGCCGGTTGTGGACGCGGAGCCGGGTGGGGGCGTGCGGCAGGCCGGGGGTGCGCAGCCGGTTGCGGGCGCGTGGCAAAGCGCGGGTGCGACGCCGGGTGGGGGTGCGACGGCGGGTGCTGGTGCTCGGGGGGCCGGGGGGTTGAGGTTGGCCTGGGTGTTCGGGCGCGTCTTGGCCGTGGTGCTGGCCGCAGTGGCGGTGCTGCCGGTGGTGGACGTGGTGGTGCGGGGGGTGGCGAACTTCTCCGGGCTGCTCGATCCCTGGGGTGGGGTGCCTTCGCTGCCGGATGGCCGGTTGGGGGCGCTGCTCGCGGTTGTGATGGCCGGGGCTGTGCTGGTCGTGGCGACTCGGCCGGCGGTCGCGGTGGTCGTGGCCGGGGTGGTGGTGGCGGTGGTGCCGGTGACGGTTCGCCTGCCGTACCAGGTGAGCTTGGGGTTGCTCTTGCTGGCCACGGTGGTGGCGGCGGTGCTTGCCGCGCGGCGCGTTACGGCGGGCGGGGAGTGGGCGCTTGCGGGTGACCTCGCGATCGGTGTGGCGGTTTGGCTGGGCGTGCTGTCTGTTGCGGGGGCGGCGGCCACGCAGACCGGGACGATTACGACGCTGGCGATCCTGGCCGGGGTGGCGGCGGGCACGAGTGCTTGGGGGCGTGGCGGGGGTGCCGGGGTGGCGCTGGCGAGTGTGCTGGCCGTCGGCGAGGTGGGCGTGGTCGCCGCCGCCCACGGCCTGCGTACGGCCAGCCTCGTCTGCGCCGGAGCGGGCGTCGTCGCGGTGGCGGCGGCAGCGTGGAAGCGCGTGCCGGCCATCGGGTATCTGGGGACCGGGTTCCTGCTGGTGTCCTCCTGGATGCGGTTGTGGGCGGAGGAGGTGACGGTCGTCGAGGCCTACACGCTGCCGTTCTCGCTGGTGCTGCTCGGGATCGGCTGGTTGCGGGGGCGGCAGGGGTCGTCGTGGAAGGCTTATGGGGCGGGGCTGGTGTTCACGTTCGGGCCGAGCCTGCTCGCCGAGCCGACGGCCCTGCGGTCGCTGCTGCTGGGTGCGGCGGCGCTCGCGGTCACCGTGGCCGGAGCCCGCCACCGGCTGCAGGCCCCGGCCGTGCTCGGCGCGCTGACGCTGGTCGCGGTGGCCGTCCGGGAGCTGGCGCCGTGGGTCGCCGGGCTGGTCACGGCGCTGCCCCGGTGGGTGCCCATCGCGGTGGGCGGCATGCTGTTGCTGGTGGTCGGCGCCACGTACGAGGCGCGCAAACGCGACCTCGTCCGGCTGAAGGACGCCGTCGTCAAGCTCAAGTAGACGGTTCAGGCACGGGTGGCCTCTCGGACGGCGGGGACGATTTCGGTGGCCCAGCGGCTCAGGGCCGTGGTCGCCGGGGTTCCGTCGGCGATGGGGAAGTAGGTGAAGCCCGCCGCGCCGTACTCCAGGATCGCGCTCGTGAGCTCCTCCACCCACTGCGCGACCGAGCCGCCGCGCCACCGGCCGCTCGCGTCGCGGGTGGCGGGCAGGGGCGTCGTGGTGATGCGGCCGGGCAGGTTGTAGATGGTGGCGACGTCGCGGGGGTCGCGTCCGGCCTTCTCAGCGGCCTCGTCGATCAGCGGGCGGGAGGTGGCCACACGGTCGCTCCGCCAGTCGGCGGCGTGGCCGGGGATCCAGCCGTCGGCCACCCGGCCGGTGACGGCCAGCGACTTGGGCCCCACCGAGCCCGTCCAGATGGGCGGGGTCGGGACGGCCGCCGGGATCAGGTCCTTCACCTGGTAGAACTCGCCGTCGAAGGTGACCGGCCCGCCGCCGCCGGACAGCGCGCGTACCACCGTGATGGCTTCTTCGAGCGCCCGTACGGCCTGCGCCGGAGACAGCGGCTCGACCCCCAGCTTCTCGATCTCCCGCCACAGTCCACCGGCGCCCACTCCCAGGGCGACCCGCCCGCCGGACAGCGCGGACAGGCCGGTGACGGTCCTGGCCAGCATGGGGGCGGGCCGGGCCGGGACGTTGGTGACGTTGACGGCGGCGGTGATCGTGTTCGTGCGGCCGAGGACCATGCCTATGGCGGCGTAGGCGTCCAGGCGGTCGTGGAGGTACGGGTGGTCGGAGACGGTGACCAGGTCGAGGCCCTCCCGATCGGCCTGTACGGCCTGGCTGAGCAACTGGCCGTCGTCCAGGCCGAAACCGAACAAGGTCTTCATCGTGCCGCCTCCGCTCCGAGCAGGTCGAGGTAGGTGTCGAGGAACATTTCGCCCTTGATGCCCACGGTGGCCTCGGCGCCGAGCACGCCCGCCTCCGGCGCGTAGGAGACGCCGCCGCGCGGGCCGAGGGGCAGCACGATGGCGTCATGGGCGGGCTCGTAGGCGGTGAGGTTGGTCTGTCCGTCGATCAGGGCGCGGATGTTGGCGGCGGCCACCTCGGCGTGCCGCTGGGCGAGGCGGGCCATCTTCATCTCGGGCACGCTGGTGATGTCGCCGAGCGCGAAGATCGTGTCGCTGCCGGGCAGGCGCAGCTCGGGGGTGACGTCGAGCCGGCGGCCGGGGACGAGGTAGCCGGTGTTGGGCGTGGCGCCGTAGCAGGCGAACCAGATGTCGGCGCTCAGTTCGGCGCCCGCCCGCGTGGTCGCGGTGAACGGGGCGGCCTGACCGTGCGCGGTCGGCGGCGGCTCGGTCAGTGCGGTGCCGAGCAGCAGTTCGACGCCGAGTGCGGCGAGCTGGCGGTGCAGTTCCTCGCGGAACTCGGCGGGGAACCCGCCGGGCATCAGTTCCGTGGCCGGATCCACGACGGTGACGTGCTTGTCCGGCCAGGCGGCCTTGATCTCCCCGGCGAACTCCAGCCCCACGGGCCCGGCGCCGAGCAGCAGCACGCGCGTGGCCCGCGAGAGCGCCTCGTGCGTGGCCCAGAGCTTGGCGCGGGCGTCCACGCTGTCGTCCACGTCGAGCTTGGCCGGGTAGGTGTGGCGCGAGCCGGTCGCCAGCACCACGAAGTCGGACGTGACCCGCTCACCCGAGCCGAGCTCCACGGCCGAGCCGAACATCCTGACCGCCCGGTCGTGCCGGATCCGGCCCCGGGTCAGCAGGCCGTCGTACGGGATGAAAAGCCGCTCGGCCCACACCGGGTCGGTCACCGCTCGCAGTGCCGCGACGTTGTGGACGAAGGTGTCGCGGGGTTCGACGAGGGTGACGTCGGCCACGTCGTCCAGGGCCTTCGCGACGGTGATGCCCGCGTATCCGCCGCCGATCACGGTAACGGTCGCTGTCATGGTGTCCTCCAGAATGGTTCAGATTATGAACAGTTCTTATCATGAACCATAGGGGTGTTGGCAAGTGGGCTAGCCTGAGGCCTGGAGGCGAGATGACCGAGATCGACGTGACCGAGACCAGGGAGCTGGCCACGGCCCTGGTGGGTCTGTCGCACCATGTGCTGCACATGTTCAACGACATCGGCCGGGGTCATGACCTCACCGCGCAGCAGACCGAGCTGGTGTGCGCCGTGATCGTCCGGGATCGGGTGCGGATGAGCGACCTGGGCAAGATCATGCACTTGGAGAAGTCCAACCTGAGCGGGCTGGTCGACCGTACGGAGAAGCGGGGCCTGATCGTGCGCAGGCGCGATCCCGAGGACCGGCGCGTGACCTATGTCGAGCTCACCGAAGAGGGGCGCCGGGTGGCGGTGAGCACCCACTGCGAGGTCACCAGGCGGCTCAACGAGCTCGTCGCCCAGATCCCCGCCGAGGACCAGCGCAGCCTCACCGCGGTGGTCGAGAAGATCACCGAGTCCTGATATATAACAGTGCTGTTGTATCTTGGGGTGATGTTCCCTGAGATCGAGCCCTATGACCATGGCCACCTCGACACCGGTGACGGCAACCTCGTGTACTGGGAGGCCTGCGGGAACCCCGGCGGCAAGCCCGCGCTCGTCGTCCACGGCGGCCCCGGCTCCGGATGCTCACCGAACATGCGCCGCGGGTTCGACCCGGAACGGTACAACATCATCCTGTTCGACCAGCGCAACTGCGGGCGCAGCCGTCCTCTCGCCGCCGACCCCGCGACGGACCTGACCGCCAACACCACCCAGAACCTCATCGCGGACATAGAACGGCTGCGCGAGCACCTCGGCGTGGACCAGTGGCTGCTGTACGGCGGTTCGTGGGGATCCACGCTGATCCTCGCCTACGCGCAGGCGCACCCCGAGCGGGTGTCGGCGATCGTCATCGTGAGCGTCACCATGACCCGCCGCTACGAGATCGACTGGCTGTACGACGGCGTCGGCCGCTTCTTCCCCGCCCAGCGCGCCCTCTTCCGCGCGGGCGCGCCGGAAGGCGCCTCCGGCACCGTGCCCGAACTGCTGGCCGCCTACGGACGGCTCATGGCCGACCCCGATCCCGGTGTGCGGGACAAGGCCGCGATCGACTGGACGACATGGGAGGACTCGGTCATCTCCCTGGAGCCGAACGGCAAGCCGAACGCCTACTCCAACCGCCCGTCCGAGGCGCTGCTGACCTTCGCCCGGATCTGCGCCCATTACTTCTCCAACGGCGCCTGGCTGGAGGAGGGCGCCCTGCTCCGGGACGCGCCCAAGCTGGCCGGAATCCCGGGCGTGCTGATCCACGGGCGCTTCGACCTGGGGTCGCCGCTGGAGAACGCCTGGCAACTGGCCCAGGTGTGGACGGATGCCCGGGTGGTCGTGGTGGAGGACTCCGGTCACACCGGCAGCCCGACCATGCAGACGGAGGTCGTGTCCGCCCTGAACTCGTTCGCCTCCTGACCCGCGCTCAGCGGGACCGGCGGAGGGTGGCGGTGAAGGTTTCGCCGCGCAGCGCCCGTTCCACCGCGTCGATCGCGCGCGACAGGCGGACCAGGCGGGGGCCCTCCTCGCGGTACACGTCCAGGACGGCCTCCACCGCGTGCGGCGGCAGGTGCCCCTTCAGGTCGACGGCGGCGCCGCGATAACCGGTGCGGGCCGCTTCGATGGCCGAGTTGACGTGGTAGGTCGCCATCCTGGCCAGCGCGATCGGGTGGCGGCGCAGCACCTCGTGCGCCCGGTAGTCGGGCGGGACGGCGTCGAGCAACCAGGCCACGGCCGAGGTCTCCCAGTCGGGCACGCTGGGTGGTCGGACCTCGGCCGGCCACTCGGGCGGGACATACATACCGCCATCGTACTCATGTTCGAGTGATCGTTCGTGGAAGTGAGGTCTATACGAATAACCAAGTAAGCGCTAGCTTGCGAAGCATGCGTGTCTTGGTGACCGGCGCCTCGGGATTCGTCGGCTCGTACGCGGTCGCCGCGCTCCTCGACGAAGGCCACGAACCCCACATTTTCGTGAGAAATCCGGAAAAGGCGGCTCGGGTCCTCCGCCGCCTCCACGTCGCCCCCGACCTCCCCGTCCACGTCGGCGACATCCGTGACGCCGGAGCCGTCCGCGCCGCCCTGTCCACCTGCGAGGCCGTCCTCCACGCCGCCGCCGACATAGGCGTCACCGGCCACGCCGCCGACCTCGACGGCGCCAATGTCGTCGGCCTGAAGAACGTCCTGGGCCAGGCCGTGGAGCTGGGCCTGGACCCGGTCGTCCACGTCTCCACGATCGCCGTCTTCGTCCCGCCCGCCGAGCCCGTCATCACCGCGCACACCCCGCTGGCCGGCCCGCGCAACGGCTACGGCCGTTCCAAGGTGAGCGGCGAGCTCTACGCCCGCGGCCTCGACGGCGTCACGATCGTCTACCCGGGCGGCGTCGCCGGCCCGCACCAGCCGACGGTCGACGCGCTCAACGAGGGGTTCCGCGCCGGTGTGGCGTTGGGCTGGCCGATGATTCCCGGCGGGGTCACCGTCCTGGACGTACGCGATCTGGCGATCTTCCTCGCCCGCTGCATGACGCCGGGAAAGGGCGCACGGCGCTACGTGATCGGCGGAAATTTCCGGACCTGGCGCCAGCTGGCCGACCTCTGCGAGCGGCTCACCGGCCGCAGGGCGCGCAGGTTCCCGATCCCCGCCGCCCTCCTGCGTACCGCCGGCTCCGCCCTCGACGTCGTCAAACGCGTCAGGCACGTGCCCTACCCGCTCACCCGCGACGCCGCCGACTTCATGCTCACGCTGGTCCCGACCGACGACTGCCCCGCGCTGAACGAACTCGGCGTCACCCTCCGCCCGGTGGAAGACACCGTTTCGGATACATTGCGCTGGCTGTCGGCCGAAGGCCACCTGAACGTCCGAAGAATCGGCAGACTAGCCCCGTGACGGAGAAGATTGGGGTCGTCGGCGCCGGCATCCTGGGCCTGGCGGTGGCCAGAGAGCTCGCCCTGGTCAGGGGCGCCGAGGTCACCGTGCTCGACAAGGAGCACCAGGTGGGCGTCCACCAGACCGGCCACAACAGCGGCGTCGTGCACGCGGGCATCTACTACCCGCCGGGTTCGCTCAAGGCCCGGCTCTGCCGCGAGGGCGTGGCCATGCTCCGGGCCTACTGCGTCGAGCACGGCCTGCCGTACGAGGAGGTCGGGAAGCTTGTCGTGGCGGCGGGCCGGCACGAGCGGCCGGGGCTGGCCGCGCTGGCGGCCCGCGCCAGGGAGAACGGCGTGCCCGGCATCACCGAGCTCGACGCGCTCGCGCTGCGCGAGATCGAGCCGCACGCGGTCGGGGTGGCCGCGATCCACTCGCCGCACACCGCGATCGCCGACTTCCCCGCCGTCGCCCGCCGCCTCGCCCAGGACGTGGCCGAACAAGGAGGTTCGGTACGGCTGGCGCACCCCGTCAAAGCCATCAGGGAACGGGCCGGAAAGGTCGAGGTCCTGGCCGCCAGGCGCGTCTTCGCCTTCGACCGCCTGGTGGTGTGCGCGGGGCTCGGCACCGACGCGGTGGCCGCCATGGCCGGCCGGCGGGGCGACGTGCGCATCGTCCCCTTCCGCGGCGAGTACTACGCGCTGGCCGGATCGGCCAAGGACCTGGTCAGAGGCCTGATCTACCCGGTTCCCGACCCCAGGTACCCGTTCCTCGGCGTCCACCTGACCCGGCACATCGACGGTGAGGTCCTCGTCGGCCCGAACGCCGTGCTGGCCCTGGCCTACGAGGGCTACACGTGGCGCGACGTCCGCGACGCCCGGCGCATCCTCACCTGGCCGGGCACCCTGCGCATGGCCAGGAAACACTGGCGCACCGGCGTCAAGGAGGTCTACGGCTCGCTGGTCAAGCAGGCGTTCCTCGACGCCGCCCGCCGGTACGTCCCCGCGCTGACCGCCGCCGACCTGGAGCGTGCGCACGGCGGCGTCCGTGCCCAGGCCGTCGCACGGGACGGCGCGCTGGTCGATGACTTCGTGATCGATGTCCATGGAAGAGTGGTTTTGGTGCGTAATGCACCGTCTCCTGCGGCCACGTCGAGTCTGGCCATTGCGCGGCATATCGCGGGAGTTGTTCCAGCACCCATCAGCTGAGTGCATCCTTAGGGGTGATGGAATCACGCCTGCTGATCGTCGAGGACGACCCCAACATCCTCGACCTCCTCGCCGCCAGCCTGAAGTTCGCGGGCTTCGACGTCATGACCGCCAAGGGCGGCCACGAGGCGGTCGCCGCCGTGCAACGGCACCGCCCCGACCTCATCGTGCTCGACGTCATGCTGCCCGACATGGATGGCTTCGACGTGGTGAAACGGCTGCGGAGCGGCGGCGCGGCCACTCCGGTCGTCTTCCTGACGGCGCGTGACGGCACCGAGGACAAGATCCGCGGGCTGACCCTCGGCGGCGACGACTACGTGACCAAGCCGTTCAGCCTCGAAGAGGTGATCGCGCGCATCCACGCGGTGCTCCGCCGTACCAGCGCGCAGTCGCCGCCGCCGCGGCTCACCTTCGCCGACATCGAACTCGACGAGGAGAGCCACGAGGTGTGGCGCGGCGGGCGGCTGGTGCCGCTGTCGCCGACGGAGTTCAAGCTGCTGCACTACTTCATGACCAACGCCGGACGGGTGCTGTCCAAGCCGCAGATCCTCGACCACGTCTGGGACTACGACTTCAGGGGCGAGGTCGGCATCGTGGAGTCGTACGTGTCGGTGCTCCGGCGCAAGATCGACAAGGGCAACCCGCGGCTCATCCACACCCTGCGCGGGGTCGGCTACGTCCTGCGTCTGCCACCGGGGCCCTGATGCGCGGGCTGCCACTGAGGATAAAGCTGATCGCCGCGATGCTCGCGCTGCTCGGGCTCGGGCTGACGTTCATCGGCGTGATCAGCGTCTCGGTGCTGCACCGCTACCTCATCGACCGGGTCGACGGCCAGATCGTCCTGCTCAGCCAGCGGGTTCAGAACAAGCTCCGGCACGACCAGCTGGACAAGGCGCGCAAGGGCCTGCTCATCGAGTCCGACACGATCGTCATGGTCCGGCGGCCTGATGGGCGGCTGGCGCCGCCGTACACCAATGTCAGGGAAGTCGACCTGAAGTCCAAGCCGGGGCCGACGGCGGTCGTGGGCGCGCCCGTCACCGTGCGGGCGACCAGCGGCGACGGCGAGTGGCGGGTGCTGCGCACCAACAGCCCCTACGGCGAGGCGACCGTCGCCGTCGACCTGTCCGAGGTCCGCGACATCACCCGCCGCCTGGTGCTGATCGAGTCGCTCGGCGGCGGCGGCATCCTGCTGATCCTCGCCGTGGTCGGCGTCGCGCTCGTGCGCCGTAGCCTGCGCCCGCTCAGCGTCATCGAGCGTACGGCCGGCGCCATCGCGGCAGGCGAGCTGAGCCGCCGCGTGCCCGACGGCGACCCGCGCACCGAGGTCGGCAGGCTCGCCACCGCGATCAACGGCATGCTGGCCCAGATCGAGTCCGCCTTCACCGCCCGCTCCGCCTCCGAGGCCGCCGCCCGGAGCTCGGAGGACCGCATGCGGCAGTTCGTCGGCGACGCCTCCCACGAACTGCGCACGCCGCTGACCTCCATCCTCGGCTACGCCGAGTACTCCAGGCAGAATCCCGGCGCCGACCCTGCCGAGATGATGCGGCGCGTGGAGAAGGCGGCCGGCCGCATGAGCCTGCTCGTCGACGACCTGCTGCTGCTGGCCCGCGTCGACCAGCAGCGGCCGCTGCAGATGCGGCCCGTGGACATGCTCGCGCTGGCCGCCGACGCCGTGCACGACGCCCGCATCCTCGCGCCCGGCCGCAACGTCAAGCTCGACGTCGTCGGCGACGCCGCGCTGATCGTCTCCGGCGACGAGGTACGGCTGCGCCAGGTCGTCGCCAACCTCATGTCCAACGCCCTGCACCACACCGAACCCGGCACCCCGGTCGTCGTCAGAGCGGGAGCGGGCCGGAGCACGGCGTTCGTCGAGGTGGCCGACCAGGGCCCCGGGCTCACGCCCGAGCAGGTCGAGCGGGTCTTCGAACGTTTCTACCGGGCCGACTCCGCCCGTTCCCGCCGCTCCGGCGAGGACCGGGGCAGCGGGCTCGGCCTGGCCATCGTCCGCGCGCTCGTGCACGCGCACGGCGGCAACGTGCTGGTCAGCAGCACGCCGGGCGCCGGCTCGGTCTTCAGGGTGGAACTCCCACTCGACTTGGAGTGACCCTTCAGCTTTCCCTAAGGTCGCTCGGGCACCCTGTGGCTTGTGAGTACCCCAGAGGCCCTGATCATGGTGGTGGACGACGAGCCCAGCATCAGGGATCTGCTCTCCGAGAGCCTGCGCTACGCCGGGTTCGAGGTGCTGACCGCCGCCGACGGCAGGGAAGCCGTCGAGATCGCCGAGCGCTCCTCGCCCGACCTCGTCGTGCTGGACGTGATGCTGCCCGACCTCGACGGGTTCGAGGTGGCGCGGCGGATCGAGGCGCCCGTGCTGTTCCTGACCGCCAGGGACGCCACCGACGACAAGATCACCGGGCTGGCCGTGGGCGACGACTACGTGACCAAGCCGTTCTCGCTGGAAGAGGTCCAGGCCAGGATCCGGGCGGTGCTGCGCCGTACCAGGGGAGAGATCACGCCGCCCAAGCGGCTGCAGGTCGGCGACCTCGAACTCGACGAGGAGACCCGCGAGGTGTGGCGGGGCGGGCAGAGCGTGCACCTGTCGCCCACGGAGTTCAAGCTGCTGCACTACTTCATGTCCAACGCCGGGCGGGTCGTGTCCAAGGCACAGATCCTCGACCACGTGTGGAGCTACGACTTCGGCGGCGACACCGGCGTCGTCGAGTCCTATGTGTCCTACCTGCGGCGGAAGATGGATGACACCGAGCCGCGGCTCATCCACACGCTGCGCAGCGTCGGTTACGTGCTGAGGGAGCCGTCGGCCGGTTAGCGTGTCCTTATGGAACTGGTGAGCGCGTTAGAGTCACTGCGCCGCCGTCTCGACCGCGAGCTCTTCCCGCTCGCCATCGGGCAGGCGGCGGCCGACCGGCTCGCGCTCAAGGAGCTGACCGGCCAGCTCGACGACTACCTGCTGCCGCGGCTGCGGTCGATCGACGCGCCGCTGCTGACCGTCGTCGGCGGCTCCACGGGCGCGGGCAAGTCCACGCTGGTCAACTCCCTGGCCGGCGCCGACGTCGCCGAGCCCGGCGTGCTGCGGCCGACCACGCTCGTGCCCACGCTCGCGGTCAGCCCCGCCGACCACGCCTGGTTCATGGGCCAGAACGTGCTGCCCGGACTCTCCCGCGCCACCGGCGACAGCCCCGGCGCGCTGCGCGTGGTGACGGTGGACACGCTGGTCCCCGGCCTCGCGCTGCTCGACGCGCCCGACATCGACTCCGTCGTCACCGCCAACCGGCAGCTCGCCGCCCAGCTTCTCGCCGCCGCCGACCTCTGGCTCTTCGTCACGACCGCCGCCCGCTACGCCGACGAGGTGCCCTGGAGCTTCCTGCGCTCGGCCCGCGACCGGAGTACGGCTCTCGCCGTCGTCCTCGACCGGGTCCCGCCCGAGGCCATGGCCGCGGTCTCCGCCGACCTGACCCGCCTGCTCGACGTCAACGGGCTCGCCGGGGCCAAGCTCTTCACCGTGCCGGAAGCCGTACTGCCCGACGAGAAGGCCCGGCTGCCGCAGGAGTCGGTGCGCCCGATCGTCTTCTGGCTCACCGAACTGGCCGCCGACGCCGCCGAGCGTTCCCGCATCGTGCGCCAGACGCTCTCCGGCGCGCTCGACAGCCTGGCCGCCCGCGTGCCGGCCCTCGCCGACGCCGTCGAACGCCAGCAGGAGGGCTTCGCGGCCCTGCGCTCCATCGTCACCGCCGCCTACGCGGGCGGCATGGCCGACTTCGACGCCGGCATGCGGGACGGTTCGCTGCTGCGCGGCGAGGTGATGGCCCGCTGGCAGGACTTCATCGGGACCGGCGACCTGATGCGCTCCCTGGAGAGCCGGGTCGGCCGGCTGCGCGACCGGATCGCCGGCTTCTTCACCGGCAAGGCGCACACGATCCAGCTGCGCGACGCCCTGGAGAGCGGCGTCGAGGCGCTCATCAGGGGCGCCGCAGACGGGTCGGCGGAACGGGCGCTCGAAGGCTGGTCGGCGGCGCCCGGCGGCCCCGGCCTGCTCGACCGGGTCGGGGCGGTCGAGGCCGCCAGGCTGGGACGGGCCTCCTCCGCGCTGGGCGCCGCCGCGGAGAAGGCGGTGCGCGGCTGGCAGGACTACGTCCTCGACCTGGTGCGGCAGGAAGGCGCCGCCAAGCGGACCACCGCGCGGGTCGCCTCCTTCGGCGTCAACGGGGCGGGGGTGCTGCTGATGCTGGCGGTGTTCGCCTCCACCGGAGGGCTGACCGGGATCGAGGTGGGGATCGCGGGAGGGACGAGCGTACTGTCGCAGAAACTGCTGGAGGCCATCTTCGGTGACCAGGCGGTCCGTACCCTGACCACCAAGGCCAGGGAGGACCTCCGCGACCGCGTCCAGGCCCTGCTCGACGCCGAGTCCGCGCGCTTCACCGGCCTCCTGGCCGACGCAGAACCCCCTCCCGACACGGCCGGCGCCCTCAGAACCGCCGCCGCCGACATCACCGCCCACCGCCACGACCTGCCCGCCGCCGGAGGTGAGGAGGGGTGAAACTGCTGCGCCGCGGACCGTCCCTGGACGATCGGCTCAACGCCCTGCTGGAAGCGGCCGACCTGGCCGGGGGACGGCTGCCCGCCGACGTCGTCGCCGCCGCCCGGGAGGTCGCGCATCGGGCCGGCGTACGGCGGAGCCTGTCCGTCGACCACACCGTCGCCGCCCTCGCCGGAGCCACGGGCAGCGGCAAGTCGTCGCTGTTCAACGAGCTGACCGGCGCCGAACTCGCCACCGTCGGCGTCACCCGCCCCACCACCTCCACCGCCCAGGCCGCGTTGTGGGACGGCGACGGGGCCGGGCCGCTGCTCGACTGGCTGGAGATCCCCCGCCGCCACGCCGTCGCCGCCGACACCGGGCTGGCCGGGCTCGTCCTTCTCGATCTGCCCGACCACGACTCCATCGAGCTCGGTCACCGGCTGGAGGTGGACCGGCTGGTCGAGGTGGTCGACCTGCTGGTGTGGGTGCTGGACCCGCAGAAGTACGCGGACGCGGCGGTGCACGAGCGCTACCTCAGGCCGCTGGCCAGGCATCGGGAGGTGATGGTCGTGGTCCTGAACCAGATCGACCGGCTACCGCCCGCGGCCGTCTCGCGCTGCCTCGCCGACCTGCGGCGGCTCCTTGCTGACGACGGTCTGGACGGGGTGCCGGTGCTGGGGGTGTCCGCCCGCACCGGGGCCGGGCTGCCTGAGCTCCGCGGGTTGCTCGGTGAGAAGGTGGCGGCCCGGCTCTCCTGGGCCGGCCGCCTGTCCGCCGACGTCGCCACCGCCGCCGACGCGCTGGCCGTGGCCGGCGGCTCCGGTGTCGTGGAGGTTTCCGGGCGGCTTTCCGGTGGGTTGTCCAAGGCGCTCACCGGCGCGCTGAGTACCGCGGCCGGGGTGCCGCTGGTGGTCGACGCCGTGGGGAAGGCGCATCGGCATCGGGCGGTGGTGGCGACCGGGTGGCCGGTTACCCGGTGGGTCCGGCGGTTCCGGCCGGACCCGTTGCGCCGGTTGCGGATCGGGGGGTCTTCCGCCGCTGCCGAGATCGTGGGGAAGACTTCGCTGCCTGAGGCTTCTGGTGTGCAGAAGGCGCAGATGGAGACGGCGATCAGGGACGTCGGCGAGGCCGCGGCCGAGGGGTTGCCCGGGGTTTGGGCCACCTCGGTGCGGCGGGCGGCGCGGTCACGGGCGGAGGAACTGGCCGACGCTCTGGACAAGGCGGTCTCCACCACATCGCTGAGTGCCGCCCGGCGGCCTCGGTGGTGGCGGGCGGTTGGCCTTGTGCAGTGGGTGGTGTTCGCGGCGATGGTGGCCGGGGCGTTGTGGCTGGGCGTTCTCTTCGGGCTCGGCTACCTGCGGCTGCCCGAGCCGCCGACGCCCACGGCGCTGGAGGTGCCGTGGCCTACGGTGCTCCTGCTGGGGGGCGCGCTGGCCGGGGTGCTGGTGGCGTTGTTGTCCCGGGTGGCGGCGTGGATCGGCGGGCGGCGGCGGGCCCGCAGAACCGCCAAGGCGTTGCGCGCGGCGGTGGGAGAGGTGGCCAGGACCGCCGTCCTCGACCCGGTAATCACCGAACTCGACCGCTACACCGCCTTCACCACCGCCCTGACCCAAGCCCGCCAGTAAGCCACCCACCCGGCACACGACACCCACCCGGACCACGTGACCGGGCCCTACCCGGCTCACGTGACGGGCTGCGCCGCGGCGTGGCCCCTTCGGCGCCGCGCCCGGATCGTGACGGGCTGTGGCGCGGCGTGGCCTGAGGCGGGATCGCGGTGCCCCGGCCTGGGCTATGCGGGCGGCTCGCCTCGGCCCCCCGAGACCCGCGTCACGAGTCCGCCCAGGGTCGGTGACAGGGGTCTCGGGGTCTCCGGCTGGTTGTGTGACTGGGCCGGGCATTGTGGCGGGGTGGCTTTCCCCGGGGGTCGAGGTGGTTAGCGGGGGGTGAAGGCGATGGGCATGTGTTTGATGCCGTTGATGAAGTCCGAGCGCATCCGACGCACCGGGCCCGTGTGGGCCGCGGCCGGGAAGCGGCGGACGAGTTCGCGGATCATGCAGGTGATCTGCAGCCTGGCCAGGTTGGCGCCGAGGCAGAAGTGGGGGCCGCCGCCGCCGAACGTCACGTGGTCGTTGGGTGTGCGCCGCAGGTCGAGGAGGTGGGCGTCGGGGAAGACGGCCTCGTCGTGGTTGGCGGAGGCGTAGAAGGTGACGACCTTTTCGCCTTCCCGGATCGGCCGGCCGGAGATCTCGGTGTCGGCGGTGGCGGTGCGGCGGAAGTTGTGGATGGACGAGCCCCAGCGCAGGAACTCCTCGGTCGCGCTGCGCCACAACGCCTCGTCGCCGAGTCCGGCGGACAGTTCGCGGTAGGCGGCGGGGTGGTCGATGAGGGCCTTCATGGCGTGGGAGATGAGGTTGCGGGTGGTCTCGTTGCCCGCGACACAGAGGATGACGAAGAAGGAGTCGATCTCCTCCCTGGTCAGCCGGTCGCCGTCCACCTCGGCCTGGACCAGCGCGGTCAGGATGTCCTCGCGTGGCCTGGTGCGGCGCTCGTCCACGAGGGCGTCGCAGTAGGCGAAGATCTCGGCCGCGGCGATCTCGCCGTCCTCCGGGCTGGTGCGGAAGTCGGGGTCCTGGAAGCCGACCATGCGGTTCGACCAGTCGAAGATCAGGTGGTGGTCGCTCTCCGGGACGCCGATGAGGTCGCAGATCATCCGCAGCGGCAGATACTCGGCGACGTCGGTGACGAACTCGACCTCGCCGCCGCGTTCCAGCACGTCGTCGGCGATCCGCTCGGCTCTCGCCTGTACGGTCGCGGCCAGCTTGCCGATCATCTTCGGCGTGAACCCGGCGCTGACCAGCCGCCGGTAGCGGGTCTGCTTCGGCGGGTCCATGTTGAGCAGGGTCAGCTTGGCGATCTCGATGAACTCGGGCGTCTGCGTCCTGATGAACGTGGTGCCCAGTTCGGTGGACCACGTCTTGGCGTCGCGGCTGATGGCCTTCACGTCGTGGTAGCGGGTGACCGCCCAGAAGCCGGTGTCGCCGGGGACGTCGTGCCAGTAGACGGGCGCGTTGCGGCGCAGGTAGGCGAACTGGTCGTGGGGGACGTGGCGTTCCCAGGTGTTCTCGAGCAGGTCGATGCGCATCGGGCTCCCTTGTGGCGCGGGTTCGGGGCCTGGCTTCCGGTACGGCGGTGCCGTACCGGATGAGGGGGTCAGAAGCCGAGCAGGTCGCGCAGGGCGAGCACCACGGCCGCCCGCTCCACGGCGGGCGGGTCGAGGCGGTGCTGTACCGCGCAACCGATCAGTAACCCGAGCACGGCCACGGCGGTCTGCTCAGGGGATCGCCTGAGTGGTACGCCCGCGGCCGCCGCCCAGTCGGACAGCCCCTCGGCAAGTCGGGCACGGATGTCGGCGTAGCGCCTGGCCAGCGGTTCGCCGATGTGGGGATCGCGCGCGCCGTGCAGCCACAGCTCCAGTTCGAGAAGGAGCCATGCCGCACCGCGATCCGGTTCGTCACGGGTGAGGACGTCGAAGAGGGCGGCCAGCCGGTCGTCGAGTTCGGTGATCTCCTCGAATCCGGCGAGCAGGTCGGCCGCGGTCTGGTTCTTCCACACCTCCAGCAGGGCGAGCAGGAGGCCTTCCTTGCCGCCGAAGTGGTTGTAGAGGGCGCCGGTGGTCCGGTCGGCGGCTTCGGCCACCGCTTCGGCGGAGACGGCGTGGAACCCCTTTCTGGCGAAGAGGTCGGCGGCGGCGTCGATCAGCCGGGTACGGGTCTCGGCCCGCCGCTGATCCTGGGTCGCCACGCCGACACCTCCGGTATATCGGGGTTCCGATATATATCTTCTTCCCTATATTTCATGACTTGTCGGGCTAGTCAAGCTCTCAGCATTCCTGTCGGACCAGCCTGGCGTCCGCCTCTTCCTGCGGCATCGGCTCGGAGTCCGTGAAAAGGTCCACCCTGCCGCCATGGGTCACGTAACCGCCGGTGACGTACCAGCCGTCGGGCACCGAAGCGCGCTCATCCGGCTCCTCCTCGCCGGTCGGGACCTGGTAGGCGCCGACGCTCCAGCCGCGCTGGGCGAGCAGTTCGCGTACCTCGGCCACGGTCTTGTTCATGTACGGCACGCAGTTCATCGGCTCATCAGGTTCGTCGAAGCTGCCGCTGCTCATGACAGGCTCACCGGGACGGGCCTCGCGGCTCAGGGTGACGTCGGCGGCGCCGCGGTAGCTCACCGGGATCTTGATGCCGATCGGGCAGCCGTCGACCTTGCGGCACTCGCCGGTGCCCTGGATCTGCTCGAACTCGGTCAGGTAGCGCGGCTCGGGGCCGTCCTTCGCGGTGGGGAAGATCCGGCCCACGCCTCCCGGGGAGGACGGGATGACCCGGAGCGAGATGTTCAGCCCGGCCGCCCGCAACTGCTCCTCGTACTTGCCCGGATCGGCATACAGGTCCTTGACCTCGATCACGTAGTGGTCGCCTTCGCGCCGGATGTCGAGGGCGGCGGCGGGCTGGGCCGCCGGGCCCAGGAACCAGGCCGCGGCCAGCGCACCGGCCGCCACCGTGGCGATCCCGGGCAGCACGATCCGCTTCCTGCTCACCCGGGACTTCGCCGGGGCGGCGGACAGGGTCATGATCTCGTTCATCAGGTCGTGCGCGCCCTCGGTCAGGCCCGGTCCTGCCGGTGGGGCGAGCCGGGTGACGATCTGGTCGATGTCGGTGCTCACAGGCTCTCCTTCGCGAGTGCTACGGCGCGCGGGCCGTACCGGGTGAGGTCGAGGTCGGCCTGCGCGAGTGCGGCGGCCAGCCGCTTGCGGGCGCGATGCAGCCGCAGGCGTACGGCTCCGCGCGAGGCGCCGACGACCTTGGCGATCTCGGCGCTGGTCAGGCCCTCCCAGCCGACCAGGGACAGCAGTTCCCTGTCCGGCTCCGACAACTGGGCGAACGCCTCGGCGGCCACGTCGGGCGCCTGGTCGGGGCGGGACTCGGCCCAGACGGCCAGCTCGGCGCGCAGGCGCAGGCCGAGGGCTTCGCGCCGGGACTCGGCGCGGTGGTGGTTGGCGAGGATGCGGCGGGCGGTGCCGTACAGCCACCATCGGGCCTCGTCACCGGAGGGGATGTCGTCGATGCGGCGCCAGGCCGTCGTGAACGTCTCGGAGATCACGTCGGCGGCGTCGTCGGGAGATGCGGTACGCCGGGTCACATAGGCGGCCACGGCGGGGTAATGGGTGAGATAGAGCGCCTCGAAGCGTCGGCGAGGCTCGGGTGGTCCCACAGAGCGGGTCCTTCCGATAGGGGAGCTTACGTATCGGTAGATGTCCGCCTTTGTGGGCTTGTTTCAGGTGTGCGGGAAGAGATCGGTGGCCGTGGCGTCCAGGGTGATCAGCAGGGGACGCAGGAGCGGATGGTGCTCCGCACCCCTCCTGACCGCGGCGAACACGCGGCGCTCCGGGCCCGGCGCCTCCCGCACCACCACGCCGGTGAGATCCAGGTCCCGCAGCGCCAGCCGGGGCACCAGCGCCACCCCGGAACCCGCCCCCACCAGCGCCACCACCGCGCGGAAGTCGTCGGAGGAGTGGGCGAAGTCCGGGGTGAACCCGGCCTGCTCGCAGGCCACGGCGATGACGTCGTGCACCGGGTTGCCCGGGTAAGGGCCGATCCAGCTCTCGGCCGCCAGCTCGGCCAGCGCGACGCCGCCCGACGTCACCAGGGGATGGCTCGTGGGCAGGACCAGGTCGAACGGCTCGGCGTACAGGGGGACGCGGGTCAGTCGCTGGTCGGCCGGTGCGCCCCGGTACTCGACGGCGATGGCCAGGTCCGCTTCGCCGTCCAGGAGCATGGTGAGGCTGTGGTCGCCCTCCGCGTCGCGTACGCGCACGTCCAGGCCGGGGGAGGTCGTGCGCAGCGTGCGTACGGCGGGGGCCAGGAGGGCGGCGATCGCGGTGGCGAACGAGGCCACGGTGACCTCTCCGGCCGCGCCGGTCGTGTAGGCGGCCACCTCGGCTTCCGCGCGTTCGAGCTGGGCCAGGACCTCGTTGGCGTGGGCCAGCATGATGCGGCCGACCGCGGTGAGCCGTACGCCGCGGCCGTCGCGGATGAACAGCCGGTGCCCGACCTCGTGCTCCAGCGCGCCGAGCTGCTGGGACACCGCCGACGGCGTGAGGTGGAGCGCCGCCGCCGCGGCGGTGACCGTACCGTGGTCGGCCACCGCGCGGAGCGTGCGCAGGCGCCGCGTCTCTATCACGCGGCCGAGCATAGGGTCTATCCGTTGCGTGCCGTGATGAACGCGTCGACGGCGCGGTCGACGTCCTCGGTGGAATGGGCCGCCGAAAGCTGCACGCGGATGCGCGCCTGCCCGTGCGGCACCACAGGGTAGGAGAAGCCGATCACGTAGATGCCCAGCTCCAGCAGCCGCTCGGCCATGGCTCCCGCCTCGGCCGCGTCGCCGATCATGACCGGCGCGATGGGGTGGTCGCCGGGCAGGATGTCGAACCCGGCCTCGGTCATCCGCTCACGGAAGCGCGCGGTGTTGGCGCGTAGCTGGTCGCGGGCGTCGTTGGAGGTCTCCAGCAGGTCGAGGATGCGCAGGGACGCGGCGGCGATGACCGGCGCCAGCGAGTTGGAGAACAGGTACGGCCGCGACCGCTGCCGCAGCAGCTCGCAGATCTCCTTGCGGGCCGCGACGTAGCCGCCGCTGGCGCCGCCGAGCGCCTTGCCCAGCGTGCCGGTGATGATGTCGACCCGGTCGGTGACGCCGTGCAGCTCCGGCGTACCGCGGCCGGTGGGGCCGACGAAGCCGACGGCGTGCGAGTCGTCGACCATGACCATCGCGTCATACCGGTCCGCCAGATCACAGATCTCCTGCAACGGCGCGAGATATCCGTCCATGGAGAACACGCCGTCGGTGACGATCAGCCGCCGCCGCGCGTCCGAGGCCTCCTTGAGCCGCGACTCCAGCTCGCCCATGTCCCGGTTGGCGTAGCGCAGGCGCCTGGCCTTCGACAGCCGGATGCCGTCGATGATGCTCGCGTGGTTCAGCGCGTCGGAGATCACCGCGTCCTGCGCGTCGAGCAGCGTCTCGAACACACCGCCGTTGGCGTCGAAACACGAGCTGTAGAGGACCGTGTCCTCCATGCCCAGGAATTCCGACAGGCGGCCTTCCAGCTCCTTGTGCACCTCCTGCGTCCCGCAGATGAACCGCACCGACGCCATCCCGAACCCCCACCGCTCCAGCGCCTCCCGCGCCGCCGCGACGACCTCGGGATTGTCGGCCAGGCCGAGGTAGTTGTTGGCACAGAAGTTCAGGACCTCGGCCTCGCCCACGCGTACGTGGGAGTTCTGCGGGGTGCTGATCACCCGCTCGGGCTTGTGCAGCCCGGCCTCGGTGATCTCGTCGAGCGTCTCACGGAGCTGGTCGCGGACGGTGGAAAACATCAAACCTCCAAGATCTGGTACGGCGGGCGGCGTTTCACTCCCAGTCGAGAATGACCTTGCCGGTACGGCCACTGGCGGCGGTGTCGAAGGCGGCGTCGAAGTCGCGGTAGCCGAAGCGGTCGGTGATCACGGGGGAGAGGTCGAGGCCCTTCTCCAGCAGGACCGACATGTTGTACCAGGTCTCGAACATCTCGCGGCCGTAGATGCCCTTGATGGTGAGCATCGACGTCACCACCGTGGACCAGTCGATCGCGAACTCCTCCGCCGGAAGTCCCAGCATCGCGATCTTCCCGCCGTGGGTCATCGTGGCGATCATCTCCCGCATGGCCCGCGGGTTGCCGGACATCTCCAGCCCGACGTCGAACCCCTCCCGCATCCCCAGCTGCTTCATCCCGTCGGCGATAGGCGTCCGCGCGACGTCCAGCGCGAGCGTCACCCCGAGCTTCTCCGCCAGATCAAGCCGTTCCGGGCTGACGTCGGTGATCACGACGTTGCGCGCGCCGACGTGCGTGGCGACCGCGGCGGCCATGAGCCCGATGGGCCCGGCGCCAGTGATCAGCACATCCTCGCCGACGAGCGGAAAGGACAGCGCCGTGTGTACGGCGTTGCCGAACGGATCGAAGATGGCCGCGATGTCGGGATCGACCGGCACCCGGTGCACCCAGACGTTGGAGGCCGGGATCGACACGTACTCGGCGAAGGCGCCGTCGCGGTTGACCCCCAGCCCGATCGTGTTGCGGCACAGGTGGCGGCGCCCGGCCATGCAGTTGCGGCACTTCCCGCACACGAGGTGTCCCTCGCCGCTGACCAGATCCCCGACCTTGATGTCCTCGACCCCGGCCGCGACCTCGACCACGGTCCCGCTGAACTCGTGCCCCACGATGAGCGGCAGATCAAGGGTGTGCCTGGCCCAGTCATCATATTTCCGGATATGCAGGTCGGTGCCGCAGATGCCGGTACGCAGCACCTTGATCAGCACCTCACCCGGCCCCACCGTCGGCTCCGGCACGTCCCTAAGCCACAGCCCCTCTTCGGGCCGCTCCTTGACCAGCGCCTTCATGGCAACCAACCCCCTCGTCTGAACCTTACGCACTGTGCCCGGCGGGCTTCGGGCATGTCCATCGAGGTTTCCTTAACTCCCCCAACAGAGAACCTTCACGCCCCTGCCAGACCCCCCCATTCCCCCACCCCACCCCCTCAGCGATCCCTGGCGTGTCGCCCCTCACCCACCACCCCAAGGCCCTCAGCGGGGAGCCCCCGGAAGCCGCGGCCCCTGGGCAGACCGCCCCACAGGCTCGCCGCCGGCCCGAGGGGCTCCCGGGGGTGTCGCCACGTGTTCACCCGCCCGGCGACGCCGCTGCCGGGCGGGGCGGTGGCGGCTCTCCGGTGCCGGACGCTCCGCGGTCTTCCCTCGCGGGTGGGCCACACCGTGGTCTTCCCGCGCCGGGCAAGCGATGCCGGTCGCCCGGTGGTCTTCCGGCTGCACGCGGTGCCGGAGCCGGTGGGTCGAGGGTGCGGGGTTGGCCAGGGGAGCGGAGGTGGGTGGGGTTGACAACAAACGGTTGGGGTGGTGGTGCCGGGTTGTGATTACGTAACAAGGTTGGCTAAGTAGACTGTTCGTTCAACCAGAAGGGTGGAGGTCAGGTGGTACAGCAGAGCGGTGACGCCTCCCTTCTGCGCAGGCTCAACTCGGCGGCGATCCTGCGGATCCTGCGGGCCGGCGACGACGTCACGCTCACCGAGCTGGCCAAGGCGGCGAAGGTGTCCAGGCCGACGGCCGAGGCGATCGTGGAGGAACTCCTGGCCGAAGGCTGGGCGGAGGAGTGCGAGGAAGAGCTGGGCGACCGGCAGCGGGGACGCCCCGCGCGGCGCTATCGGTTCCGGGCGGCGGCCAGGCATGTGGTGGGGATCGGGATCGGCGGCTCCACGATCCGGGCCATGACCGCAGACCTCAAGGGGAACGTGGTCGGTTCGCGCTCGGCCGGGGTGCCGCGCGAGGTGGACGCGGGCGAGCGCATGGCCGCCGTCGTCAAGCTGGTGGAGGAGAGCGCGGCCGATCTCGGGCTGACGGCCGGGGATCTGGCGGCGGTCGGGGTCGGGACCACGGGTGTGGTCGACGGCGAGGGGCGCGTGGTCAAGAGCGTCAGGCTGCGCGACTGGACCGGTCTCGAACTGCAGGCGGAGCTGCGCAAGGCCCTGTCCGCGCCGCTTCTGGTGGAGAACGACATGCGCCTGGCCGTCCTGGCCGAGCACTGGCGGGGTGTGGCGCAGGAGTGCCGGGACGTGGTCTACCTGTTCACCGGCAACAGGCTGGCGCTCGGGCTGCTCATCGACGGCGTGCCGTACCGGGGCGCCCATGCGGCGTCGGGCGAGCTGGGCGAGCAGCCGAACGGCAACTGGTCGGCGTTCGGGAGCGTGATCGCCTACGCGATGGCCGCCGAGCCGGGCGAGCTGAGGGCGCCGAGCGACATGGCGGAGTTCGCGTTCGAGCGCGCCAGGTCGGGGGAGCCCGCGGCGGTGGAGGCGGTGGAGCAGTTCGCGCTGAAGCTGGGCGAGGGGCTGGTCACGATCGTCAACCCGCTCGACCCCGAGATGGTGGTGATCGGCGGCGCGCTCGCGCGGGGCCGCGAGCTGCTGGTCGGCCCGATCCAGGCCTATCTCGACCGGGTCTGCCTCTACCCGCCCAAGGTGGTCGCCTCCGAGCTGGGCCGCGAGTCGATCGTGGTGGGCGCGGTACGGCTGGCGCTCAACCACGCCGACAGAACCCTCTTCTCCGTAGGGCTTTAACGCTGCCGAGTTGCTTATCTCCAGGGTCGTTCACGGCCCTGGTGTCGCTTACGCCGGAATTTCTGCCTGATTTTCTATAGATTCTTTCATAAATCCTCGCTAACCTTCAGGACTGGTCAAGGAGCCTGAAGGGACGGCACGTGGAAGATCTACGCATCGGGGTCATCGGCCTCGGGCTGCGGCTCAGCCTCGCGGTGGCCGCGCACCGGCCGGGCCGTGGTTCGGTGGTCGCCGCCCTCTGTGACTCCGACCCCGCCGCGCTGAAGAAGGCCGAGGAGCGGTTCGGCTCGCCGTACCTCACCGAGGACCACCGCGACCTGCTGGAACGCGACGACATCGACGCCGTCCTCGTCGTGACCCCGGACGACACCCACGAACGGCTGGCCGTCGACTGCCTGGAGGCGGGCAAGGCCGTCTATCTCGAGAAGCCGATGCACATCACGGTCGAGGGCTGCGACAACATCCTGGAGACCGCGCGCAGGACCGGTATGCGCCTCTACATGGGCCACAACATGCGGCACATGGGCGTCGTGCGGCTGATGCGGGAGATCATCCAGAGGGGTGACATCGGCGCCCCCAAGACCGTCTGGGTGCGGCACTTCGTCTCCTACGGCGGCGACTACTTCTTCAAGGACTGGCACGCCGAGCGGTCCAGGACGACCGGCCTGCTGCTGCAGAAGGCCGCGCACGACCTGGACGTCATCCACTGGCTGGCCGGCGGCTACACGACCAGGGTCAACGCCTTCGGCGACCTCATGGTCTACGGCGACCTGCCCCGCCGCGCCCCGGACACACCCAGGCCGGAGGGGTGGCTGAAGGAGTTCGACTGGCCGCCCGCCGCGCGCAAGGACCTCAACCCGGTCGTGGACGTCGAGGACCTCTCGGTCATGAACATGCGCCTGGACAACGGCGTCATCGCCGCCTACCAGCAGTGCCACTTCACGCCCGACTACAACCGCAGCTACACGGTCATCGGTACAGAAGGCCGCCTGGAGAACGACGGTGGTCACGTCAAGGTGTGGAACCACGGTCCCACCGGGTATCGCGCTGAAGGTGACATCACGTACAAGGTGCCCGAGACCAAGGGCTCACACGGTGGTTCCGACGAGCGGATCGTTAGCGAGTTCCGCGGGTTCGTGCGTGAGGGCGGGGTGACCGACACCTCGCCGGTGGCCGCCCGGATGAGCGTGGCAGCGGGGTACATGGCCACGATGTCGCTGCGTGACGGCGGCGTGCCGTACGACATCCCGGCCCTGGACCCCGAGCTGGTGGCCTACTTCGACCGCGGCCAGGTGGAGCAGTGAACGTCCGGCGCTGGCTGGCGGGCGAGGGCGTCTGCCGGCCCGCGGAGATCCGCACGGTGCTCGTCCCCGGCCTGAGCGACGACGAGGGCGGCCCGCGCTTCGCCGAGGAGGGCTACCGCCTCACGATCACGCGCGCCGCCGCCGTCGTGGAGGCGCCGTCGAAGACCGGTCTCCTGTACGGCTCCCGCACCGCCGGACAAGCACTGGCCCGGGACGGCGAACTGCCGGTCGGCGTGGCCGTGGACTGGCCCGACTACGAGGTACGCGGCTTCATGCTCGACGTCGGCCGCCGCTTCTTCACCCCCGGCTACATCCGCGACCTGATCGGGCACATGGGCGAGCTCAAGCTCAACGAGCTGCAGCTCCACCTCAACGACAACGGCTTCAAGAGGGAAGGCGGCGGCTGGGACGGCGTCCAGGCCGCGTTCCGCCTGGCCAGCGCCCGCTTCCCCGGCCTGTCGGCGGCCGACGGCGTGTACACGCGGGCCGACTGGGACTCCTTCGAGGACGTCGCCGCGGCCAACGGCGTCCGGCTGATCCCGGAGATCGACGGCCCGGCGCACTCGCTGGCCTTCACCCGCTTCCGCCCCGAACTGGGCGAAGGCGACCACCTGGACCTGTCCAGGCCGGAGACGACCGCGTTCATGATGGAGCTGTTCGACGAGTTCGTCCCGTGGTTCCGCGGTCCGGCGGTGCACTTCGGCGCCGACGAGTACTTCGCCGACCCCGGGCTGTTCCGCGACTACTTCAACGCCATGGCCGCCCACGTCAGGTCACACGGCAAGCAGGCCCGCGCCTGGGGCAGCTTCACCCGGATGACCGGCGACGCCGAGGGCTACGACCGGGACGTGACGATCAACACCTGGGCCAACTCCTGGTACGACCCGGTCGAGGCGATCAGGGACGGCTACCCGTTCATCAACACCAACGACGAGACGCTCTACGTCGTCCCGAAGGCCGGCTACTACCACCCGGACGGGCTGGACGCGGAGTTCCTGGCCCGCGAGTGGCAGCCGCACGTCTTCCCGGGCGGCAAGTCCGTCGAACCCCGGCATCCGCTGCTACGCGGCGCCATGTCGGCGGTGTGGAACGACATGACCGAACTCGACTACACCGAGCAGGACGTGGACCGGCTGATCCGGCCCACGTTCGCCATCCTCGCCAGCAAGATGTGGAACGGCTCGCCGTACCCGCGAGAAGGGATCTAAGTGGAAGACCTGCGCATCGGAGCCGTTGGTCTCGGTCTCCGGACGAGTCTGCACCTGGCCGCGCACCGGCCGGGCAAGGGGTCGGTGGTGAGCGCGCTGTGCGACATCGACCCGGCCGTCCTCAAGCGCCAGTCGAAGCGGTTCGAGGCCGACTTCCTCGCCGAGGACTACCGCGACCTGCTGGAACGCGACGACATCGACGCGATCATCCTGGCGACCCCGGACGACACCCACGAGCGGCTGGCCGTCGACTGCCTGGAGGCGGGCAAGGCCGTCTATCTCGAGAAGCCGATGCACATCACGGTCGAGGGCTGCGACAACATCCTGGAGACCGCCCGCAGGACCGGTACGCGGCTGTACGTCGGGCACAACATGCGCCACATGGGCGTGGTCCGGCTGATGCGGGAGATCATCCAGAAGGGCGTGATCGGCGAGCCGAAGGCCGTCTGGGTGCGGCACTTCGTCTCCTACGGCGGCGACTACTACTTCAAGGACTGGCACGCCGACCGCCGTCAGACCACCGGCCTCCTGCTGCAGAAGGCCGCGCACGACCTGGACGTCATCCACTGGCTGGCCGGCGGCTACACCAGCCGCGTCAACGCCTTCGGCGACCTCATGGTCTACGGCGACCTGCCCCGCCGCGCCCCGGACACGCCCAGGCCGGAGGGGTGGCTGAAGGAGTTCGACTGGCCGCCTACAACGCGCCGCGATCTCAACCACGTCGTCGACGTGGAGGATGTGTCCGTGATGAACATGCGCCTGGACAACGGCGTCATCGCCGCCTACCAGCAGTGCCACTTCTCGCCGGACTACTTCCGCAACTACACGGTGATCGGCACCGAGGGCCGCCTGGAGAACTTCGGCGACGGCCCCGGCGACGAGGTCAAGGTGTGGAACACCGGCCCGAGCGAGTACCGGGCCGACGCCGACATCACCTACAAGATCCCCGAGGCCAAGGGCTCGCACGGCGGCGCCGACCCGGGCATCATCGGCGAGTTCTGCAGATTCGTCCGTGAGGGCGGCGTGACCGACACCTCGCCGGTGGCCGCCCGGATGAGCGTCGCCGCGGGGTACATGGCCACGATGTCGCTGCGCGACGGCGGCATGCCGTACGACATCCCGGCGCTCGACCCCGAGCTGGTGGCCTACTTCGACCGCGGGCAGTCATGACCTACCACCTCCGCTACCAGGTGCTGCCAGGCCGGGATCCGGCCAGGCTGGCGGCGTACTGCGCCGAGCACGGGATCGAGGAGGTCGTGCTCATCTACGGTTCCGAGGAGCTGCACGCCGGGCACCCGGTCGGCGTCGGCGAGGACCTGTGGTTCGAGCACGTGGCCGAGGTGAAGGACGTGCTGGACGCGCACGGGATCGGCGCGAGCCTGAACCCGTGGGTCACCGTCGGCCACGCCGACCGCGGCCGCACGCAGGACCTCGGCTTCGCGCCCATGGTCTCCCCGCTGGGCGAGGCGGCGACGGCGACCGCCTCGTTCGCCTGCCCGGTCTGGCGCGACTGGCTGGCCGGGCACTACGGGCGTTTCTCCCGGCTGGGCTTCCGCGTGCTCTGGCTGGAGGACGACTTCCGCTTCCACAACCACGCCCCGCTGACCTGGGGCGGCGGCTTCGAGCCCGAGATGCTGGAGCGGTTCGCGCTGCTCGCGGGCGACAAGCCGGCCCGCGAGGAGCTGGTCGCCGCGATCACCGCCACCGGCCCGCCGCACCCCTGGCGGGCGCTGCTGCAGCGCACCTGGCGCGAGGCGCAGCTCGAAGTCCTCGATCTGGTACGGCAGGCCGTGGCCGGCCGGGCCAAGCTCGGGCTGATGAGCTCCGGGCTGGGCGTGGCCTCGGTCGAGGGCCGGGACTGGGCGGCGTTCTTCGACCGGGTCGAGGTGCACCGGCCGCACTTCGCGCCCTACGGGGACGCGCCGGGGCGGCGGCTGTCGTACTCGATCGCGATGCTGGAGCTGCAGCGGGGGCTGCGCCCGGCCGGGGTGGAGGTGGCGCCGGAGATCGAGAACTGGCCGCACACCGAGTGGACCAAGTCCGACACCCAGACGTGGTCGGAGATGGTGACGGCCCGGCTGTCCGGTGCGGGCGGGTTGCTGCTGGACGTGCATCCGTTCGTGACCGGTGACCCGCAGCGTTATCCGCGGGTGGGCCGGATGTTGTCGCGGTCGCGCCCGGCCGTGGACCGGGCGTTCAGTCCGGATATTTCGGTGCATGGGGTGGGCGTGCCGTGGTGGCCCGACACCGCCGCCCACGTGTGGGGCGACGGCGGGCTCGACGGCCTGCGGGCCGACCCGCTGCGGGCGGCCGAGTACCTGCTGCCCTACGGGGTGCCCGTCCAGGCCGGGGTGGGCGCGGTCAACGCCGTGTTCGGCAAGGTCGCCTGGGGTGTGCCCGACGGCGAGGTGGAGAGGTTGCTGTCCGGCGGGCTGCTGCTCGACGGGCACGCGGCGCTCGTGCTGGCCGAGCGCGGGTTCGGGGAACTGCTCGGGGTGCGCGTGGAGGAGGTGGCCGAGCGGGACGCGCCGGCGCGGCAGCCGTACAGCATGGAGCGGGTTCTGGACAGTGGGCAGTTGCTCAGCGTGAACGTACAGCCGGCCGTCGCGCGGCTCGCGGCCCTGCCCGGAGCCGAGACCTGGACCGAGATCCTCACCCCGCGCGGCGAACACTGGGGCGACGGCCGCGTCGCCTTCACCAACGGCCTGGGCGGCCGCGTCGTCACCCTGGCCGCCTGTACCCCCGAGTCGCTCGGCCGCTGCGACGACGGCCAGTCACTCGCCCACCGCGCCCTCCACTACCTGGACGCGAAGCTTCCCCTGGTCACCGGCGGCCCGCACCTGCTGCCACACCTGGCCAGAACCGGCACGGGCTGGCGCCTGGCGATCGCCAACGGCTCGGCCGACCCCGCCCGCCCCGTCGCCGACCTCGACCGGGACGTCACCGCGACGCTCCTGGCCCCGCTCGCCGAACCCGCGCCCGTCCCCGTGCGTCGCGCCGAGGGCCGCGTCCACGTCGAGGCCGACGTCCCGCACCGGGGATATGTGCTGCTGGAGTGGCGTTGAGGGTCCTGTCGTGGAACATCTGGGACGGCGGCCGCGCCGACCTGCCCCTCATCGTGGAGCAGGTCGCCGCCGTCGCCCCTGACGTCTTCTGCTCCATCGAGACGTACGGCGCCGCCGAGACGATCCTCCACGGTCTGCCCGGCTACACCGGAACCCGGATCACCGCCAGGGACCGCGACAACCTCTGGATCTTCAGCCGGTTGCCGGTGACGCACGTGTTCCCGCCATCGTTCGACGACTTCCGCTTCGGCGGCATCCGCGTTGCCCTGCCTGGTTTGTCCGGCGGGGTCGAGGTGAATGTCTTCATCACCTGGCTCAACTTCTCCGAGCCCTGGCTGGGCGACGTGATCGCCTCCGGCGCTTCTCCCGAGGCGATCCGGCAGGCCGAGCGGGTACAGCTGGCCGAGCTCAACCGGATCGCCGGCGAGGAACTGCCACGCCTGCTGGACGGCGACCGTTCACCGGTAGTGCTGGCCGGCGACCTCAACGTCCTGCCCGCCGCCGACTGGCCGCACCTGCGCACCACCCAGATCCTGGTGGACGCCGGATACACCGACACCTTCCGCGCCGTCTCCCAGGACCCCGGCCACACCTGGAGCACCCAGCCCGACCGCGCCCACGTGAAAATCCCCGAACGCATCGACTACATCTTCACCAAGGGCCTCAAGGTCGCGGACTCCAGGATCATCACCGAACGCCTGCCCCACCACCCACCGGGCCCGTTCTACTCCGACCACGCCGCCCTGGTCACCGACTTCCATCCCTGAACCCTGGAACCCCCGGGCACCCGCGGACAGTACAGGGTGTGGATGTGACGACGCGCGCCCGGATCCGGGACGGAGACCAGCAGGCCTTCGGCGACCTGTTCGACGAGTTCGCCAAGGCCGTCTACAACCACGCCTACCGGCTGACCGGCGACTGGTCGGCCGCCGAGGACGTGGTGTCGCTGACGTTCCTGGAAGCCTGGCGGCTGCGGGACCGGATCGAACCGGAAGGCGGTTCCCTGCGTCCCTGGCTCCTGGGCGTGGCCACCAACGTGGCCCGCAACCTGCGGCGTTCCGCTCGAAGACACCGGGACGCGCTGGCCAGAATGCCCAGGCCCGAGGCCGTCCCCGACTTCGCCGACGAGCTGATCGACCGGGTGGCCGACGCCCAGCACCTGGACGACGTGCGCGAAGCCTTCGTACGGCTGCGCGAACACGAGCAGGACGTCCTCGCCCTGTGCGTGGGCGCGGGCCTCGACTACGCGGAGGCGGCCGAGGCGCTCGGCGTCCCCGTGGGCACGGTCCGCTCCCGCCTGTCCCGGGCCCGCAAGAAATTGGAACTCGCCGCCACCCGCCGACAGGTAAGAGGTGACCGCGGCACCGCGGTCCGGTCCGTCAAGGAGAGCACCCCATGAACGTCTTCCCGGAGGAGCGCGACCTTCCCGACGGCCGTCACCGTGACCTGAAGGAGTTCGTGATGGCAGAGATCCAGACCCGGCCGCGCCGCAACCTGTTCCGCCCGATGATCCTGGCCCCGGTGCTGGGCGTGGCCGCCGCGGCCGCCGTGGCCCTCCCGCTGGTCCTGGGCGGCGGCGCCCCCGCCCACGCCGTGGAGAAGAACCCCGACGGCACCCTCACCGTCACCATCAACGAGGCCAAGGACCCCAAGGGCCTGGAGGCCAACCTCCAGGGCATGGGCTACGACGTGGTGGTCGACTTCGTGCCGCAGGGCAAGCAGTGCAGCCCGAAGAAGCGCAGCGACAGCTGGGTGCCGCGGGAGCAGTCCAAGCTCACCGTCTTCCCGCCCACCGTGGACATGAGCGACGACCCCGGCTACCAGCTCGACCTCGCCAAGATCGGTCCCGGCCAGACCGGCGTGCTGATGTTCGCGGTGGGCAAGGAGGACCGCTACGTGGTGGCCGGCATCTGGGCGGGCATCTCCAACGGCCCCGTGGCCCCCTGCGAACTGGTCGACAGCGACGGCGCCCCCCTCGAAGTCGACTGATCTCGGCCACTCCCCAGGCCCGCCGGCCCAGCACCCTCACCCGCTTCCGAGACCTCACGCGGCCCTCGGAGCATTGGGGAGCCCGTCACCCGGTCAGCGTGATCCTGCTCACTTGAACGGCGTTCAGGATTGAACGGTGTTCAGGTTCCGTGCCACACTCCCCGCATGCAACTGAAGCGTGCGGACGTCGTGACCGGGGCGCTGGCCCTGCTCGACACCGACGGCCTGGACGGCCTGACCATGCGCAAACTGGGCGCGCGGCTGGGAGTCCAGGCCGGCGGCATCTACTGGCACTTCAAGAACAAAGAGGCCCTGCTCGGCGCCATGGCCGACCGGATCATCGGCACCGTGACCGAGACCCCGCTCGCCCCCGGCCCCTGGGACGCCCAGCTGGCGGAGATCGCCCACCGCCTGCGCCGCGCCATGCTCGCCCACCGCGACGGCGCCCGCGTGGTCGCGGGTACGTACGTGACCGAGCCGAACACCGTGCGCGGCGGCAACCAGGCCATGCGCATCCTCACCGACGCCGGCTTCCCGCTCGACCGGGCCGGGTGGGTGATCTTCACCGCCATGTACTACGTGCTCGGCCACACCATCGAGGAGCAGGCCCAGCGCGAGGCCGGCGACTGGGAGCGACGCGGAAGCGAACTGGCCGACACCGAACTGCGCCGCGCCGTCGAAGGCATGATCACCGCCGACCCCGAGGAACGTTTCGCGTACGGCCTGGAGCTCTTCCTCGACGGTGTACGCCTCCGCCTGGCCGAGGCCCGGAGATGATCCCCAAGGTCAAGCGAGCCAGAGGACGGCGCACCATGCCCCTCGAAGTCCGCGCCAACGTCCGGCTGAGCCCGTCATTCAACCGCCTGACCTTCGCCGGCCCGGCCCTCGCCGGCTTCACCAGCCCCGGCCGCGACCACGGCGTACGCCTCTTCTTCCCGCGCGAAGGCCAGGACGACCTGTGGCTGCCCACCTTCCGCAACGACGCCTGGATGCCGGAAACACTGCTGCAGCCCACCTCCCGCCGCCCGTGGGTACGCACCTACACCGTCCGCGACCACCGCCCGGACCACCAGGAACTGGACATAGAGTTCGCCCTCCACGGCGACGACGGCCCCGCCTCCGCCTGGGCCGCCCGCGCCCGCCCCGGCGACCCGGCCGGCATCCTCGACGAGGGCTACACCTATCTCCCACCCGACGGCGCCGACCGCCAACTGCTGGTGGGCGACGAGAGCGCCCTGCCCGCGATCCTCTCCATCCTGAGTACGGCTCCCGCCGACCTCACCGGTCACGTGTTCCTGGAGGTCCCGCAGTCCGCCGACATCCGCGACACGATCGTGTGCCCGGCGGGCGTACACGTGACCTGGCTGTCCCGCGACGGCGCCCCCACAGTCCCCGGCACCCTGGCCCTGGAGGCCATCAAGGATTCCCCCGACCTGGGCAAGCCTTGTTACTCCTGGATAGCCGGCGAGTCGAAACTGGCCACCGGCGTACGCCGCCACCTGGTCAACGAACGGCACATCGAGAAGCGGGACATCGCCTTCATCGGCTACTGGCGCCACGGCCGCCCCAGCCCCGGCTGACCCACCCTCCGCCCCTGGACGAACCCGAAGCGTCCGCCTTCCTCGATCCAGTTGACATGGGCTCCAACTGCCCAACCACCCGCATGGGCAAGGGGTGGGAGCCCACCTGTTCAAGCACCCAACTGGGCGACTGCGGGGTGGGCTCCGCCGGGCCAACCACCTAACCGGGCAACGGGCGGGCCCAGGAAGGACGGCCCGAGCGTGTCGGGTGGGCTCCAACTGGCTGACCATCCAGCTGGGCAAGGGGTGGGACCTCAAGTAAGACAGCCCGAGCGGAGCGAGGCCCGACAGGGGTCGGGCCCCGGCCCGACTGGAAGCACGCGCGGAGCGTAGCGGAGCTCCTTGCTTTTAGGGGTTGCGCGGCTGGGGGTCCTTTTCGAGGTTGGGGAAGGGGGATGGTTCCGGTACGGCCGCGCCCAACTGCCGGGGCAGCCCAGGCTTCTCCGCCTCCTGTGCCGAGGCCACGGCTTCGGCTGCCGCCTCTGATGCCTTGGCCACCTCCTCATCAGCCGCCGACGCGTCCGTGATCTCGTCTCGGGTGGCGGCCGAGCGGGGCAGGGCTTCGGTGAACGCCTTGGACACGCCCTGCAGCGCGGAGGTCACCTCGCTGGGGATGACCCAGAAGGTGTTGCCCTCGCCCTGGGCGAGCTGCGGCAGCACCTGGAGGTACTGGTAGGCGAGCAGCTTGGGGTCGGGGTCGTTGCGGTGGACGGCCTGGAAGACCTGGTCGATGGCGCGGGACTGGCCTTCGGCTTCGAGGATGGCGGCGGTGCGCTGGCCTTCGGCGCGCAGGATGCGGCCCTGCTTGTCGCCTTCCGCGGTGAGGATCTGGGATTGGCGCTGGCCTTCCGCGGTGAGGATGGCGGCCCGCTTGTCGCGTTCGGCCCGCATCTGCTTCTCCATCGCGTCCTTGATGGTCTTGGGCGGGTCGATCGCCTTGATCTCGACCCGGTTGACGCGCAGGCCCCATTTGCCGGTGGCCTCGTCGAGGACGCCGCGTAGCTGGCTGTTGATGGTGTCGCGGGAGGTGAGGGTCTTCTCCAGGTCCATGGAGCCGACGACGTTGCGCAGGGTGGTGACGGTGAGTTGTTCGACGGCCTGGATGTAGTTGGCGATCTCGTAGGCGGCCGCGCGGGGGTCGGTGACCTGGAAGTAGAGGACGGTGTCGATCTCGACGACGAGGTTGTCCTCGGTGATGACCGGCTGGGGCCGGAAGGAGACGACCTGTTCGCGCAGGTCGATCATCGTGTAGACGCGGTCGACGTAGGGGATGACGAAGTTGAGTCCGGGTTTGAGGGTGCGGTGGTACCGGCCGAGCCGCTCGACGTTGCGGGCCCTCGCCTGCGGCACGATGCGTACCGCTTTGAGTACCGTGATCACCGCGAAGAGGGCGATGACCAAGCCGACGATCAGCAGCTCCATATGATCACTCCCGGGGATAGACGAGGGCGGTGGCGCCCTCGATCTCGATGACGTCGACGGTCGCCCCGGTGGGGATGACCAGCGTTTCGTCATAGGCGCGTGCGGACCATTCCTCGCCACCGATGCGCACTCTGCCGTCGCGGCCGGTGACCTCGGAGGTCACGTACGCGGGCTTGCCGACCAGCGCCTCCACGCCGAAGCGCTTGAGCTGGGGCTGGCGGATGTGCCGCAGGGCGATGGGCCGGACAGTGAACAGCCCGGCCGCCGACGACAGTGTGAAGACGAGCAGTTGAAGCGGAATGGGCAGGCCTAGTGCCGCGGTGGCGGCGGTCAAGAGAGATGCGACGCCAAGGATGCCCAGAGCGGCCGTGAGGGTGAAGATTTCCGCCACACCGAGCACGACGGCGAGGATTATCCAGATGACCCAATCTTCCATGCGTTGGCCCTCCTGACAGATGAACGGGCCTAGGTCTGCTTGATGTTCCCCCTCCTACGTTAAACCTGGAGCGGGCGCTTGTTGCACCCATCCGCCGCCGGATGCCGGATCGTGAAGTGCGCTGCCCAGCCGCCATTTCTCCCAGGAAAGCTGCCAGTAGCCCCAGCCGTTGTTCCATTCGAGTGGCCGGTCGGTGCCGGTGATGCTGACGGGGTCGCCGCGCAGGGAGTTGGCGTAGAACCAAGCTGCCTGGTCAGGGCGGGAATTGATGCAGCCGTGGCTGACATTGGCCCGGCCCTGGGCCCAGACGTTGTTCTTCGCGTGCACGTATTCGCCGGAATTCGAGATGCGCACGGCGTGGTCGATCATCAGGTCGTAAAAACCGGGGTCGCCTTTTTTTCGTCCCGGGGACACCATGCGCACCGGGTTTCCCTTGTCCATCGTGAGATGGACTCCGCTGGTGGTGGTGTATTCGCGGGTGGTGGCCATGCCCGCGCTGATGGCCATGTTCTGGACGACCTGGCCGTCGCGCCTGACCACCATCTGGTGGGTGCGGGTGTCGACGGTGCTGGTCTGCTTGCGGCCCACGGTGAAGGAGAGCGTGTGGTCGGCGGTGCCGAGGACGCCGGGGGACGGGCGTACGCCGGTCAGGTGGGCGGTGAAGGTGACCTTCTGCCGGGCCGGCCAGAAGCGGCTGGTGCGATAGACGACCTGGGTGTCGCCGGTCCAGCGCCAGGCGCCCTCGATCGGCTTGGCCGCGGTGACCTCGAGCGCGCGCTCCACGGCGGCCTTGTCGCGGACGGGGCCGTCGAAGGTGACGATGATCGGCATGCCGACGCCGACCTCCTCGCCGGGCAGCGGCGAGACGGAGGCGACGTTGAAGGCGCGGCCGGCGGCGCGGGTGCGGAAGCGGCCCATGGCGATGGACGAAGGACCGCCGGTGGTGGCGGCGGTCGCGGTCACCGCGTACTCGGTGTCGGGCTCCAGCGCCCAGCTGGAACGCCAGGTGGTGCCCCCCGGGTCGAGGGAGCCGGGCACCGGGCGGCCCGCGGCGTACGCGAGGACCTGGCGCAACGTGCCGCCGCCGGCCTTGACCACGAGGCCGCGGTCCGGCCGGGCGCGGTCGGAGTCGAAGGCCGGAAAGGTGGTGATGACCGGGGGCGCGGCCGCGGGGGTCTCGGCCGTGACCGAGGAGCACCCCACGACCGTGAGCAGGACGACGAGACAGAAAGCCGCGGCACGCCGCATCTCACTCCTGGATTCCTGGGGGCGGGGAGCTCCTAGGGTAGCGGTGAGTCACGGCTTGAGCACATCGAGTCACCTATCGGACAGTTCCGGAAACCTCCCCCAGGCCGAGCCCGCCGGCGGTGGCGGTGATGGTCACCGTGTCGCCGTCCTCCAGGAACGTGCGCACTGACCCGTCGGGCAGCTTGATCGGCTCGGTGCCGTTCCAGCTCAGTTCCATGAGCGAGCCGCGCTGTCCGGGCTCGGGCCCGGAGATCGTGCCGCTGCCGTAGAGGTCGCCGGTCCGCAGCGCCGCGCCGTTCACGGTCATGTGGGCGAGCATCTGATCCGGCGTCCAGTACATGCTCCGGTACGGCGGCCGCGACACCACGACCCCGTTGAGCAGCACTTCGAGCTCGATGTCCAGCCCCCAGTCACCCTGCCTGCGCAGATAGTCCAGCGGCGCCGGATCCTGCGCACGCCCCGGCACCCGCGGCAGCGCCTCCAGCGGCGTCACCCACGGCGAGATCGAGGTCGCGAACGACTTGCCCAGGAAGGGCCCGAGCGGCTGCGCCTCCCAGCCCTGGATGTCGCGGGCGCTCCAGTCGTTGAGCAGCGTCACCCCGAACACGTGGTCCTCGAACGCCCCGGCGGGAGCCCCGATCGCGGACGGCGTGCCGACCACGAAGCCCAGTTCGGCCTCGATGTCGAGCTTGGCGCACGGACCGAACACCCCGGCGCGCAACTGCCCGCTGGGCCGCGTGACCGGCGTGCCCGAGACCACCACGGTCCCCGAGCGACCGTGGTAGCCGACGGGCAGGTGGCGCCAGTTGGGCAGCAGCGCCTCCGCGTTCGGCCGGAACATCTTGCCCATGTTGGTGGCGTGGTCGACCGAGGCGTAGAAGTCGACGTAGTCGGCGACCTCGACGGGCAGGTGGAGCGTGACCTGGTCGAGCGGGATCAGGTGCGGTTCTGCCAGCGAGAGGTCGTCGGTCAGCTTGGTCTGGATGAGCGCGCGGGTGTCGTGCCAGGCGTGCCGCCCGCGGGCCATGAAGGCGTTGAGGCTGCCGGTGGCGAACACCTCGTCGTGCAGAAACGCGGACAGGTCCAGGACGCGGTCCTCGAAGCGCACGCCCACGCGCGGGGCCTCGCCCCGGCGGGAGAACACCCCATAGGGCAGGTTCTCGACGCCCCACCTACGCTCCGTCACTGATCACTCCTAGTGTCTTGAGGTCGTCGATGGGCGTGCTTGTGCTGCACGATCCGTAGCTGACCAGCAGTTCACGGGCGCGCTTCGCGCTCTCCTCCGGTACGGCCAGCGCCAGCCGTACCAGATGGCCGACGTCGGTCGTGCGCAGGACGGGCACCGGATCGCGGTGCTCCACGGCCTCGCAGACGGCGAGCACGAGGTTGAGGAAGCCGTGCCGGTCGACGCCGAGCGCGGGGTCGAAGTGGCGTACGGCGTGGTGCAGCCCGGCCGTGGCCTTGAACGGGATGTCGTTGTTCACGCAGTGGGCGATGAAGGCGCCCAGGTGTTCGGCGGGCGGGAAGGCGTCGGCGGTCGTCCCGCCGCAGCGCACCTTGAGCCCGGCGCCCTCGGGCAGGCCGGTGACCTGGGATCGGGCCGGGACCTCGATGAACAGGCGGACGCCGTCGGGCAGGTCCAGGCGGCCGGCCTCCTCGGGCGGCAGCCGTACCTCCACGAAGTCGATGGGGAGGTCGGCGAAGGCGGGCAGTTCGCCGGTGTCGAGGATCAGGCCCATGCGGGTGGGACGGGGCTCGGCGCGGCGCAGCGTGTCGAGGCGGGAGGCGGGGCACAGGAAGCGGTGGGTGAGCAGGGGGCTGGCCGCTTCGAGGTCGCGCCGGTGGCGGGCGAGGGCCTCGTTCATGTGCAGCGAGGTCGGCGGGAACAGGCCGGCGTCGTCGACGAGGGCGGTGAACAGGGTGTTCATCGTGCCCAGGTCCAGGCGTAGCCGGGGTCCTCGCACGACAGCGCGCCCTGGCCGAGGTCGAGCGGGCGGAAGGTGTCGACCATGACGGCCATCTCGCTGGTGTGGGTGGCGCCGGCCTCGATGACCGCTTCGACCGCTCCCGGCTGCGGGCCGTGGGTGAAGCCGGCCGGATGCAAGGAGATCGAGCCGACGTCGATGCCGGAGCCCGCGCGGGCGGAGTAGTCGCCGCCGACGTAGAACATGAACTCGTCGGAGTCCACGTTGTGGTGGTTGTAGGGGATCGGCACGGCGTCGGGGTGGAAGTCCAGCGGCCTCGGCATGAACGAGCAGACCACGAAGCCGGGGCCCTCGAACGTCTGGTGCACGGGCGGCGGCGCGTGCGTCTTCTTCACGATCGGCTCGAAGTCGTTGATGTTGAAGGCGTAGGGGTAGAGGTAGCCGTCCCAGCCGACCACGTCGAACGGGTGGTTGCGGTAGACGAGCCTGGTCAGCCCGCCGCGGGTGCGGACGAGGACCGGAACCTCCTCGCCCTCGGCGGTGAAGGGCTCCTGCGGGGTGCGCAGGTCGCGCTCGCAGTAGGGGGCGTGCTCCAGGAACTGGCCGTACTGCGACAGGTAGCGCTTGGGCGGCCTGATGTGCCCGGAGGCCTCGATGGCCAGCACGTTCACGGTGCCGGACGGCACCCACCGGTGGATGGTGCCGGTGGGGACGACGATGTAGTCGCCCTCTCCCGCCTCGATGACGCCGTAGGTGGACTCGAAGCGTACGTTGCCGCGCTGGATGTAGACGCACTCGTCGCCCATGGAGTTGCGGTACAGCTCGCTGGGGCGGTCGCTGGTGGCGTACGACAATCGGACGTCGCCGTTGGCGGACAGCAGCATCCGGCCGGTCACCAGGTCTCCGGCGGAGGCGAGGTCCTGGGTGCGGAAGTGGCGCGGGGAGAGCGGCAGGTTCGCGCTGGTCGTGGCGGGCAGGAGCGGTTCGACCGCCTCGGCCTTGACGATCGCGGTGGGGAGGTGGCGGTGGTAGAGCAGGGAGGAGTCGGATGAGAAGCCCTCTTCGCCCATGAGCTCCTCGGCGTACAGGCCGCCGTCCGGGCGCCGGAACTGCACGTGGCGCTTCCTGGGTATCTCGCCTACGAGCCGGTAGTACGGCATCTCTCTCAACTCCGTCCGGTTATCGGACACTTATGTCCTCTATGTGTAACTACCGTCCTTCATGGCGGGCCGTACTGTCAACCAAGCGCGGCGGCGAGTTCGCCGGCGGCCACCACGACGCGGGGACCGGTGCCCTCGGCGAGTCCGCCGAAGCTCACCACCCCCACGGACGCCTCCAGCCACGGCAGTCCCGTGACCGGTGCGGCGATCCCGCGGGCACCCTCCTGGAGTTGGCCCTCCGTCACCTGATACCCGGTGTTGCCGCCGCGCATCGCGAGGATGGCCTGGCCCGCCGCGCCCTTGGCCAGCGGGTGCCGCGAGCCCTCGCGGTAGGCCACGTGCAGGTCGGTCCAGGACGGCTCGACGACCGCGACCGCGAGCCCGTCGTCGCCCTCGGCCACGGTCAGGTGCGCGGTGGCGCCCACCTCCTCGGCCAGGCGCCGCAGCGTCGGCAGCGCCGCCGCCCGCAGGAGCGGTTGTACGGCCTGCGCCAGCACCAGCACCCCGAACCCGAGATGCACCCGCCCCTCGGCGTCCCTGCGCGCGAAACCCTCGTTCATCAGCGTCGTGACCAGCCGGTACACCACCGGCCTGCTCAGCTCCAGCGAGGCGGCCAGTTCGGTGGGTGTGCGGCCCCCGTGCCCGTCGGCGAGCAGCCGGAGCAGGCGGAGCCCGCGCTCCAGGGTCTGGGCGGATTCTGCGGCCATGCTGTTGATTATGCGTGGTGCTGGTGTGACGCTCCGCACTGAAGCGGGTAAGTACCCGGTTAGTCGGACCGGGGGGTAAATATGCGGCAAATGTGGCTTGTCCTGATCGGCGGGCTGGCTATCTGTGCGTTGATCCCCGCTCTGCCTTCGGTCGGGGAGCGGGCGTCCTCCCTGATCCGCAGCAACGGAATGAGCCCGCCCCGGACATCCAAGCCCGGCCTGCTGGTCGAGACCACGTTCTACGCCACCCAGGGCATCGAGGTCGGCGAGCGGATCCTGCCCTTCGACGAGCAGGCCCAGATCCGGCCCAAAGAGGTGGCGCCGGGCGTCCGGGTGGACGAGAGCGGCAGCCTGCAGGGCAAGCCGCTGAGGCCCGGCACCTTCGCCTCGCCGATCGAGCTCTGCCGCGGGCGCACCTGCGCCGAAGACATGATCACGCTCATCGTCTACCGGAACGTTCCATGGGAGCCGGGCAACCTCACCTTCCCCGGCAAGGTCGGGGAGCCGATGAACGGGGAGATCTCGATCAACGGGGGCCCGACCGGCGTCCTGCCCACGTTCACCGTGACCGACTACGACAAGCTGCCGGAGGGCGTGAGCATCGGCCCGGACGGCCATGTCGGCGGGGTCCCGGCCATGAGCGGGCACTTCGAGATCCCCGTGCGCATCTGCGTGGCGGGCAACTGCGCGGGCGTCGTGGTGAAGATGATCGTGGTCTGAGGCCCTTGCGGCGGGTGGCGTCGAGCGGCCACGGTGGTGGCATGAAATCGGTCATCGTGGTCGGAGCGGGTATTTGGGGTGCGTCGCTGGCATTGCGGCTGGCCGAAACAGGCTGGCAGGTGACGCTGATCGAACAGCACAAACCCGGGCACGTACGGCAGGCCAGCGCGGGCGAGACCCGGCTGCTGCGCGCCGCGCACGGAGACGATGAGTGGTACGCCCGGTCCTTCTGGCAGGCGCTCGACGGATGGCGCCGCCTGGAGGAACGGGCCGGTGAGCAGCTCTACCACGAGGCCGGGATGATGTGGCTGGCCCAGGATCCCGACGGGTGGGAGCAGGCCAGCGCCCGGGTGCTGAAGAACCTGGACATCCCCTGCGAGGTGCTGGAGCCGTCGGACGGGAGCAGGTTCTTCCCCGAGTTCCGGCCCGACGGGCTCAGCTTCCTGCTCTGGGAGCCCAAGGCCGGGGTGATCAGGGCGCGGCGGGCCACGCAGGTGACGGCGGCGCTGGCCGTACGGGCTGGGGCGGAGCTCGTCAGGGCGCGGGCGCTGCCCGCGGACGGCGGGGTGGTGGTCGACGGGCGGACACTCACCGCGGACCGGGTGGTCTGGGCGACGGGGGCGTGGATGCCGGAACTGTTCGACGCACCGCTGACCGTCACCAAGCAGGACACGCTGCACTTCGCGGTGCCGGCCGCGTGGACCGTGCCGGGCATGCCCGCCTTCGTGGATCACAGCGCCTCGTTCTACGGGCACGGCGACGTGGACGGGGTGGGGATGAAGGCCACCTCCGACGTGGAGGGCGAGCCGTACGAGCCGGAGCACGGCCCGCGCACCGTGGACGCCGCCGGCGTGGAGCGGGCCAGGACGTATCTGGCGCGCAGGTTCCCTTCGCTGGCCGGCGCGCCGGTGCTGTTCAGCCAGGTCTGCCAGTACGCGCTCACGCCCGACGCGGAGTGGATCATCGCCGAGACCGCGCCGGGCGTCTGGCTGCTGGGCGGGGACTCCGGGCACGGGTTCAAGCACGCGCCCTCGCTGGCCGCGTACGTGGCCGGGGTCCTGGACGGCGAGCACGCCCCGGACGCCCGCTTCGGGCTGGGCCGGCGGGTGCCGACCAGAGGCCTGCGGACCAGCGGAGACTCCAGGTAAGGCCAGCCCTACCCGCACTTCGGGGGAGTGCGGGGCAGATCAGGACGGTGATCGCGGCGGACACTTCGGGAAGGAACTCGGGAAGGAACGAAGATGTCTGCTCCGCACTCCGTCCGCACCTCCGCGGGCCTGTGGCTCACCGCGGTCGCGCTCGGCGCCGCCGAGACCGCGATCGCCGTCAGCGGCCTGCTGATCAGCGGCGAGGCGAGCGTGGGCGAGCTCGCCGGAGGTCTCGGCCTGCGCCTGGCGATCTACGCTGCCGCCGTCTACCTCGCCCTCGCGCTGCGAAGGGGCAAGAACTGGGCCAGGCTCACGCTGACCGCGACCCTGGGCGTGTTCGGCACGATCTCGCTGGTCATCGAGCCGATCCGGTACTTCATGGCCGGCGGCGGCCTCGCGGAGGCCCTGTCCTCGGCCGGTGCGGCCGACCTCGCCATGGGCGCGAGCCGGGTGCTCCACCTGACCGCGGTGCTGGGGGCGGTGGCACTGATGTTCCAGCCGAGCGCCAACGACTACTTCGCGGGGAACTCCGGCGCCCGCAGGTTGCGTACACCCGGTGAGAGAAGGGCCGCGGCCGTCGACACCACGACCACGGCCGTGCAGACCAGCATGGCCGACCTCGCGTCGACCATGACCGCCAGGCGGCCCGCCAGCAACAAGCCGAGCGGCCCGAACATCAACGACCCCAGCGCGTCGTAGGCGCTCACCCGCGACAGCGCCTCGGGCGGCACCTCGCGCTGCAACGTGGTCTGCCACAGCACGCCGAACACGTCGAAGCAGATCCCGAGCAAGAAGGCTCCCGCCACCACCACCCACAGCGGCGCGTCCACCCCCAGCAGGAAGTACGGCAGCGCCGACGGGAAACACAGCAGCGTGGCGATCAGGATGGGCCGCTTGGGCCGCAGCCGCAACGCCACCACCACACCGACCAGCGTGCCCACGGCCTCCCCCGCGAGCACGGCCGACCAGGCGCCCGCGCCGCCGAGATGTTCCTTGGCCAGCAGCGGCCCCAGCACGCCGTGGGCCGCCTGCAGGGCCATGATCATGACGGAGAACTGGGCCACCACCACCCACAGCCACTGCCGGGAGCTGAACTCCTTCCACCCGTCCTTCAGGTCGCGCAGCACCGAATGCCGCGCG
This sequence comes from Nonomuraea sp. NPDC059023, assembly GCF_042740095.1. Classification (NCBI taxonomy): domain Bacteria; kingdom Bacillati; phylum Actinomycetota; class Actinomycetes; order Streptosporangiales; family Streptosporangiaceae; genus Nonomuraea; species Nonomuraea sp. NPDC059023. The sequence continues at coordinate 190,666 of NZ_JBHYIO010000009.1, read as the reverse complement.
TCGCCGGTCCGCACGTGCGCCGGCAGGCGGAGGAACTGGATCAGCAGCCCCGAGACGCCGAACATCAGCCCGCTCACCGCCAGCGCCCAGGCGCCGCCGACCAGTGTCACGGTGATGCCGCTGAGCACCGCCCCGGCCACGCGGGAGGTGTTGGCGCCCAGGCCGAGCAGCGCGTTGCCGGTCTGCAGCCGGTCGGCGGGCACGACCTCGGGGATGATGCCGGTGAGGGCGGGGAAGAGCACGGCCATCGCGATGCCGGCGAGGGCGGCGGCGGTGGCCAGCGCGGGCAGTGGAGTCCAGCCGGTGAACAGCATCGCGGCCAGCGCGGAGTAGGCGGCGCAGTTGACCCACTCGCCGGTCATCATGACGAGCTGCCGGGGAAAGCGGTCCGCGATCACCCCGCCGACCAGCATGAACAGCACCATCGGCAGCGACTGGGCGGTCAGCACCACCGACAGGGTGGAGGCGTTCGCCCCTGGCAGCCCGAGCACGCCGAACGCCAGCGCCACCGGCGCGAAGGCGCTGCCGAGGACCGAGATGGTCCTGGCCGACAGCAGGAGGGCGAAGCGGTGGTCCCGGAGGAGCCCGAGATCCTGGCGAAAGCTCTGCACTCGCGCCATTGTCCCGCCTGCCTGCGACATTTCTGTCGGTGGGTAACAAGACCGGCTTTGGAATGTGCAGGCGATTGGCAAGAAACGCGGTGCTATCTGCCATAATTTGCTGGATCGTGAGCGTGCTGATACGGCGAGTCGCCCGATGGGCCAGGGAGATTCCCGACGCGCCCGCCTACACCTTCGTGGACCATCTGGGCGACGGGGCGTGGCACACGCTCACCTGGCGGCAGGTGGACCGCAGGGCCCGCGCGCTGGCCGTACGCGTGCGGGAACTGGCCGGGCCCGGTGACCGGGTGGCCATCCTCGCGCCTCAGGGACTCGACTACGTCGTGGCCATGATCGCAACCCTGTACGCCGGGGTCGTCGCGGTGCCGCTGTTCGCGCCCGACCTGCCCGGCCACGCCGAGCGGCTGGCCCGCGCCTACACCGACGCCGAGCCCGCCCTCGTGCTCACGACCACGCCGGCGCTGCCCGGTGTGCGGGCCTTCGTGGACGGCGGGGCCGTACTCGCCGTGGACACCGTCTCCGACCTGCTCGCCGACGAATGGGACGAGGTGGCGCTCGGGCCTGACGACCTCGCCTACCTGCAGTACACCTCCGGCTCCACCCGGCAGCCCACCGGCGTCGAGATCACCCACGGCAACGTGGAGGCCAACGCCCTGCAGCTCTGGGAGGCCTTCGACGCCAAGCCGCGCTCCTCCGTCGCCGCGCTCTGGCTGCCGCTCTTCCACGACATGGGGCTGATCGCCACCATCGCGCTGCCCATCGTCGGGGGCAACCAGGTGGCGTTCATGGACCCGGTCGCGTTCGTCATGCACCCGGTGCGCTGGCTGCGGTTGCTCAGCGAGTTCGACGACGTCTATACCGGCGGGCCCAACTTCGCCTACGAGTACACCGCCGCGCGGGTGAGCGAGGCCGACAAGGACGGGCTGGACCTGTCCGGCGTGCGGGTCATGCTCAACGGCGCCGAACCCGTCAGGCCCGGCACCGGCGCCGCCTTCCACGCCGCGTTCGCGCGCTGCGGGCTGCGGCCGCAGGCCCACACTCCCGCGTACGGCCTGGCCGAGGCCACCGTGTTCGTCTCGGCCGTCGGCTGTGACGAGGTCGCCAAGGTCACCGAGTTCGACCGGGAGGCGCTCGGGGAGGGGCGGGCGGTGGCGTACACGTCGGGCGCCAAGAGCACGCTCGTCTCCTGCGGGCGGCCGACCGGGCAGCGGGTCCGCGTCGACGCGCCGGACGGGCACGTCGGCGAGATCCGCGTCCAGGGGCCGAACGTCGCCCGCGCCTACTGGCGCGACCCCGAGCGCAGCGCCGAGGTGTTCGGGTCCGGCTGGCTGCGCACCGGCGACCTCGGGGTCATCCACGAGGGCGAGCTCTACGTGACCGGGCGGATCAAGGACCTGATCATCGTCGACGGGCGCAACCACTACCCGCAGGACATCGAGGCCACCGTTCAGGAGGCGTGTGAGGCGGTGCGGCGCGATCACGTGGCGGCCTTCGCGGTGCCGGGTGAGCTGGGGGAGCGGGTGGTCGTGGTGGCCGAACGTTCCCGGCGCGGGCTGGAGGCTGACCTGTCCGAGGTGGCCAGGCTCGTGCGGGCCGCCGTGGCCAGGAAGCACGATCTGGCCGTGCACGACGTGGTGCTGGCGGCGGCGGGAGCCGTACCGAGGACATCCAGCGGGAAGATCGCGCGGCGGGCCTGCCTTCAGGCCTACCTGGAGGACGCTTTTGTTTGAGTCGGCCGGGCGGATCGTCTATCGCGGCAGGTGGACGCTGCTGGTGCTGAGCCTCGCCCTGGCGGTGCTGGCCGCGCCGTTCGGCATGGAGTTGTTCGGGCGGATGGTGGACGGCGGGTTCGACGACCCCAAGGCCGACTCGACCACGGCCGCCCGCTGGAACGACGCCTGGTACAGCGGCAACTCGCCCGACGTGGTCGTCCTCTACCGGCATCCGAAGGTCAAGGTCGCCGACCCGAGGTTCAAGAAGGCGGTGCACGACTCGCTGCGCCGCCTGCCCGCCGCCCACGTGCGCAGGCTCGCCACCTACTGGACCACCGCCTCCCCCCGGATGGTCTCCGAGGACGAGCACTCCACCTACGCGCTGATCACCCTGCGCGGCGGCCCGCAGACCAAGCAGCGTGCCTACGCCGAGGTCAAGGACCGCCTCGCCGTCGAGAACCTCCAGGTCAAGGTGGGCGGCTCGGTGCCCCTGGTCAAGGAGCTCAACGACCAGACCGGCCGCGACCTGGCCAGGGCCGAGGCCATCTCGATGCCGGTGCTGCTCGTGCTGCTGGTGATCGTCTTCGGCAGCCTGGTCGCCGCGGGGCTGCCGCTGCTGGTCGGGCTGCTGTCCGTGCTCGGCGCGCTGGTCCTGCTGCGGCTGCTGACCGAGGTGACCGAGGTCTCCGTCTTCTCCCTCAACGTCGTCACCATGCTCGGGCTGGGGCTGGCGATCGACTACTCGCTGTTCGTGCTGAGCGCCTTCAGGGAGGAGGTACGGCGGGGCGCCACCAACGAGCAGGCCGTCGTACGCACGATGGCCACGGCCGGGCGGACCGTGGCGTTCTCCGGGCTCACCGTGGCCACGGCTCTGCTGGGGCTGCTGCTGTTCCCGCAGATGTTCCTGCGCTCGATCGGGCTCGGGGCGGCGGCGGTGGTGCTCGTGGCCATGCTGTCGGCGCTCGTGGTGCTGCCCGCGGTGCTGGGAGTGCTGGGGCGGCGGGTGGACGCGGTGCGGGTGGTCCCGGTCTTCACGGGAAACGGCACCTTCTGGCGTGGCATAGCCGCCAGTGTCATGAAAAAGCCCGTTATTTACCTCGTTGGGGTGATGGGGGTGCTGGTGGCGCTGGCGCTGCCGTTCGCCCACGTGAAGTTCGGCAACGTCGACCACCGCGTCCTGCCCGCCGCCGCCGAGTCCCGCCAGGTCGCCGAGGCCGTCGACCGCGACTTCGCGCGCAACTCCATGGCCGCCATCGACGTGCACGTCCTCATCGAACGCCACTTCTCGGCGAAGCCCGCCGCCCCCGGACCCGTGGGCCAGGGCTACACGCCCGTCTCCGCCGTCACCCCGGTCAGCCCGCTGGACGCGAAGCCGTTCGCCGACCGCATCGACGCCCTCGACGGCGTCACCGGCGTCGACCTGGCCGGAGTCTCCCAGGCCAACGGCGCCGTCCGCCTGACCGTCCGCTACGACGCCGACCCCATGTCCGCCCGCGCCCAGCGGATCGTCACCCTGATCAGGTCCATGGCGCCCGAGCCCAACACGCGCGCCGTCATCGTGGGCGGACCCACCGCGGCCCAGATGGACCTGATGGCCAGCCTCACCGCCGTCCTGCCGTGGATGGCGCTGGTCGTGGGCGGGGTGACGTTCGTGCTGTTGTTCCTGGCGTTCGGCTCCGTGGTGCTGCCGCTGAAGGCCCTGCTCATGAACGTCCTGTCCATCGGCGCCTCCTTCGGCGTCATCGTCTGGGCCTTCCAGGACGGTCACCTGGCCTCCACGCTCGGCTTCACCCCGACCGGGACCATCGAGGCGACCGTGACCGTGCTGATCCTGGCGGTGGTGTTCGGGCTGTCGATGGACTACGAGGTGTTCTTGTTGTCCCGCGTGCGTACCGAGTGGCTGCGCACCGGGGACAACGCTGCCGCTGTGGCCCTCGGGCTGGAGAAGACCGGCGGGATCATCACCAGTGCGGCCCTGCTGCTTCTTGTGGTGATCGGGGCGTTCTCCACGGCGGGCATCACGATCGTGAAGCTGCTGGGCGTGGGGATGTTCGTGGCCATCGTGGTGGACGCCACCTTGGTACGGGCGTTGCTGGTGCCCGCCACCATGCGCCTCATGGGCGGGGCCAACTGGTGGACGCCCCGCCGGCTCCAATCCCTCCACCTCCCCAACCCCCATGGGGACGAGTCAGCCGGTGGAGTATCGGCCCGCGCTCTTGGCGCCGGGTCGGCGGGTCGGGACGGCGGTGGAGTCCGGCGCTCTGGTACGGCGGGCGACGCGGGTGACGCGGCACCGGCTCGGGTCATCCGGCCGAACCCCGACGGGCCCGGGTGGTACTGGGAGAACGCGGACGAGCCTGCGGTGGATGGGCGGGTGCAAGGACACGAGCGCGTCGCTGGTAGCCCGGCACTGGGTGGCCGGGGTTCCGAGGGCGGGGTGAGTGGGCGGGTGGTGTTCGGGGCCGATACCGACCCTGAACCCGTGGCGGCGGAGCACGAGCCGGAGCTGCCGGACGGGTGCGCCCGGGGGTCCGGGGTAACAGGGCCCGAGGTGGAGCCGCTGGCCGGGAGCGCGCGGGGGCCTGGGGTAGCCGGGCGTGAGGTGGAGCCGGTGGCCGGGCGCGGGTTGGGGTTCGGGGGGACCGGGCGCGAGCCGTTGGTGGGGAGGGCTCGGGGGGAGGAAGGGGGGCCCTTGCGGAAGTTGCCCTACTCGCGGAGGGAGGTTTCGGCGCCGGTCAAGGATGTGGAGGTTGGGTGGGTCAAGGTTACGGCCGGCCGTACCAGGGTGGTCAGGGCTGTGCCGGGTGGGTGGGTTTGGGTGGAGGTTGAGTCGTGACGGTCGCCGCCACCCGGGTGGAGGGGGCTTGGGCTGGGTTGTTCGGGGTGGTGGGGCTGGCGGGGTTCGTGACGACGCTGGACAACACGGTGGTGACGGTCGCGGTGCCCACGATGGGGCGGGAGCTGGGGGCGCGGCTGGCGGCCATGGAGTGGGTGGGCACGGGGTATGTGATCACGTTTGCCGGGTTGATGCTCGCCGGGGGGCGGTTGGCGGATCTCTGGGGGCGGCGGCGGGTGCTGGTGGCGGGGATGGCGGTGTTCAGCGTCGCTTCGCTGGTCGCTGGATTGGCCGGGACCGTTGAGGTGCTGGTGGCGGCTCGGGTGGTGCAGGGGGTGGGGGCGGCGATGGTGTTGCCTGCCACGTTGGCCGTGCTGGCGGGTGCCGGGGAACGGCGGCGGTCGGCGGGGATCGCGGTGTGGATGGCCTCCGGTGCTGCGGCGCTGGCGCTCGGGCCGGTGGTTGGCGGGTATCTGAGCGAGCACGCGCACTGGGGATGGGTGTTCCTGATCAATGTGCCGCTGGGGGCGGCGGTGATCGGGCTGGCGCTCGTGGCACTGCCCCCAGACCCTCAACCCAGCTTCGGCTTCGGTTACCGCTCAAGGACCGACGCTGGGGTCGGTTGTGGGTCCCGCTCCGGTTCTCGCTCGGGGTACCGCTCCAGGACCGATGGTGGGCTCGGATCCGGGTTTCGGGGCTGGGGGCGGGTTTGGGTGGGGGTGGATGTTCCGGGGGTGGTGTGTTCGGGGGTGTTTCTGGGGGCGGGGACCTTTGTGTTGATCCACGGGGCTGAGTACGGCTGGGCGCGGCCGGACATTGTCGCGGGGGTGGTGGTGACCTTGGTGGCGGGGGCGGCGTTCGTGGTGGTGGAGCGGCGGGCGGCGTGGCCGATGGTGGATCTGGGGCTGTTCCGGGTCCGTAGCTTCAGTGGCGGCGTGGTGGCGCAGGTGCTCTGGGGGCTCGGGGTGAACGGCGTGTTCTTCTACACCGCGATCTTTCTGCAGGACGTGCTCGGGTTCACGCCGTCGGCCTCTGGGCTGGCGTTCGTGCCGCTGGCCCTGCTGGTCGTGGCGGTCGCGCCGCTGGTGCCGTGGGTGGAGCGGTGGGCGGGAGCGGGGCGTACCGTCGCGGCGGGTCTCGTCCTGGTGGCGGGTGGGATGGTGGTGGCGGCCTTTCTGCGGCCGGGGGACGGGTGGGGCGATCTGCTGCCCGCTGTCTGCGCGATCGGGGTGGGGTCGGCGTTGACGATGCCGCTGGGTTCGGCGGTGCTCGGTGCGGTGCCGGAGGAGCGGGCCGGGGTGGCGGGCGGGGTGTTCAGCGTGAGCCGGGAGATCTCCGGGCTGTTCGGGATCGCGGGGGTCGGCGGGGTGGTGCACGCCGTGGGGACGTTCGCCGCCGGGTACACCGTCGGGCTGCTCGCCGCCGCCGCGCTCGTGCTGGGCGGGGCGCTGGTCAGCTTGCTGAGCCTGCCGTGAGGGTTCGGGAAAGGGGCGGGGCGTGAGGGTGGCTGTGCTGGGTCTCGGGTCGCGGGGGGATGTGCAGCCCTGTGTGGCGCTGGCCCACGGGCTGGCCGGGCGCGGGCATGACGTGGTGGTCGTGGCGGCGCGGCGATATGCGCCGCTGGTCGGGGACGGAGTCGGGGTCGGGGTCGGGGCAGGGGTGGGGTTTGCGGGGCTCAGTGTGGATCCGGTGGCGGTGGCCGGGAGTGCCGAGGGGCGGGCCTGGCTGGAGAGTGGGCCGCTGGGGTTCGTGCGGGGGTTCAGGGCCGTGGTCGAGCCGCTCGCCGAGACGCTCGTGAGCGAGGTGGACGCGGCCTGCCGGAAGGCCGATCTGGTGCTCGCTCCCGCTCTCGGCGCCTTCGGCAGGCATCTGCACGACCGGTACGGCATGCCGTACCGCATCCTGCATTTCCAGCCCGGCCACCCCACGACCGCCTTCCCGAACCCGCTCGTCCCCGCGCGGACCCTGGGCCGCCTCGGGAACCGGGCCAGCTACGCCCTGGTCGAGCGGCTCGGCTGGCTGGTGCTCGGCCGGATGGTGAACCGGCTGCGGGCGCGGATGCTCGGGCTGGGCAGGTTGCGGGGGAGTCCGTTCGCGGCTGATCGGCGGGATCGGGTGCCGGTTTTGTGTGGGTTCAGTGGGCAGGTGGTGCCGCGCCCGGCGGACTGGCCGGATCATGTGCGGCAGACCGGCTACTGGACCTCGGACACGAAGAAGCTGGGGGACGAGCTGACGGCGTTCCTGGAGGCGGGGTCGCGGCCGGTCTACGTGGGGTTCGGGAGCATGGTGCCGGGTGATCCGGCGTGGACGGCCGAGCAGGTACGGGTGGCGCTCCGGCTGGCCGGGGTGCGGGCCGTGGTCCAGGGGCTGCCGGTGGAGCGGTCGGAGTCGGTGCTGCCGGTGGGGGAGGTGGCGCACGAGGCGTTGTTCGCGCGGGTCCGGGCCGTGGTGCACCACGGCGGGGCGGGGACCACGGGTGCGGCGCTGCGGGCGGGGGTGCCGGGCGTGGTGTGCCCGTTCTTCTCCGATCAGCCGTTCTGGGGGCTGCGGGTGGCGGCGCTGGGGGCGGGGCCGCCGCCGTTGCCGATCTCGCGGTTGGTGGCGGGGGAACTGGCTGCGCGGCTGCGGGCCGTACCGCAATATGAGGAAAAATCGCAGCACATCGGGCGGTTACTGCGCGCTGAAAACGGAGTGAAGAACGCTGTGGATCTCATTGAAGAGAGCTGATCGTCCCAGTAGTGTGCTTCATGCCCCCTTGATCCTCCCAGAGTAGGTGCCATGCGACTTCGTCCGCTCATCGTCACCGGACTCGCACTGTCGATGCTGGGCATCGGGATTCCCGCCTGGTCGGCGGACGACCCCCGCAGCTGCAACGACCTCATGTCGAGCGACACGCCCGCCTACGTCATGTGCACGTGGCTGGCCACGCCCGAGGAGGCCGCCGACATCGCGAGGTTCTGGCTGGACAACGACGGCGAGAACATGAAGAACGCCGGGCCCAACAGCGAGGTCGGCGTCGACTGCAGCGAGGCCGAGAACGCCTGCGACCCCAACCTCGAAGGCGACGGCGAGATGCACGACGTCGGCTCGCCCGACGTGGAGGGCTCAGAGGACGGCGGTACGCCCGACGCCTGCCCCGACGGCGGCAAGTGCCACATCGACCCCGACGAGGTCTCCGCGACCGAGGCCGCCGCCGCCGAGAAGACCGCGGCCGGGCAGAGCGCCAAGACCGCGCGCACCGACGGCATGCGGGTGTGGATCGACGCCGAGCTCGCCGACGACTGGAAGGCCGGAAAGCTGGCCGAGGCCGCCAAGAAGGTCGCCGCGCTGGCCGCCCAGCCGGGCGTGGTGGGCGTGCGGTTCAGTTCGCAGGTCGGCTACAACAAGACGCTGCAGACCGCCGAGGAACTCGACAAGTTCATCACCGAGGCCGCCCACGCGCTGCGCCAGGCCGTGCCCGGCAAGAAGCTGGCCATCCACACCGTCGTCCCGGCCCTGGGCTGCGGCGCGAACGAGGCCTGCAAGACGGAGATCGGCAAGAAGTACCCGCTGCTCGACCCCGACAAGGTCGGCGCCTGGCTGAAGGCGGGCCTGGTCGACCAGCTCGCCCTGGACAACGGCCACCTGTCCACCGAGTACGCCACCTGGCGGATCGACGCCGCCGAGGCCCAGCGCAACCAGTGGATCCAGGTCCGGGCCCGCGCCTGGGACTCCTGGGCGCAGATCGCCGCCGAGGACGCCGTCTTCACCGGTCCCGGCGCCTCCCAGCTGACCGCCGAACAGGCCACGAAGACCATCACCGACCGCGTCGCCACCCCGCTGCAGGCCGACGCCGCCGAGACCGTCATCCTCTGGACCCGCTGGCAGGACGCCAAGGGCTCGGTCAACCGGGTCCTGGGTGACAAGCTCGCCGACAACGCCGCGTGGGAGCAGCTCAAGAAGCTCGACGCGGTCAAGGCGAGGCTGGCCACGATCTACGACCCGGCGACGCCCGAGGTCGACCAGGCCACCGACCTGAAGAAGCTCTCCGAGGTCTTCTCCACGGTGTACGTACGCGCCGCCTGAACCGCATCAGAATGAGCCCGCGCCTGGCGCGGGCTTTTTCTTTTTCTTTTGCGTGGCAAAGAGCGGACAATGGCCTTGCCTTCCTCGATTTCCTGACAGAAAGTCAGGGCGTCAAATGCACGGCCCGCGACCGAGGAGGTACCCCAATGGTCCGACGCTGGTTATCCGTCGTCTTCGCGATCTGCGCGACGGCGATTCTCGTGGCGCCGCCCGCCACGGCGCTGGTGCTGCCCACCCCGCGGGCCTTCGTCTCCAACCTGGATCTGGACTGCTTCAAAACAAACCCGTATCAGCCGCCCGCAACCTCCATTACGCTCAGGCACCTCAATCCGCAACTAGGTGACCTGCCCATTCAGACGGTCACGCTCGGCGCCCGCGAACAATTATGTGTCCCGGTCGCGAAGAACAATGTGATTCCGCCGCCCGGCGTCCTCGACTTCGTCAGATTCGTCGACCTGTCCTGCTACCGGATCACCGGCCCGTCGATCAACAGGACCATCGTTCTCCACCACCTCAACCCGGTCCTTCAGGACCAGCCGCGCAAGCAGGTCGTGCTGAACCAGCCGCAACAGCTCTGCGTGCCCGTGGCCAAGAACGGCGTGCTCCCGTCCGCCGAGGTCCTTTCGGTGATCCGCCACATCGACCTCGAGTGCTACGGCTTCACCCCCAACCCGGTCATGAACAAGACGCTGAACCTCAGGCAGCTCAACCCGGTGCTGAGCAACATCCCGCCGGCGAACGTGCAGGTCCTCGCCGCCCGCCAGCTCTGCGTGCCCGTGCAGAAGCGCGGTGACAACATCCCCGCCGCGACGCTGAACATCGTGCGCTGGCTTGACCTGGAGAAGTACGACGTCAACGCCGCCACCACCGCGCCGGTGACGCTGAACCTGCGCCACCTCAACCCCGTGCTCGGGCAGCTTCCCGGTGAGACGGCGACGCTCACCGGCCGCTCCCAGCTGGCCGTGCCGGTGGCCAAGAACGGCATGGTCCCGCCCGGGTGATCTCCGAAGGTCGGGCGGGGTCAACGGCCGCTGGAGAGCTGCCAGCCGTCCTTGGCCCCGCCCCTCCCGATTCCCAGCGCGGCCTGGATCATCGGGAACGACGCCTTGAACTCCCTCGTCCAGTACGGCCACGTGTGCGTCCCGTTGGCGTACAGGTTGAGCGTGTGCCGGATGCCGAGCCCGTTCAGCCGCCGCGACAGCGCCTTCGCCGTGTACGCCGAGATCGGTTCGCCCAGGTGGGCCGGATGCCAGGGCGAGCCGGGCGGGTCCAGCGGGCCGAGGAAGCTCGTGGTGCCGCTGGAGATGTACAGGCTCGTGCCCTTCAGGCCCGGCGCCAGCGCCATCGGGTCGTTCATCGTCCAGACCTTCTTGTCCTTGACCGGGTCGCCCCACAGGGCCTTCGGGTTCTGCTTCTCGCTGGCCTGCGCGTTCATGATGACCTCGGGGATGCCGGGGAGCCCGGTGGCCACGATGCCGCTGTAGGAGCCGGCGAAGCGGAACATTCCGGGGTAGCGGGCCGCGTACTTCATCGCGCCGTAGGCGCCCATGGACAGGCCCGCGATGGCGCGCCGCGTGCCGCCCCGGTAGCCGATCTCCACCAGGCGGCGTACCTCGTAGGTGTGGAAGGTGGCCCATTTCGGGGTGCCGCCGCGGCCGCCGTTGTACCAGTCCGAGTAGTTTCCCGCCCGTCCCGCCTCCGGCATGACGACGATCGCGTCCACGTTCTCGGTGAACGCCGCGACGTCGGTCATCCGGGTCCAGGAGGTGTAGTCGTCGGCGCCGCCGTGCAGCAGGTACAGCACCGGCCAGGTCCGCTTCGCCGACTTCGACCAGCCTTTGGGCAGCAGCAGGCGTACCGGCATCATCCGCCCGATCGACGGCGAGGAGATGAGGATGTCCAGCGTGCGCGGCCCGAGCCACCGCTCGCGCACCACCCGGGCGCTGCCGGGCAGCGCCTTCTGCCAGGGCGCGCTTCGCCGGCTGTTTTCCGGTACGGCCGGCGCCTTCGTCGGCCCGCCCTCCGGCACGATCGACCAGTCGGGATCGGCCACCGCGGGCGTGGCTCCGGCGGCGAGGATGAACGTGACGGCCAGGGCCGTCAGGGCGCGCGATCGCATGGTGGGTTCCTCCGCCGGTGAGGCTAGGGCTCCACGCGGAGGCGGGCTATGAACCCGCGGCAACGAATCGGCCCGCCAGTTGTCACCCGCGTGACAAATCGCTCCGGAGGAATGTTCGGCACGGGCCTGCCCCCGGCCCCGGCCTCGTGGGTAGGTTGGCCGATCACCCCGGCAGTATGGGAGCGCACGTGGACGTCCGTGGCTTTCTCCTTGAACGGCTCGCGGCCCGGCTGGCCGGCGAGGAGGTCGATCCGGACCGGCCGCTGGAGGAGTACGGACTGTCGTCCAGGGACGCCGTGGCGGTGGCGGGAGAGCTGTCGGAACTGCTCGGCCGGGATCTGAGCCCCACCCTCGTCTGGGCCAGCCCGACCGTGAACCAGTTGGTCCGCGCCCTGTCCGAGCCTCCCGCGATCTCACGCCGGCAGCACGCGCGCGCGGAGGACGAGCCGATCGCGGTGGTCGGAGCCGGGTGCCGGGTGCCGGGCGCGCACGGGCCGGAGGAGTTCTGGCGGCTGCTCCTGGACGGCCGGGACGCGGTCGGGACCGTGCCCGGCTCCCGCTGGGCGCCGTTCGACGACGGCTCCGCCTCGGCCGGGGACGCGCTGGCCAGGACGACCCGGCACGGCGGGTTCCTGGCGGACGTGGCCGGGTTCGACGCCGAGTTCTTCGGCATCGCGCCCGGTGAGGCGGCTGTCATGGATCCGCAGCACCGGTTGCTGCTGGAGACCGCTTGGGAGGCGCTGGAGCACGCCGGTATCGCGCCTCGGGGGTTGCGCGGGAGCCGTACCGGGACATTTGTTGGTATTTCCGGGAATGAGTATGCCTATCTGACCACCGCCGACCCCGCCAAGGTCGATGCCTGGACGGCGACCGGGGCGGCGTTGAGCATCGCCGCGAACCGCCTGTCCTACCTACTCGACCTGCGCGGACCCTCCCTGGCCGTCGACACCGCCTGCTCGTCCTCACTGGTGGCGACCCACCTGGCGGTCCGCAGCCTGCGCGCCGGAGAGAGCGACCTGGCGGTGGCGGCCGGCGTCAACCTGCTGCTGTCACCGATCATCACCATGGCCTTCGACCAGGGCGGCGGCACCTCGCCCACCGGCCGATGCCGCGCGTTCGACGCCTCGGCCGACGGCATGGTACGCGCGGAAGGCTGCGGCGTCGTGGTGCTCAAACGGCTCCCCGACGCGCTGCGCGACGGCGACCGCGTGCTGGCCGTGATCACCGGCACCGGCGTCAACCAGGACGGCCGCTCCAACGGCCTGGTCGCCCCCAACCCGGAGGCGCAGGAGTCGCTGCTGAGACAGGTACACGCCGGCCTCCCCGAGCCCGCCTACATCGAGGCCCACGGAACCGGCACGTACCTGGGCGATCCGATCGAGGCCGCGGCCGTGGCCGCCGCGTTCCCCGGCGGGCGGGTGCTGCTGGGCTCGGCCAAGTCGAACCTCGGCCACCTGGAGGCGGCGGCGGGCGTGACCGGCCTCATCAAGACCGTCCTGGCGCTGCACCATGGCGTCATCCCGCCCAGCATCCACTTCACGACCCCCAACCCGCACATCCCGTGGGAGCGCCTGTCCGTCGTCACCGAACCCACCCCCTGGCCACGGCCTCGGGCGGGGGTGTCCTCGTTCGGCTTCGGCGGCACCAACGCCCACATAGCCCTCACCGCCGCCCCTCCCGCCACCGTCCTCGCGCCCGGCACCGCGAAGCACGTGTTCACGATCAGCGACATCGGCGCCGACCGGGTGCGGTCCCACGCCGACCTGCTGGCGGAGTGGGTCACCGGCCGGGACCAGGCATTGGCGGACGTGGCGCACACGCTGGCCAGGCGGGCCGGACGGGGAAGGACCGCCGCCGCCGTCGTGGCCGCCACCTCCGCCGAACTCGCCGAAGGCCTGCGCACCGCCCGCCCGTTCACCCTCCCGCCCGTCTGCGCGGGTCCCGTATGGGTCTTCAGCGGGTACGGCGGGCAGTGGCGCGCCATGGGCCGCCACCTCTACGAGACGGAACCCGCCTACCGGGCCGCCCTCGACGACCTGGCCCCGCTCCTGAGAGCGGAAGCGGGCATCGACCTCTGGACGACCCCCGAGGGCGTCGCCCAGGCCCAGCCCCTGATCTTCGCCACCCAGATCGCCCTCGCCAGGCTCTGGCAGGCGTACGGCATCCGCCCCGCCGCCGTGATCGGCCACTCGATGGGCGAGGTGGCCGCCGCGGTGGTGGCCGGTGGGCTGAGCCCGCATGACGCGGTCCGGGTGATCTGCCGCCGCGCCCGGCTCCTGGGCACACTCGGCGGCGGCGGCGCGATGGCGATCGTCGAGGCGGCGGCGGACGAGATCCCGGACACCCTCCACATCGCCGTCCACACCTCACCCCGCCAGACCGTGATCACCGGTGACCCAGGCCTGGTGGCCGAGTTCGCCGGGAAGATCGCCGCCTCGGGCCGGCTGGCCAGGACGCTGACCGCCGAAGGCGCCGGGCATTCGCCGCAGGTCAAGCCGTTGTTGCCGCTGATCAGGGAGGAACTGGCCGGGATCGATCCGGGTAAGCCGGCGCTGCCGTACTACTCGACGGTCTTGGACGACCCGCAGGAGGTGCCGGTCTTCGAGGCCGCGTACTGGGCGGCCGGAGTGCGCCGGCCGGTGCGCCTGGCCCAGGCGGTACGCGCCGCCGCCGAAGACGGATTCACCGTCTTCACCGAAATCAGCCCCCATCCCCTTCTCACCTCCGCCCTCCACGACACGCTCACCGACTCCGGCGGGGCGCTCGTCACCCACTCGCTCCGCCGCGAGGACGATGCGGAGTTCTACGCTCAGGTGGCGACGGTGGCCGCCGCCGTCCCGCCGAGGACGACCGGGCGGATCGTGGACGTCCCGCACGCGCCCTGGCGGCACGAGCGTCACTGGGTCCCGCCGCACCGCCGCGCCGCGACACCGGCCGATGGCGTTCACCGCCTGCTGGGCGCGCACGTCGAGGCCCCGGACGGCCACGCGTGGAGTACCGCCCTGGACGACCTGTCCGACGCCCCATGGCGCCTCGGTCCCGCCACCTGGCACCGCCACGGCCGCCCGGTACTGCCGGTCACCGTGGTCGCCCGCCTCGCCCACGCCGCCGCCCGCGAGGTCCACGGCGCGGTGCCGTTGCACGACGTCGTGCTGCACGCTCTCCTGCCGCTGCCCGCGCGCGTCACGGTGACGCTGTCCGGCGAGGTCGTCCGGGTCAGCGCCAAGGACGCCGCCGGAATCTGGAAGGTGTACGGCACCGCCGCGCTCACGCCCGGCCCGGCGGCGGACGGCTTGGAGAGGGTCCGGCGGGTATGCGCGGACGGGACGTTGGAGGGCGTGGAACTCCGGGATGTTCCGCCGCACGAGGTTCCGGCCCGGCTGGAGGACAAGCTGGTGGAGCGGGTCTGGGTCGAAGCGCCTCCTGGCGAGGAGGGATCGGGGCCTCGGTCGGTGTTCGTGGTGCCGCGCGGGCTGGACCCGGCGGGTACGCGGGAGCTGATCCTGCGCATCGCCCGCGAGGCCTCCCCGGGCGAACGGCTGACGATCGTGACCCGGCGGGCGCAGGCCGTACTCGACGGGGAGAAGCCCGATCCCGGGCCCGCGTCGTTGCGGGGGCTGGTCAGGGTGCTGGCCCTGGAACGTCCGGAGTTGCGGGCCGTGCTGGTGGACGTGGACGACCTCGCCGTTCTGGACAGGGAATGGGCCTGCGACGACGCCGAGGACGAGGTGGCCTGGCGGGACGGCACCCGCTACGCCGCCCGGCTCAGGCGCGTGGACCTGCCGCCCGCCCGGCTTGGGCGTGGGGATCCGGTGGTGGGGCCGGGGGCGTACGTGGTGACGGGTGGGTTCGGGCGGCTCGGGCTGGCGGTCGCGCGGTGGCTGGCCGGCCGGGGGGCCACGCGGATCGTGTTGAACGGCCGCTCCGCTCCCGGGGATCTCACCGGGCTGCCGGCCGGTGCGGTGGTGGTCGTGGGGGATCTGGCCGAGGACGGTACGGCGGAGCGGCTCGCCGAGGCCGCTACCGAGGGCGGCGTGCGGCTGCGTGGGGTGGTGCACGCGGCCGGGGTGCTCGACGACCGGCTGATAGCCGACCTCGACGCCGACAGTCTCCACAGGGTGTGGAACGGGAAGGTGACCGGTGGGCTCCGGCTGCACGAGGCCACTCGGGGGGCGGACTGGTGGGTGGCGTTCTCCTCGGCGGCCGCGTTGCTGGGCTCGCCTGGGCAGGGCGCCTACGCCGCCGCCAACGCCTGGCTGGACGCGCTCTGCCAGGTACGCCGGGCGGAGGGAGCGGCGGCTGTCTCCGTCGACTGGGGGACTTGGGCAGGGGCCTGCGCTTCTGCGCTGCCTGCTGTTGAGGCGCTCACCGTGGACGAGGGGATCGAGGCGCTGGAGGCGCTTGTGCTGCGGGAGTGTTCGGCCGGGGTGGTCAAGCTGGATGCCGGGGCGGCGGTGGCGGCGTTTCCGGGGGTTGGGCGCATGCCGTACTTCTCTGAGGTGGTGGAAGGGGAGGCGGAGGCGGGCGGGGACGTGTCCGCGCGGGTCCGGGGGCGGGTGGCGGCGGTGCTGGGGGTTGACGCCGGGCGGCTCGATGACGGGAGCGTACTCACCGAGCTGGGGCTGGACTCGCTGGCGGCCACGCGGTTGCGGGGGCTGATCGAGTACGACTTCGGGGTGGTGGTGCCGGTGGCGCCGCTGCTCAACGGCGGGACGCTCGGGGAACTGGTCGCGGCGGTGACCGGGGCGCCCGCCCGGGTGATCGGGCCCCGGGACGCGGCTGAGCGGCAGGTGGTGCGGGTGCTGGCCGGGTTGATGGGGTACGAGCCTTCGGTCACCGACACCGTGCCGCCCGAGGTGGTGCCGGTGGCGCTGGACGTGCTGGGGCGTGAGGTGGGCAGCCGGGTCGTCACCGCCGGGACACCCGAGGCGCGGATCTGCGACCTGGCCGACGCCATCAGGGCGGTGGACGAGGTGGAGGCGGAACGCGGACTCCTCCGCCCTCTCAACCGCCACGCCCGAACGCACCCCGAGTTGGTGGTTCGGGGGGCGTTGTTCCTGGGGCATCCGGCCGGGGGGACGACCGGGGTCTACACGTTGCTGGCTTCCCGGCTGGCTCTGCCGGTTTTCGGGCTGGAGCGGATTGACGATCCTGAGCTGGGGATTCCTGAGCGTGCGGCCCGGTATGCCGAGCAGATCCGGCGCACGGGGCCGGGGCCGTACCGGCTGGGTGGGTGGTCGTTCGGGGGGATTCTGGCTTTTGAGACGGGGCGGTTGCTGGGCGCCGACTGCGAGATCGTGGTGATGATCGACTCCGGGCTGCCCGAGGTGGTGCCGGAGGAGGACAGGCGGCTGCTGCATGCCGGGAGATATGCGGATTTCGCGGGATATCTCGGGAGAACGTATGGGGTGCGGGTGCGGCTGGAGCGGGACGAGCTGGCCTCGCTGGACGAGCAGGGACAACTGGACCTGGCGGAGGCGCGCATCGCCGAATCGGGCGTCCTGAGCATGCTCAGCCCGGCCATCCTCCGCCACCAGATCACCTCCCACGAGGACACCCGCGCCATCGAGCGCTACCGCCCGGGAGTCCACACCGGCCGCGTGGTCCTGTACCGCAGCACGGAGCCCACGCCCTGGGCCGTGGAGGACGCTCGCTACCTGCACCACGACGACCCGGCCAGAGGCTTCGCCCCGTTCAGTCCCGCCCTGGAGATCGTCGAGGTGCCGGGCTCGCACCACCTCAACCTTCTGGACCCGCCCCACGTCGAGTTCGTCGCCGCCCATCTGGAGGACCTGCTATGAACCTGGCACAGGCCGTGGCCGCCGGAGCGCCGCCCGAGGAACTGGCCCGCCTGGACGTGCCCCCCACCTACCGCGCCGCCTACATCCACCGCGACGAGGTCGGCATGTTCAAGGTGGCCCCTCACACCAACACCGACACCGACAAGGACGTACGGCTTTCGCTGCACGTGGGCCAGGTGCCGATGCCGGAGCTGGCCCCGGACGAGGTGCTGGTCGCGGTCATGGCCAGCGCGATCAACTACAACACGGTGTGGTCGGCGATGTTCGAGCCGATCCCGACCTTCGCCTTCCTGGAACGGCTGGGCCGTACCGACCCGCGCCACGACCTGTCCACGCACGTCCTGGGCTCCGACGCCGCGGGCGTGGTCGTGCGCACGGGCGCGGCCGTACGCCGGTGGAAGGTCGGCGACCGGGTGGTGGCCGGGCCAGCGTACGTGGACGGCGAGGACCCGATCGCCCAGCACGACGGGATGCTGGCCGCGGACCTGCGGGCCTGGGGGTTCGAGACCAATTTCGGCGGGCTGGCGGACTTCGCGGTGGTCAAGGCGACCCAGTTGCTGGCCAAGCCGCGGCATCTGAGCTGGGAAGAGGCGGCCTGCAACCTGCTGTGCGCCGCGACCGCGTACCGGATGCTGGTGGGGGAGCGCGGCGCGCGGATGCGGCAGGGCGACGTCGTGCTGTTGTGGGGGGCGACGGGCGGGCTCGGCGGGTACGGCGTGCAGCTTGTGAAAAATGGGGGCGGCATTCCGGTCGGGGTGGTGAGCTCGCCGGAGAAGGGCGAGTTGCTGCGCGCCATGGGGTGTGAGCATGTGATCGACCGGTCGGGGTTCGATGATCTGGCCGACGAGAAGGACTGGCGGCGGCTCGGGGCCGAGGTGCGCAGGCTGGTGGGGGAGGATCCGGGGATCGTGTTCGAGCACACGGGCCGGGAGACGTTCGGGGCCTCGGTCTACGTGGCCAAGCGCGGCGGCGCGGTGGTGACGTGCGGGTCGTCGAGCGGCTACGACCACGCCTACGACAACCGGCACCTGTGGATGAAGCTCAAGCGGATCATCGGCTCCCACGGGGCGAACTACCAGGAGTGCCACGAGGTCAACCGGCTGATCTCGCTGGGGATGGTGCATCCGACGCTGTCGCGGGTCTATCCGCTGGAGCGGGCGGGGGAGGCGGCGCGGGCCGTACAGACGAACCGGCATGTCGGGAAGGTCGGGGTGCTCGCGCTCGCGCCCGGTGAGGACCTCGGGGTCGAGGACCACGCGCTGCGGGCGCGGATCGGGGAGGAACGGCTCAGGTTGTTCCGCCGAGCGCCTGCCGCGCCCTGAGCACGATCTCCAGCTCAAAGCGGATGTCGGGGTCGGCGAGTTGGTCGCCGTAGAGCTCCTCCAACTGCCGCAGCCGGTAGCGGACGGTCTGCGGGTGCACGTGCAGCCGCGCGGCCACCTCGCCGGCGCCCCTGCCGTGGCGCAGCCAGGCCAGCAACGTCTCCGCCAGCCGGTCCTGCTGGGTGGGCCGCAGGTGCGCCAGCGGCGCGAGCCGCGTCTCGGCCAGCGCGTCGACCAGCTCCTCGTCCTTGAACACGACCAGCGTCGCCATGTGGTCGGCGCACCTCAGAAGCCCGCGCGGCAGCACGCCGCGCGCGGACAGCTCCAGCGCCTCGCTGGCCCACCGTAGCGACGTCGAAGCCGAAGCAAGGGGTACGGCGGGCCCGATCGCCGCCTTCAACCCCCGCAGCGCGACATCCATCGCCTGGCCCTGCCCGCGTGGATCGGGCACGAGCAGGCACGGATGGGCACGCTCGAGACCGGTGAGCACGTCGGGCGGCAGCGCGGGCCGGCGGTAGGCGCCGTGCTGGTCGCCCAGCGCCACGCAGGCCACGGTCTTGGGCAGCCGCCAGCCGGCCGCCTTGGCCAGATCGGCGATCGCCTCCTGGCCGGCGGGCGGCTGGCTGAGCAGCAGGTCGAGCAGGCGGGTGCGGCGGCGTTCGATCTCTCCGGCGGCGTGGGCCTTCGCCTCGTCGAACCCTTCCGCGGCGGCGTCGGCGAGCTGGTCGAGGTAGACGAAGATGGCCTCGCCCAGGTCGTAGAGCGACTGGGGGGACAGGCCGAGCGGCCCGGCGATCTCGGTGAGCCGCCGCCAGCCCACCCGGGCGCCGAGACGCAGCGCGGTCTGCAGGGGTTCGAGGTTGCGGCCCTCGGCGGCCTCGCCCCGGCCGATCATGCGGAACGGCTCGGGGTCCCAGGCGGCGTCAGGATTCTCGATGCGGTCGAGGAAGCCGTAGATGGCCTGCTCCACGGCCATCCGGATGACCTTGATGTACACCTCGTCCGAGGGGCGGGCGTACTCGGGGATGCGGGCCTGGATCTCCTCGATCACCTCGGTGGAGACCCGGCCGATGCCTTGCCGGAGTGTCGTCACGACGTCCGCGGGCGTCCGGGTGTCGCTCCTGATGGCCATGGTCCCTCCCGACGCCATTGTGACTGATGCGCCAGAAGAGTGGGTAGCAAGTGCTTGTTTTTGTCACCGTTCGAGGAAAGTGCCGAGCTCCCGCACGTTGATCAGCCCGTCGCCGTCGAGGTCCAGCTGCTTGACTGCCTCTTCGGCGCGCTCAAGCGTGACCGGCTGGCCCATGATCTCCATCAGCCGCACGAACTCCTCGGGCGAGATGAGCCCGTCGTTGTCGGCGTCGATCAGCTTGAAGGTCGCCTCGTAGTCGTTCATTGATGTTCCTCCTGTGTCGGGTCAGACCTTAGTGGCGAATCGGCGGGGCGAGTCGATAAATGCCACGACTTGCAGGCGTTTGTCGAGGGACCACGCCTACCCCACCGATCCCCCCTTCGAACCCGCTCGGGGCATGCGTCCATCCCGAGCCCCCGATCTCGACGGACACCGCGCCGTCGCGGAACTCTCGGCGGGTGCCCACCCGAGCCCGGGAACGCGACCTCCGACAGAACCCGGAGCGGTTCGACGCGACAACCATCCCTTCCCCCGATCCGCAGCACAGCTCTGCGCTCGGCGCACCTTGAGGAGGGTCTGGCGTTGGGCCGCAAGTCGGAAATATCCGGCTAGGGTCGGGTCTCATGGGGGAAAATCTCGTCATCCAGTCCGCGCCCAACCTGCGTGACATCGGCGGTCAGGCCACCCGGGACGGCAGGAAGGTCCGCACCGGCTTGGCCTTCCGGGCCGGCGCCCTCGACCGGCTCGACGAGCAGGACCAGCGCCGCCTGTACGACGCCGGTGTGCGGCTGGTGTGCGACCTGCGTACCTCCACCGAACGCGCCGAGCAGCCCGACCGCCTGGCCGACGGCATCACCTACCTCGTGCTGGACGTGCAGCGCGGTGGCGGCCACGGGGCCGACATCGCCTCGCTGTTCACCTCTCCCGAACAGGCGGAGGCGCTGCGCTCACCGCGGGACGCGGAGAACTTCATCGTCGAGGTCTACCGCTCCTTCATCACCACCCAGGAGGCCCACGAGGCCTACGCCGACCTCCTGCGCGCCCTCGCCAAGCCCGGCACCCTCTTCCACTGCACCGCCGGCAAGGACCGCACCGGCTGGGCCGCCGCCCTGCTCCTCACCCTGCTGGGCGTGGACCGCGAGACCGTCATGGCCGACTACCTGGCCAGCAACGCCCACCTGGAAGCCCTGGCCGTGGGCGTCTACGCGCTGGCGGCCCAGCACGGCATCGACCGCGAGCTGGTCCGCCCGCTGCTGGAGGTCCGCGAGGACTACCTCAACGCCGCTTTCGACCAGATCACAACCACATACGGCGATATTTCAGGCTATGTACGGCAAGGCCTTGGCCTGACCGACATCGACCTCCAAGCCCTCCGCGACCTCTACCTCCACTAACGCCGCCACCTAAGCCTCCTCCAACCACGCCTCCTCCAACCACGCCTCCTCCAACCACGCCTCCTCCAACCACGCCTGCTTCATGCACGCCTGCTCCACGCACGCCTTCTCCACTAACGGCTCATCCTGGCCGCCAGCGCCGCCCCCACCCGCTGCACATGCGCGTCCCCGGCCGGATCCAGCCCGGTCAGCGCCGCCACCCGGCGCAGCCGGTAGTCCACGGTGTTGGGGTGCAGGTGCAGCGCCTCGGCCGTGGCCCGGCGGGACCGCCCGTGGCGCAGGTGGACCTCCAGCGTGCGCAGCAACTCCGGGTACGCGTCCAGCGGATCGAGCAATGCGGCCAGTTCGCGGGAGGCGGCGGTCGGCCGGGTGAGCTGGTACTCCAGCAGCACGTCCGTCAGCCGGTAGAGGCCGGGCCCGCGGCCGAACCAGCCCACGACGTCCAGCACCTCCCGGGTCTGCCGCATCTGCTCGGGCACCTCCGTGGGCGTGGCGTGGGCCGCCGCGGCGGTCACCGGCCCGCGGCCCGCCTCCGCCAGCCGTCCCACCAGGAGTTCCAGCCGCTCCCACGGCCCCGACCAGGGCAGCAGCGCGGCGCCCGTGGGCCGGTCGAAGAGCGTGCCGGGCGCGAACGCCTCCAGTTCGCGCTCGATCCGGTGCAGCTTGCGCCGCGTGGCGACCGCGCCGCCCTCCCCGGCCGACAACGACAGGACCGTGTAGGCGGGGGCGAGGCCGTCCACGTGCTCGCCGTTGAGCAGGGCCGACAGGAGGCGGTGCCGTTCGTCGCGCTCCTCGGCCGACAGGCGGCTGCGCTCGTCGAAGTAGGCGGAGGTGACCACCTCGGTGACCCGCCGCGTGTAGGCGAGGATCAGCTCGGTACAGGCCAGTACGTCGGCCAGGTCGCCGGGTTCCGCCCGCGCGGTCAGAGTCCGCCAGGTCTCGGCGAAGGCCAGGTGATAGGCCTCGATGAGCGCGCCGGGCGGCATGCCCTGCTCGGCGCCCCTGATCGCGGTCTCGGCGACCCGGCCGCCCGGCTCGGCGGGCACCGTACGCTCGCGCAGCGCCCGCGACAGCGCCAGGAGATTCTCCTCGACCAGCGTGACGATGTCGTGGGCCACTTCCCCAGCGGGCAGGTCGCGGTAGTGCTCGACGTCGGCCAGCATCCGCGCCACGAGCACGCGGGCCAGCCGGGCCCGCTCGTGCGCCAGCCGGCGGTGCACGCTCACGCCGCCGATCGTCAGCTCTTTGTCATCGGTCACAATGAACTCTGCGAATCGCTCCAATAGATTCCTCGGTCCGGCCATTCAACTATGTAACGCATGACAACGCCCAGGGTAGGCCTCGCGGAGAAGGCCGGCTTCTTCGCCGGCAACGTGGGCAACATCGTGTTCAGCACGACGATCAACTCGTTCCTGCTGATCTACCTGACCGACGAGATCGGGCTGGCCGCCGCCGCGGTCGGCACGCTGTTCCTCGTCGCGCGCATCGTCGACGGCGTCAGCGACCCGGTGATGGGTTACGTGGTCGACCACCTGCCGGTCACCCGGTGGGGCAGGTTCCGCACCTACCTTCTGGTCGGTGGGGCCATCGGCGCCTTCAGCTTCGTCGCGTTGTTCCTGGCTCCGGCGCTGTCGCCGGCGCCGCTGGTGGCGGTCTGGGTGGCGTACCTGCTGTGGGGGTTCGCCTTCGACCTTATGGACATCCCGCTCAACTCGCTGATCCCGGCCATGGCCACGCATCCCGGTGACCGCCGCCAGCTCTCCGGCATCAAGGCGTTCTCCTACCTGTTCGGCGGCGCGGTGGTGACCGCGGCGGCGCTGCCGCTGGCCGACCGGATCGGCTGGCCGGCGTTCGTGATCGGCCTGGCCGTGGTCTCGCTCCTGCTCACCTCGCTCGCCGCGACCAGGGTGCGCGAGCGGGTCACACCGGTCCGCCAGGACAGGTACGGCTGGCGCGACCTGGCCAGAATGCTCCTGGCCGACAAGGCGGTGATCATCCTGCTCGGCACGGTCATCGCCCTGACCGCGGCCGGCGGGGCACGCAGCGCCGGGATGGCCTACTACTTCACGTACTTCGTCGGCGACCGCGGCCTGATCGCCGTGGCCGCGCTGGCCACGGTCGTCCCGACGGCCCTCGGTACGATCGTCTTCCCCTGGCTGGCGCGCTTCTCCGGCTACAAGGCCACCTTCGTCGGCGCCCTGGTGCTGGAGGCGATCGCGATCGGCGCCCTGCTGGTCGTGCCCGCCACGGGCTGGCCGGTGGCCCTGGTCGCCCTCGGCGTGACCGCGTTCGGCGGAGGCGGCGCGCTCACCATGATCTACGTGATCGTCGCCGAGCTCGTGGACTACGTCGAATGGCGGCACGGCTACCGCGTCGAGGGCGCGATGGCCTCGCTCGGCTCGTTCGCCGCCAAGGCAGGTGGCGGCATCGGCGCGGCACTGACCGGCTACACGCTCGCGATGACCGGCTACCTGGCCGGGCAGGAACAGACCGCCGAGGGGCTGCGCGGCATCGTGCTGGCCCAGTCGCTGCTGCCCGGCGGCCTGGCGCTGCTGGCCGCCGTGCTGTTCGCGCTCTACCCCATCTCCCGGCAACTGGCCACGCGCGTGGCCGGTGAGCTGGCCCAGCGGAGGGAGTCCGATGCGGTTTCCGCCCGGTAGGTGGCGCGGCCAGTGGATCTGGTCGCCCCGCCCCACGATCCGCCCCGCCGCGCGCGGTTCGCTGCTGCCGGAGGCGTACGACCGGCGGGTGCTGTTCCGGCGCGTGTTCACGCTGGACGAAGTCCCGGATACCGCGCCCTTCCGGGTCACGGCCGACTCCCGGTACGTGCTCTACGTCAACGGGACGGAACTGGCCCGCGGACCGGTCCGGCACGGCCCGCGCACGCTGTACTACGACACCGGTGACGCCGCGCCCGCGCTGCGCGAGGGCCGCAACGCCGTCGCCGTCCTGGCCCGCTTCTACGGCCACGCCACCCCCTGGTGGGAACCGTCGCCGCCGACCTTCACGCTGGGCGGCGGCTGCCTGGTCGCCGAGCTGCGGCTGGGCGAGGAGTGGCTGGTCACCGACGAGACCTGGTCGTGCCACGAACCGGCCGCCTGGACCCCCGCCGAACCCAGACACCACTTGCTCTCCCAACTACCCGAGATCTTCGACGCCAGAGAACTCGACCCGCGCTGGACGCTACCCGACCACGACGAAGGCCCCTGCGACGACGACCCTTGTCACGACGGCTTCTGGCAGCCCGTCCGGGTCATCGAGGCGCGTGCGGTCGTCGGCGGCAACCCGGACTCCCATCCGCCCTCCGACCCGTTCGGCGCGCTGCGCCCCCGGCCGATCCCGCCGCTCACCTCCTCGGTACGGCAGGCAGAACTCGGCCCCGGCCCGGTGGCCGACTTCGGGCAGGTGGTCAGCGGGACGCTGCGGCTGGCCGTACGCGGGAAGGCGGGGGCGACGGTCAGCGGCGCGGTCGCCGAGGTCGTGACCCCGGCCGGGCTGGAGATCGCCAACCGGTTCGCCTACACGCTGCGCGGCCACGACGACGTCTTCGAGATGACCGACCCGGTAGGCGGCCGGTACGCGGTGCTGGAGGTCACCGGCGGCGCCGAGGTCGCCTCGGTCGAGGTGGTCGAGCGGCTGCGCCCGCGCCCGGCGGGGCCGTACTTCACCTGCTCCGACCCCGAACTCGACGCCGTGTTCCGGACGGCGCTGCGCACCGTGGACCTGACCGCCCACGACGCCTACATCGACTGCCCCACCCGCGAGCAGCGGGCCTGGACCGGCGACTCGGTCGTGCACCAGTCCGTGGACCTGGTCGCCAACCCCGACTGGAGCCTCGCCCGCCACCACCCGGCACTGGCCGCGCAGCCTCGCCCCGACGGGATGCTGCCGATGGTGGTCGCCGGCGACTTCGCGGCCCAGGACCTGCCGACGATCCCCGACTGGTCGCTGCACTGGATCAGGTCCGTGCACAACCTGTACCGCTACACCGGCGACCGTGAGCTCGTCGCCGGACTGCTGGCGAGCGCGGAAGGCGTGCTGCGCTGGTTCCTGCCCTTCCGGGGTGACGACGGCCTGCTGCACGACGTCACCGGATGGGTGCTGATCGACTGGTCGCCCGTCCAGGTGCGCGGGACCAGTGCCGCGCTGAACGCCCTGTGGGGCCGGGCGCTGGCCGACTTCGCGGAGATGGCCGAGTGGCTCGGCGATCTCGGCCGCGCGTGGTGGGCGCGCGACCTGCACGCCGCGCTGGCCCGCGGCTTCGAGGTCTTCTGGGACGTACGGCGCGCCGCCTACCGCGACCACCTGCTCAGCGGGTCGGTCAGCGAGCACACGGCCGCCGCGGCGGTCTGCGCCGGGCTCGTGCCCGCCTCCCGGCACCCGGCGGTTCGCGAGCTGCTCCTG
This sequence comes from Nonomuraea sp. NPDC059023, assembly GCF_042740095.1. NCBI lineage: Bacteria > Bacillati > Actinomycetota > Actinomycetes > Streptosporangiales > Streptosporangiaceae > Nonomuraea > Nonomuraea sp. NPDC059023. The sequence goes on along the minus strand of NZ_JBHYIO010000009.1, from coordinate 165,261 downwards.
GACCGGCGGGCCATGTTCACCCGCAGCCCGATGGGCGCACGCGGCGCCGACCGCGACGGCCCGATCTCCACCGACCCGGTCAGCCTGCGCCCCGCCCCCGACTGGGACGTGGACAGGCGGGTCGTGGGGGCGCAGCCGTTCTTCCGCTACGTCGTGCACGACGCGCTGGCCCTGCTGGGCGCGGCCGACCGGATCGCCGGGCTCTGCCGGGACTGGACCGCGTTGACCGAGGCGGGGACGTTCCGGGAGTGCTGGGACGGCGGCTCCTACTGCCACGGCTGGTCCGCCACGCCCGCGCGCGACCTGCTCGTCCACACCCTGGGGATCACGCCGGCCGAACCCGGCTACACCAGGGTGCGGGTGGCGCCCAGGCTGGGCGAGCTGGCCTGGGCGCGCGGGGCCGTACCCTCGCCGCACGGTCTGATCGAGGTCGAGGTCCACGGCACGGAGATCAAGGTGGACGCCCCCGTGCCGGTGGAGATCGTGCGGCCTTAGACCACCGCGCCCGAACCCTCGCGGGTACGGCGGGAGCGGGGCTTCGGCGGCTGCGGTGGCGGCTGCTTGCTACGGCGCTCCAGCGCGATGGCCGTCGGCCCGGCCACGAACGACGACGACAGCGTGCCCGCCACGATGCCGATGAGCAGCGCGATCGCGAAGTCGCGCAGCGAGTCGCCGCCGAACACGGCCAGCGCCGCGAGGATGAACAGGGCCCCGAGCCCGGTGTTCACGGTGCGTGGCACGGTCTGCAGGATCGCGCCGTTCACCACGGTGGCGAAGGAGGTCTTCGGCTGGGCGGTCCACATCTCCCTGACCCGGTCGAAGACCACCACCTTGTCGTTGACCGAGTAGCCGACGATCGTGAGCATCGCCGCCAGGAACACCCCGTCGATCGGCTTGCCCATCCAGGCGAAGGCGCCCAGCACCACGACGGCGTCCACGAACAGCGCGCTCACCGCCGCCGCCCCGAACGTCCAGCGGAAGCGCACCGCCAGGTAGACGAGCTGCGCGGCCAGCGCCACGCCGAGCGCGATCAGCGCGTTGCGCCGCAGCTCCTCGCCGAGCGAGGGCCCGATCAGCTCGTCACGCTGCTTGGTGACCTCGCCCAGCGCCCCCTGGATCTTCACCACCTCGTCGGCGGAGATCTGTCCGGTACGCACGGAGATGGCGTCGTTCGAGGACTGTACGACCGCGTTGGGGAAGCCCGCGTCGGAGACGAGCTTCCTGGCGGCGTCCGCGCCGACCGGCTTGCTGGTGGCGAACTCCATGATCCGCCCGCCGGTGAACTCCACGCCGAAGTTCAGCCCGCGTACCGCCAGCCCGGCGAACGCCAGCACCAGCAGCCCGCCCGCGACCGCGATCCAGAGCTTGCGCCGGCCCATCAGGTCGGGGTTGCGCGCGGTGAGCCACAGCCGGATCCGGCCGACCGAGCCGAGCCCGGAGACCTTGGGCGGCACCCGGTCGATGATCCAGTGGGCGAGCACGCGGGTGATCAGCAGGGCGGAGATCAGCGAGGCCAGCACGCCGATCGACAGCGTCACGCCGAACCCCTTCACCGGGCCCGAGGCCAGCCAGAACAGCAGGCCGGCGGCGAGCAGGGTGGTGACGTTGGAGTCGGCGATGGCGCTCCAGGCGTTCTTGAAGCCCCGGTTGAGCGCCTGGCCCATACCGCGGGCCTTGGGGCCCTTGACGCGGGTCGCGCCGGCGGCGCCGTACTCCTCCCTGGCTCTTTCGAAGACCAGCACGTTGGCGTCGACGGCCATGCCGATCGCCAGCACGAACCCGGCGAGGCCGGGCAGCGTGAGGGTCGCGCCGAGCGCGACGAGGGCCGCGTAGGAGATCAGCGCGTAGGCGGCCAGGGCGAGCGCCGCCAGCAGGCCGACCACGCGGTAGATCACGATGATGAACAGCGCGGTGAGCGCCACGCCGACCACGCCCGCCTTGGCGCTGGCCGCGATGGCGTCGGCGCCCAGCGTGGGGCCGACCGTCCGCTGCTCGACGATCTCCAGCGGCACCGGCAGCGAGCCGCCCTTGATCAGCACGGACAGGTCGGTGGCCTCCTGGGCGGCGAAGTTGCCGGTGATCGAGGTACGCCCGCCGGGCATGCCGGCCCGGCACGGCGTCTCCTGGACCACCTCCGGCGAAGAAATGATCTTGTTGTCGAGCACGATCGCGACCCGGCGCTTGGGGTCGCCCATGGGCTCGCAGGCGGCGGCCCCGGTGAGCTTCTGCCAGGGCCCCGGCTCGCGGAAGTCGACGGTGACGAACCAGCCGGGCCCCTGCTGCGGATCGGTACGGGCACCGGCGTCCGTCACCCCCTCACCGGTGATGACCGCGGGCCCGAGCGTGAGCTTCTGCCCCGACTCGTCCGGCAGCCCCTTGCCGGTGGAGTCGAGCCCCTGCACCGCGTGGAAGGACAACTGCGCGGTCCGCCCGATCACGTCGGCGGCCTTGCGCGGGTCGAGCACGCCGGGCAGTTCGACGATGATCCGCTTCTCACCCGAGCGGACCAGCGTCGGATCGACCACGCCGAGCGCGTCGGCACGGCGTTGCAACACCTGCAACGCCCGGTCGGTGGCGGCGGCGTCCGCCTTGACGGTCGGCGAGTCCCTCGCCTCGAACACGAGCTGAGTGCCGCCGCGCAGGTCGAGCCCGAGCCGCGGCGACATGGTGAACGCCAGGAACAAAGAGGTCGCGATGACGGCCAGCGCCGCCACCGCGCGCCACAAGGGCGCACGTGACATGGGAGCCTCCACAGGCTTGACGCCGAGGCGGCACTAAGGGGCCCCTCGGCCAGGAAAGGAAAGGTCAGGCGCTGTGGAGTGGCGGGGCGCGGGCGGGATGGGCGCGCGGGCGCTCGGCCGCGGGCACGTGGTGGTCGCCGCCGGTGCGGGCGAGACCGCGCGCGAGCCGTACCTCATGCGCTCTCGGCGGAGGTACGGCCAGCCCGCCGAACCCATGATGCGAACCGGTGTCGGCGGCGGCCTTCGGCTTGCCCGGCTGCGGCGCCGCCTGCCGGTGGCCGCTCTGGTCGGCGGGGGCGGCGGTGGCCTGGGCGGAGATCGCCATCGCGTGCTGCGCGGGCAGGCCGCCACCCAGGAAGAGCGTGGACAGCACAAGGAGCACGGCGGCGGACAACCGGCTCCTCATGCGTTCACCGTACCCCGGACCGGGTAGCGGGGAGCCCGTGAGACTGACCTACACGAGCGACCTCTGGTGGAAGAACGCCGTCATCTACTGCCTGGACGTGGAGACGTTCAAGGACGGCAACGACGACGGCGTGGGCGATTTCCGCGGGCTCACCCAGCAGATCGACTACCTGGCCGGGCTCGGGGTGACGTGCCTGTGGCTGATGCCGTTCTTCCCGACGCCGAACCGGGACGACGGCTACGACGTGACCGACTTCTACACCGTGGACCCCCGGCTGGGGACGCTCGGCGACTTCGTGGAGTTCATGCGCACGGCCAAGGACCGCGGCCTGCGGGTCATCGCCGACCTCGTGATCAACCACACCTCGGACGAGCATCCGTGGTTCGCCGACTCGCGCTCGGGCCGGGACGCGCGCCTGCGCGACTGGTACGTCTGGTCGGACGAGCCCGAGCCCGACGACCCGGAGCAGATCGTCTTCCCGGACAAGGAGGACAGCCTCTGGGAGTGGGACGAGGGTTCCGGGCAGTACTACCTGCACAGCTTCTACCGCCACCAGCCGGACCTGAACGTGGCCAACCCGGAGGTGCGCGACGAGATCGTGCGGGTGCTCGGCTTCTGGATGGAGCTCGGGCTGTCGGGGTTCCGGGTGGACGCGGTGCCGTTCGTCATCGAGAACATCTCACCCGAGCTGGCCGACCCGCACGACTTCCTGGCCGATCTGCGGGCCTTCATGAGCCGTAGGGAGGGCAGCTCGATCCTGCTGGGCGAGGTCAACGTGCCCTACCCTGAGCTCCTGCCCTACTTCGGGTCGGGCCTGGGCGACCAGCTCACGATGTGCTTCGACTTCGTCGGCATGCAGCGGACCTGGCTGGCGCTGGCCAGATCCGAGGCCGCGCCGATCGCCGAGGCGTTGCGCGAGCGTCCCCGGCCGCCCAAGGACTGCCAGTGGGCGGTGTTCCTGCGCAACCACGACGAGCTGACCCTCGACAAGCTGACCGAGGACGAGCGGCAGGAGGTCTTCGCGGCGTTCGGCCCCGAGGAGGACATGCAGATCTTCGGCCGCGGCCTGCGGCGGCGGCTGCCGTCCATGCTCGGCGGCGACCCGCGCCGGATCAAGATGGCCTACAGCCTGATGTTCTCCCTGCCCGGCACGCCGGTGCTCTTCTACGGCGAGGAGATCGGCATGGGGGAGGACCTCGCGGCCGAGGGCAGGATGGCGGTGCGCAGCCCGATGCAGTGGTCGGCCGAGGGCGGCTTCTCGCCCGCCGAGCCGGTACGCGAGATCCCCGAGGGCGCCTTCCGGCCGGAGCGCGTCAACGTCGCGGACCAGAAGCGCGACACCGGGTCGCTGCTGCGCTGGATCCAGCTGCTCATCGAGCGTTACCGGGAATGCCCGGAACTGGCCTGGGGCGAGTGCACGGTGCTGGACTCCGGGCACCCGTCCGTCTTCGCGCACCGCTGCGACGCCGACGACGCCACGGTCGTGGTGGCGCACAACCTCAGCGACAGCGCCACCGACATCCGGCTCCAGCTCGACGGGCTGGCGAACTACCTGCTCACCGACCTGCTGACGGACGGCACGCTGAAGGTCTCCGGCGAGGGGCTGGCGGAGGTTCCCATGGACCCGCACGGGTGCCGGTGGTTGCGCGCGGCGCCGCGGGAGGTGCCGCCGGAGGACGCCTCGGTCAAGGCGCAATGAGTAGGGGCTACTCATGCGGGGTTCCCGTTCTGGGCGCAAGCTCCTGCCATGGCAAAGATGTCCGTGAGCAAGGAATTCCTGCGCCTTCTGCGCCGGCGCGAGGAGTACGCGCCCGCACGAAAGATGTTCGCCGAGGCCTATGGCCCCGACCCGAGCCCCACCCTGGCGAAGATGGTCACCGAGGCCAACGCGGCCTACATCCTCAACCGGGTCATGTTCGCCGAGGACCGCAAAGAGGCCATGGCCGAGGTGTCCGGCTACCTGACGGAGATCGTCGACGACTGGTGCGGCACCCCGCCGAGGATCAAGTTCCCGCCGATCCCGTGGCCGATCTCCGGCCTGCCCTCGCTGTCCCAGCCGACGCTCGTCGAGATACGGAAGATGCGGCTGGAGCCGGCCGACTACGTGGAGGCCGCCATCGTGTACCAGGCGGTCAGCGACGACCTGGCGGGCGAGGCTCCCGAGCTCGCCGACCAGGTGTCGGCGATGGCCCAGGAGATGGCCGCCTTCGGCACGTCGCACATCGACGTCTGCGTGCACGTGGTGATCTGACCGGCCCGCGGTACGACCGGGCGGCGGAGGAGGGGGCCGCCCGGCCGTACCGGCTAGGAGAGTTCTTCGAAAAGGGTCAACTGGAGTCCGGCGGGGCCCTCCAGGCGGGAGTTCAGGGAGTCCCAGGGGGTTCTGGTCGGCTCGGCGACCAGGGTGGCGCCGGCGTCGGTCAGCTCGCGCGTGACGGCCGTCGAGTCGTCCACCTCGAAGGCGACCCTGATGTGCCCGGCCACACGCCTGCCCACCTCGACGGCGTCGATGAAGTCCGCCTGGGCGGGGTCGGCGATCTCCAGGGTGGCCCGGCCGGCCTCCAGGATGGTCACGCGGCCGTCCGGTGAGGAGTAGGCGGCGCGCTCGGGCAGGCCGAGCGCGTCGCGGTAGAAACGGACCGCTTCCTCGTAGTCCTCGGCGGTCACGACAAGTCGCAGTTCACGTACTTTCATGGGTCAAAGGTAAGACGGGCCGGTCACCCGGTGGCGGAAGGTCCACCACACCCACGCCTGCGAAGCCACCAGGAACGGGATCAGGACCAGGATCACCGGCGTCAGCCAGCCGTTCGCCGCCTCCAGGTGCAGGCCGGAACCGGCCAGGAGACCGACCGCCGCCAGCGCGCCCGCGGTCAGCGCGTACGTGCGCAGCTCGCCGTCACCGGGGGAGAGCACCCTGGCCCGCTCTCGCAGCGTCCCCGTCAGCCGCAGCGAGGCGAAGGCCAGCCCGTGCGTGCCGAACAGCGCCGCCACCGCCAGCGCCGGCAGGAGCGCGGCCGGCCAGGAGACGTCCAGCAGCAGCCCGCTCAGCAGCGTGCCCCAGGCCAGCGCCAGCCCCCAGCTCCCCGCCACGATCGCGCCGTCCCAGAACGCCCGCCACCGGGCCCCCGGCACCCGTCCGCGCAGCCACAGGCCCATGTCGCGGACGATCCACGCTGCCAGCAGTCCCACCACCGCCAGGAAGCCGGGCCCGCCCATCAGCTCGCCCTCCACGTGCGGGAACAGCCCCGCCAGCACGCCGCCCGTCGCCACCAGCCACACCTCGTTGCCGAGGAAGAAGGGCGCGATCGCGGCGATCACCTCACGCCGCTCGTCAAGGTCCCTTCCGAGGTACGGCAGCAGCATCCCGACCCCGATGTCGGCCCCGGCCAGGACCAGGTACCCGACGGCGAAGAAGCCCAGAATGAAGATCTCCATGATCGCGTCCTCTCAGAAGGTCAGGGCGGGCCGGCCCACGGGAGCCTGCTCGACGGCCCCGAGCGCGGTGGCGTCCGGGCCCCGGCGGGCCTGGCGGGCCAGCAGCCAGTAGTTGAGCAGGATCAGCACCCCGAACAGGCTCGTGAACACGATCAGCGAGGTGAGCATCTGTCCCGCGCCCACCGGCGAGACCGCGTCCGAGGTCTTCAGCAGCCCGTAGACGGCCCACGGCTGGCGTCCCATCTCGCGGAAGATCCACCCGGCGATCATCGTGACGAACGGCACCGGGATCATCAGCGTCAGCATCCAGTGCCAGAGCCGGAACCCGCGCACCACCGGCCGGATCAGCATGAACAGGAAGCTCGCCGCCGAGAAGAACAACATCACCGCGAAAAGGATCATCATCGTCGTGCCCGCCCCCTGCACCCACCCGATCGGCGGCAGGTAGTCGCCGGGCCCGAACCGCGCGACCATGTCGGCCTGGGCGCGGGCCATGTCCTCGGCCACCCCCGACCAGACGGCCGCCTTCGCCGGCTGCAGCGTCGCGAAGCCCATCCCGCCGAAGATCGCGGTGACAAGCGTCGCGGGCAGCGCCACCGCGACGCCGATCCGCAGCGACTTGCGGAAGAAGTCCTGCTCGGTGGTACGCCGCCGCAGGTGGTAGGCGCTCACCCCGGCCATGAAGAACCCGCCCACGACCATCGCGCCGCCCAGCACGTGCCCGAACGCCACCAGGGCCGCCGGGTTCGACGCCAGCGCGCCGAAGTCGACCAGCTCCATCACGCCGCCGGTCATCCGGTAGCCGACCGGGTTCTGCAGGAAGCCGTTGGAGATCAGGATCCAGAACGCCGACGCGTACGCCGTCAGCGTCACCACCCAGATCAGCGCCAGGTGCGCCCAGCGGTTCAGCCGGTTCCAGCCGAAGATCCACAGCCCCAGGAACGTCGACTCGATGAAGAACGCCACCAGCGTCTCGATCGCCAGCGAGGCGCCGAACACGTTGCCCGCGAACTCCGTCAGCCCGCTCCACGACAGGCCGAACTGGAACTCCATCACGATGCCGGTGACGATGCCCATCGCGTAGTTGATGATGTAGAGCTGGCCCCAGAACCGCGTCATCCGCAGGTGGACCGGGCTGCGCGTCAGGGTCGCCCTGGTCTGGATCACCGCCACCAGCGTGGCCAGGCCAAGCGTCAGGGCGACGAACAGGAAATGCGCCCCCGCCGTGAGGGCGAACTGCAACCGGGCGAGCTCAACGGTGTCCATGCCAAGGACGATCCCGGTACGGTCACCGTCCCGGCGTCATGCTCCGGCGGGCACCTGGCCCGCAACTTTCACGGTCCCTTGACGGCCCGGCGTACATCTCAGGGAGTAAGCCACCCCGGCGTGATCATGCCCGCCTCGTACGCCAGCACCACGAGCTGGGCGCGGTCGCGCAGGCGCAGCTTGGTCATGATGCGGCTGACGTGCGTCTTCGCGGTGGCCGGGCTGAGCACCAGCTTCTCGGCGATCTCGTCGTTGGACAGGCCGGCGGCCACCAGCACCATCACCTCGCGTTCCCGCTCGGTCAGCGCGTTGAGCTCGGGACCCGGCTCGGGACGCTTGACCCGCCCGGCGAACTCCGCGATCAACCGGCGCGTGACCGACGGCGCGATGAGCGCGTCACCCCTGGCCACGACCCTGACCGCGTGGATGAGCTCGGCCGGTTCCGTGTCCTTGACCAGGAAGCCGCTGGCGCCCGCCTTGAGCGCGCCGTAGACGTAGTCGTCCAGGTCGAACGTGGTCAGGATGATCACCTTCACCCCGTCCAGCCGGGGGTCGGTGACGATCTGGCTGGTGGCCTCCAGGCCGTCGAGCTCGGGCATGCGGATGTCCATGAGCACGACGTCGGGGCGCAGCTCGCGGGCTTTGACGACGGCCTGCGTGCCGTTCGCGGCCTCGCCGACCACCTCGATGTCGTCCTCGTCGGTCAGAATCGACCTGAACCCGGCCCTGACCAGGTTCTGGTCATCGGCGAGCAGCGCGCGAATCATCGCTTTCCATCCTGTACGTGAGTGTCCGCCGGACCCTCCTGGGTGGTGGGGGCGGGGCCGTTCTGGTGCGGTGGGGTGGTGAGGGGGAGGGTGGCGACGACCGTGAAGCCGCGGCCGGGGCGGGGGCTGGCGTCCAGGGTGCCGCCCAGTGCGGTGGCGCGCTCGCGCATGCCCTGCACGCCGAAGCCGCTGCCGTCGGTGTAGACCGCGCCCGGCCCGTCGTCCTCCACCTTGACCACGATATTTCCGGATGTGCGGGTGATGGTGACGGTTGCTTGGTTAGTGCCGGAATGTCGGGTGATGTTGGTCAGCGACTCCTGGATGATGCGGGTGGCGGCCAGGTCCACCTGCGCGGGCAGCCCCGACACCTCGCCCGCGACCGTCGCCACCACCTTCAGCCCGGAACGTTTCACCAGCTCATCCAGGCGATCCAGGCTGTCGGCAGGGGCGGTGGGCGCTTCCTCGTCCACCTGCCGCAGTACCCCGAGCGTGGTTCTCAGCTGCCTGAGCGTCTCCTTGCTGGTGTCCTTGATCGTACGCAGCGCGGTCTCGGCGTCCTCCGGCCGCTTCTTCAGCCCGTGGAGCGCCGACCCGGCCTGCACGTTGATCAGGGAGATGTTGTGTCCCAGGACGTCGTGGAGCTCGCGGGCGATGCGCAGGCGTTCCTCGGTCTCGCGGCGCCGGGCCTCTTCCTCCTTGGTGTGCTCGGCGTCGAGGGCACGTTGCTCGGCCTCGTGCTGGAAGGCCCGCCGGTTCTTGGTCACCCCGCCGAACGCGATGGCGGCCACCACCCAGCCGCCGATCATCACGAACTGCGAGTCGTCCACGTGCCGGGCTTCGCCCATCTCCCCGATCCCCATCCCGAGCACGGAGGCGGCGCCGGTGGCGATCGCGGCGATCAGGTGCCCCTGGTCGGCCGCGTTGTACAGGGCGACCAGGAAGATCAGCAGCAGCGGGCCGTCGAGGCGGGCGTACGGATAGTAGAGCGCCGTGCACACCGCGGCCACCAGTAGCGCGGCCACGGGAAAGCGGCGCCGCAGCAGCAGCGCGCCACAGGCGATCGCGGGCAGCGCGAAGTCGAGCGCGTTGGGCGTCACCTCGGGCCGCAGGCGACCGGTGAGCACGGTCCCGGCGATCAGCGCCGCGATCACGGCGATCGACGACCACGTGCTCGGCTGCAACCTGGGCATGCGCCCATTGTGTACGGCTTCGCCCTCTGGTGGGTAAGTGAGGGGAATGACCATCAAGGATGAACTCCAGCAGGTAGATGATGATCTGGCCAGGTTGCGCCAGTCGACGCTGGAACTGCGGGAGCAGATCGGGGACATGGGGGCGACCGACCAGGTCGAGCGCTCCCAGCTGCTGGAGATGGCCGACGGCCAGGACCGGCTGATCGTGGAACTCCAGGGACGACGCGACGATCTCGCCCGTCGCCTGCGGCAGGAGACCGGCTAGAACGCCCCCCGGCGACGTCCGGTGATCAGCCCCTCCTCGGGCCGGAACAGGGCAGCCGGGGCCGGGACGGTTCGCGGCCGCGACGGCAGGGGGCGGCGCAGGCCACCGGAAGGCATCTGGTGCGCAGGCGAGACGGCAGACCGGAGGCCCTGGCGGCAGGGCCAGGTCAGGGGAGCAGAGGGCCAGGTCAAAGGGAGTGGGGCCAGGTCAGGGCAGGGGAGGGTGCGACTGGGTGGGGCTGGGGGTTGGCCCGCTTGTGGCGAGGCTGAGGCGGGCCGACTTCAGGGGCTCGGGGTCACGGGTGGACGGTGGCCTCGGCGTGGGGCTTGCGGAGGGCGGCGCCGACCTCGTGCAGGTGGCTGAGGGCCTGGCCGTAGGACTCGATGAGGCCGGTCGTCAGGTAGTCGACGCCGATCTCGGCGCAGTAGCGCTCGACGATGGGCTGGGCGCGCCGCAGGTTGACCGCCGGCATGTTCGGGAAGAGGTGGTGCTCGATCTGGTAGTTGAGCTGGCCGGTCGCGATGTCGGTGAACCAGCCGCCGTGGACGTTGCGGGAGGTCAGTACCTGCTTGCGCAGGAAGTCGAGCTTGTCGTCGCTGGTCAGGATCGGCATGCCCTTGTGGTTGGGGGCGAAGGTGCAGCCCAGGTAGATGCCGAAGACGCCCTGGTGGATCACGAGGAAGAGCAGGGCCTTGCCGACCGGCAGGATGGTGAAGATCAGGCCGAGGTACCAGGCGCAGTGGGCCAGCAGCAGTGTCAGCTCCAGGGCGCGGTTGCGCATGCCGGGCTTGGTCAGCGCCTTGAAGCTGGCGATGTGGAGGTGCCAGGCCTCCAGCGTGAGCAGCGGAAAGAACCAGAAGGCCTGATACTTCGCGATAAAACGGGGCAAGCCGCGGCTGCGTTCCACCTGCTCCGTCGACCAGACGATCACCGCGGGCGAGACGTCGGGATCGTGGTCCTCGTGGTTGGGGTTGGCGTGGTGCCGGTTGTGCTTGTCGGTCCACCACGCCCAGCCGAGGCCGACGCCGAGGTTGCCGATCAGCCGTCCGGCGATCTCGCTGGGCCTCCTGGTCCTGAACACCTGCCGGTGCCCCAGGTCATGGGCCAGGAACCCGATCTGGGTGAAGACCAGCGCGAGCAGGACGGCTACTCCCATCTGCCACCATGAGTCGCCGACCCACACGAACAGGGCCCACCCACCGAAAAAGGCGAGGCCCACCAGGCTGCCCCGTACGGCGTAGTACACGAGCCGACGGTCGAGCAGACCGGCTTCCGTGATCTTGCGAGCCAAGCGCGCGAAGTCGCTTCCTCTGATCTCTGTAGTCACGCCCCAACAGTGGCCTATTCGCGGCACATAGGGAAGATCATCGCCGGTCGGACCGTCTTTCCGCAGCTAGAGAACTGATCCACGCGCGTTGGCGCCCGTACGTTTCCCGGGCGTGTCAGGTGGAATCCACCGGTTGAATCATGAACGGGGCGGGGTCAGAGGTCGGCGGCGCGGGCCAGGAGGGCGAGGCGTTCCGACTCGCTGTGCGTGCTCTCCGCGGCCTGCCGGAACAGTACGGCCGCGCGCTCCCGGTCACCCGCGCGGGCCGTCAGGTCGGCCTCGGCCGCCACCAGCAGCGGGTAGTCGCCCAGCGCCCCACCCGACCGCAGTTCGGCCAGCAGGGCCAGGCCCGCCTCCGGCCCGAAGGCGTACCCGTGCGCCACCGCCCGGTTCAGCTCGATGACCGGGCTCGGCTGCAGCCGTACCAGATCGTCGTAGCAGCCGGCGATCATCGGCCAGTCGGTCGCTTCGAGGGTCGGGGCCGTGGCGTGGCAGGCGGCGATCCTGGCCTGCAACGTGTAGGGGCCAGGGTGGCCGAGCCTGGACAGGATGTCGGTGGCCTCGTGGATCGCGAGGTGGTCCCAGCGGGTGCGGTCCTGCCGGTCGAGGGGGACGAGGCGGCCTTCCTGGTCCCGGCGGACCTCGCGCCGCGAGTGCTGCAGGAGGAACAGCGCGAGCAGCCCCGCCGCCTCCGGCTGTTCTGGCATCAGGCCGGTCAGCAGCCGGGCCAGCCGGATCGCCTCCTCGGCGAAGGCCGGCTCCCCGTCGGCGTTGTACCCCTGCGTGAACAGCAGGTACAGCACCGCGAGCACCCCCGGCAGCCGCTCGCCCAGCGCCGCCCCTTCAGGCACCCGATAGGGGATGCCCGCCTCTGAGATCTTGGTCTTCGCCCTGGTCAGCCGCCTGGTCATCGTCGACTCGCTGACCAGGAAGGCGCGCGCGATGTCACCCGTCGGCACCGCGCAGATCGTCCGCAGCGTCAGCGCCACCCGTGCCTCCAGCGCCAGCGCCGGATGACAGCAGGTGAAGATCAGCCGCAACCGGTCGTCCACGACCTCCTCCTGAGGCTCTTCCTCGGTGGCGGCGGTCAGGGCGAGCACCGCCAGTTCCCTCAGCTTGCGGCGTTCGACGGTGGCCCGCCGCAGCACGTCGAGCGCGCGGTTGCGGGCCACCGTCATCAGCCAGCCGCCGGGATTGTCCGGTACGCCCTCACTGGGCCAGCGCCCCAACGCCACGGCCAGCGCCTCCTGCGCACTGTCCTCGGCCAGGGTCCAGTCGCCGGTGATCCGGATGAGCGCCGCGACGATCCGCGGGTACGCCTCGACGGCGGCCTCGGAAGCGGCGCGGGCGGCGGCGTCCATCAGAGGTCGATCAGCGGCCGGAGCTCAAGGCGGCCGTTGCGTGCCATCGGGTGGGCGCGGGCGACCTCGATCGCCTCGTCCAGATCGGCGCACTCCAGCAGGTCGAACCCGACGATGACCTCCTTGGTCTCCGCGAACGGCCCGTCGGAGACGATCAGCTGCCCGTCGCGCACCCGCACGGTGGTCGCGCTGGCCGGAGGCGCGAAAGCGGAGCCGTCCAGGCGCCGTCCGGCCGCGTCGTTCTCCGCCACCCACACCTCGATGTCGGGCTCGGGGGTGGTGTCGGTGTCGGGCTCGGTGTCGCTGCAGACGAACATCATGTACTTCATCTTTGGCCTCCTTGGTGTGACTTCACCATGGTGACGAGCGGCGGTAGCCGTACCGGACAGCGGGCTTGAAGATTTTTCTCACGCCGTCATCTGGAGCCTGCGGTAGTGGCGGGTGTCCCAGATGGCGACCACGATCAGGATCACCAGGGACCCGGTGCTCAGGAGCAGCGGCGGCACGACGGGCACCAGGATCGCCAGCACGGCGAAGACGCACAGCGCGCCGATCGCGGCCAGGCGGGGCACCGAGGGCGTCCCGAAGACGATGTACTTGAACCAGGTGTGACCGGCGAGGTAGAGGGCGGGCCCGCCCAGCGCCATCAGCACGGTCGCCACCTCGGCCCGGCCGCCGGGATGGGCGATGACCAGTTCGTCGCCGACGGCCGAGACGATGATCCCGAGCACCATCGGGATGTGCGCGTAGGTGTACGCGGACCGGCCCAGCCTGCCCGGATCGTCGGAGGACTCGATGCGTTCCGCGGCCAGGTCGGCGGTCAGGTCGAAGTACACCCACCACATGGCGACGCTGCCCAGCAGGCAGATCGTGAACGCCGCCAGCGTCAGCGCGTCCGGTTTGGCCCCGGCCAGCGTGGCGCCGGTGACCAGGATCGACTCGCCGAGGGCGATGATGATGAACAGCTGGCACCGCTCGGCCATGTGCGCGCCGTTGATCTGCCAGTCGTGGGTGGACGTGCGGCCGATGACCGGCGTGGGGAAGCCGATCATCGGCGCGCCGTAGTCGAGCAGCAGCGCGATGATCCACAGCACCACCTGGAGGGAACCGCCCAGCCAGGCGCCGGTGATCCAGAACGCCGCGGAGATCAGGAACCAGAAGCCGACCCCGATGAAGACCTTCTGCAGGTCGGCGCCCGCGGTGGCCCAGATGACCACGGCAGTCCTGCCGACCTGGATCGCCACGTAGGCCAGCGCGAACCACATCGCCCGGTCCCCGAACGCCTCGGGCACCGACGCGGCCATGATCAGGCTGGCCAGCATGAGGCCGCCGAGCATGATGCGGATGACCGGATGGTTGGGGTCGCAGTAGTTGGTGGTCCACGTCGTGTACATCCACGCCCACCACACGGCCAGCGTCAGGAACAGCGCCTGCGCGGCGCCGCCGACGGTCAGGTGGGCCAGCAGCAGATGCGACAGCTGGGTGACGGCGAAGACGAAGACGAGGTCGAAGAAGAGCTCGAAGGGGGCGACCCTGGGGCCCTCCGCGCCGTGGTTTCTGATGGCTCTCATCACGGGCCTTCCACAGCGGTGAACAGCGGCAACATGCGGACACCATAGTGACAGCGGCTGACAGGGCCATGACAGAGGGCCGCGGGAGCGTGTCCGGCATGAGAAACGTACTGATCGGCCCCGGACACCAGCAGCGGCCCGAGCATCGCGATCCGCACCCGCCCACTTCAGCGATCAGGCGACCTTCTGCCCCATGCGGTAGACGGCCAGCGGGCGGCAGAGCGTGGTGACGTCGGCCAGCGGGTCGCCCGCCACGACCAGCAGATCGGCGTCGAATCCGGGCGCGATCCGACCCTTCCTGGGGCCGACGCGGCAGACGCCGGCCGCCACCGAGGTGACGGCGCGCAGCACGTCCAGAGGCGCGTACCCGGCGTCGACGAGCATCTGCACGCCGTGCGGCAGCAGCCCGTGCGGCTTGATCGGGGCGATGCCCGCGTCGCTGCCGATCACGAACGCCACCCCGGCCGCGTACAGGGTCCTGAGCACCTCGATCATCTTCGGCAGGCGGGCCATGATCTCGGGCGGCGGTGCCATGCCGGGCACCGGCACGATGCCCGCGGTCAGCGAGACCACGACCGGCGAGTCGGCCAGCGCGGCGATGATGCGCGGATCGGGCTCGACGCCGTCCTCGGTCCAGAAGCCGCAGTGCTCGATCGTGTCGAACCCGGCCCGCAGCGCCTCGGCGATGCCCTCCGGGCTGTGGGCGTGGGCGGCGACGGGCAGGCCGGCGGCGTGCGCCTCGTCCACGGCGGCTTTCAGCTCGGCCGGGCCGTACTGCATGAGGTGGGGTGCCGAGCCCTCGGTCATCTGGCCGCCGGTGACCATCACCTTGATCACGTGGGCGCCGCGCGCGGCCCGCTCGCGTACGGCGGCGCGGACCGCCGCCTCGCCGTCGGCCTGGCCGCCGAGCCACCAGCAGTGGCCGCCCGAGGTGGTGATGGGCGGGCCGGAGGCCAGGATCTCCGGGCCTTCCGTGGTGGTCAGGCCGAGGCCGAGCGCCAGGTAGTCGCGGTCGCCGAGGTCGCGCACGGTCGTGACGCCGGCGGCCAGGTGCTGATGGGCGGCCTGGCGCATGCGGGCGGCCAGGTCCGGCCGGTCGAGGTGCGCGACGGGGTCCTCGCTGGCGTCGAAGGCCAGGTGGACGTGGCAGTCGATCAACCCGGGCAGCAGCGTGGCCGTGCCGAGGTCCTGGTCGGCGGGCCCGGGGCCGGAGACCGCGGCGATCCGGCCGTCGTGGATGGTGACCACCCGGTCTTCGTACAGGTCCTGGCCGTCGAACAGGCGGCGTGCCCGCATGGTGAACATGCCTTCACCATGGCACCGCGCACGCCGCCTGACCTGAGTACCCCTTACTCAACCGTCGGCGGCGCCGGCTTCTCGTCGGTCCAGCCGGAGGCGAGCACGGTCTCGATCCGGTCGCCCTTGCCCGGCATGCCGATGACCTGGTGCGACTTCACCATGGAGGTCTCCGGGTCGATGATCACCCGGACCTGGGTGGGCTGGCCTTCCTGCAAGAGGAAGTCGATCGCGGTCCCCTGGCTATCGACGCCTTCCACGATCTTCACCTCGGGCATGTCGGCCAGCGCACGGTAGGCGGCGGCGCGGACGTCCGGCGAGACCGGGACCTCGTACAGCAGCGACACCAGCATGGACGCGGTGGTGCCGGACTCGACGCGGGTGCTGTTCGTGGGTGGCCGGCCGGCGTAGGCGAGGAAACGCTTGTTCACCCACGCGGTGAGCTGCTCCGGGTCGGTGGGAATCTTCTCCAGCTCGGCATAGGTCGCCTCGCCGCTCGCCACGTAGAACGTCCGCGGGCCCTTGCCCTTCACCAGCCTGGGCTCGCCCGGCTTCGGGAAGCCCCACGAGGTCGGGGAGCCGTTCTCCTTCCACGCCGCCTCATTCGTCGGCCGGACGGGCAGCATGACGGAGCCGTGCCAGCTCTGTCCCTTCTTGTCGGTCCAGGTCTCGGAGATGTTCGTGACCTCCAGGCGGTAGCGGCTGCCCGGCTTGCCGTACTCCTTGGCCCAGCGCATCGTGAACTTCTGCTTGACGTGCCAGAACCGGCCGTCGGGCGCCTTCTCCGCCTGCGCGGCGGCGGCGAGCAGCACCGGCTGTCCCAGTACCGTCGGCGCCTGGCCGGGTTCGGCGGGCAGCATGCCCGGTGCCACGACGACCGCGCCGGTGGCGACCGCGAGCGTCGCCAGCCCGAGCTTCCAGGGCACCTTGCGCCGGGCCCCCGCCCGCAGGCGCGCGGCCACCCTGGCCTTGGCGAACGGGTCGGAGTGCGGCTCGCCGTACAGCTCGCGCACCCGCGTCAGGTCATCCATGGTCGCCCTCCATCGGGTTGGCGCCGCCCAGCACGGCGCGGAGCTTGGTGCGGGCACGGCTCAGCCGCGAGCCGACCGTGCCGTAGGAGACGCCGAGCGCGTCGGCGACCTCCTGGTGGGTGAGCCCGGCCAGCGCGACCAGCAGCAGCACGTCGCGCTCGCCCCTGCCGAGCGCGGCGATGGCCGCCGCGAGCGCGGGCCGCAGGCTCTGGGCGCTGACCGAGGCGGTCACGCGCTCCTCATGGCCCGGGGAGTCGGGTGCGGCGCCGTGACGGTTCATGGCGCGAAGGGCTCTGACTTCGGTACGGCGGTGCTTGCCGACCAGGTTGGTGGCGATGCCGTACAGCCAGGAGCGCAGGGCCGCCCGGCCCGGGTCGAAGCGGGCCCGCTTGCGGAAGGCGGTCAGGAAGGTCTCGGCGACCACGTCGTCGGCGTGGTCGGGGCCGAGCCGCTGGGCCACGTAGCGGTGTATCTCGGGGAAGTAGGTGTCGAAGACCGCGTCGAAGTCGTCGAGTGACGCCTCGGGAGGTTTTTCGACGTGAGTGGCTGCCATGCTGAGTATCACCCGATGTGCGGGAACGCTTTCCCTTCCGGGCTCAGGAGAATACGCGTGACTTCAGCGAGGGGAAGCGCTGGACCGTGCGCAGGAAGGTCTTGAATCCCGTCCTGGCCAGCCGGTTGTCACCCACGAACTGCTTGGCGGCCCTGAGGGAGTCGCGGACGGCGGCGAAGCCGTACCCGCGCATCTGCTCCTCGTAGGCGGCGATGGCGGCGATCTCGTCGCCGTCGGCGGTCAGCGCGTGGCAGAGCAGGCGGGCGTCGCGCAGCGCGGTGTTGGCGCCGATGCCGCGCATCGGGGTCATGCTGTGGATGGCGTCGCCGAGCAGGGTGATGTTGCTCGCCGGCCAGGCCTCGATCGGGATCGAGGTGCGGATCGGCAGCAGGGAGACGGTGTCGGGGTGGGAACGTTCGACCATGGTGCGCAGGTCGGGGTGCCAGCCGGAGATCATGTCGCTGACCGCGGACCGGAGCTCCGTGCCCGGCAGATCGGCGACGTCGGCGGGGAAGCGGCCTTCGGCGGCGCCGACGGCCCACAGGATGTAGCTCGCGGCGTTGTCCATGAGCACGCCGTCCTGCTCGGTGGCGCCGATGCCCTCGGTGGGGGCGGTGCCGTCGAGGTCGTGCGGGGCGCAGAACAGGCCGATGCCCCGGGGCGGGATGACGTTGTTCGGGCCGTCGGTGAGCCGGCGGGCGAGCAGGCCGCGGGTCTCGTCGGTCAGCGGGAACTTCCCGGCGACGGTGGTGATGCCGGTGTCGACGCGTTCGGCGTGCGGGAGGTACTGCTTGCGCACCCGTGAGTTGCCGCCGTCGGCCGCGACCACGATGTCGGCCACGGCGGTGTCGCCGTCGGCGAAGTGCAGGCGGACCCGGCCGTCCGGCAGCCGTTCGTAGCGCTCGTAGGACTTGCCGAAGCGCACCACGTCCTCCAGGCCCGCCAGCAGGACCTGCCGGAGGGTGATGCGGCTGACCGAGTGGTGGTCGTCGGCGGGGTCGGCGGCCTTGGGCGTCTCGATCAGCGCCAGCACGTCGAGTCGCTCGGTCAGGAAGCCGAAGTCCTGGCCGCTGGTGCCGGTGGTGTCGAGGAAGGCCCGCCACAGCTCGGGCGGCAGGCAGTCGCGCAGGGCGCGGGCGCCGTGCGGGTCGATGTGCACCCGGTAGCCCTGCAGGCGGGCGGCGGGTGTGTGGTCCCGTTCGTAGACGGTGACCCGGACTCCGGCCTTGTGCAGCCCTTGGGCCAGGCAGAGCCCGCCGATGCCGCCGCCGATGATCGCCACGTGCTTCTTCGTCGTCATGATCCTCACTATCATCCATATGGATGATTCTGTCAACCAAACGGATGGATGATAGTGTGCGGTGCATGAGACGTGCACCGGAGGAGAAGCAGCGCGACCCCGAGCGCACCAGGGCGCGCATCCTCGACGCGGCCGTGACGGAGTTCGCGGCCAAGGGGTTCGCCGGGGCCAGGGTGAGTGAGATCGCCGCGCGCGCCGGAGTCAACAAGCAGCTGATCTCGTACTACTTCGGGGGGAAGGAGGGGCTCTACAAGGAACTCGCCGGGCGGTGGCAGGCGGAGGAGAGCGCGTTCGCCGATCAGGCTGCTTCGCTGGCGACGCTCGTCGCCGGGTATGCCAGGGCCAACTCCGCCCATCGCGAGATGGGGAAGCTCATGGTCTGGGCGGGGCTCACCGAGGGGGTCCCGGCCGATCCCGCCTTCGTCGAGAACATACGGCGCGACGTGGCCGAGCTGGGCAGGCGGCAGGGCGAGGGGGAGTTTCCCGGGGACATGGATCCGGGGATGTTGCTGGTGGCCTGCTTCGCCATGGCGGCCGCGGGGGTGTCCTTTCCGCAGCTCGTCCAGGCGGCCACCGGGCTCGACCCGGCCTCCACGGAGTTCGGGGAGCGTTACGCCGAGCAGGTCGCACTGATCGTCGGACGACTCGGGTCCTGATCCTCCGCCTTCGGTGCGTCGGTCCCCGGGAGCCCCCTGTTCCCGGGGTGACCGGTGGGGGCTATCTGGTGACGAGGCGTTCGAAGAGGTCCAGGGCGGCCTGCCGTACCTCTGCGGGGGCGAGGCCGTCGAGGGTGTTCCTGGCGTGGTTCGTGTCGCGGGTCGTGGCCAGCGTGATGGCCACGGACGAGGCCGCCGCGCGGCTCACCGAACCGGCGGGCGCGTTGTCGGCGAGTTCCTGGGCACTGGCGGCGAGGTCGAGGTTGTCAGTCAACGGGGCTCCTCGGCATGGTGGCGGCAGAGGCTCATTGCATCATCTGGGGTGGTGTTCCATCCACCATTCGGTGAATTCCCGGCATCGGCCGTCCTGGCCGAATCTGATCACCCAGAGATTGCTGAACGTCCGGTCCGGATACACCGTCGTGCCCTGCACGATCGCCAGGTCTCCGGTCACCGTCAGCGGTTGCCAGGTGAAGGAGGTCTGGCCGGGCTCGTCCTGGTTGGCGAGCCAGCCGGCCACGATCGCGTCGCGGCCGTGCCATGGCTGTGCGTGGGGCTCGGTGTAGTAGGACGCGTCCTCGGTGTAGAGCGCGGCTATGCCGGCCGGGTCGTTGGTGTTCCACGCCCGGACATAGTCGGCGATCCACTGTTCGAGGTTCATGTCCCACCAGGGTAGACCGCCTCAGGCCGCGAGGATGTGGCGGCCCTGGACCGGCGTGGCGACGGTGCGGGCCAGGGGGATGAACGACACCAGCAGGCACAGGGCGCCGAGCGGCATGAGGTCCTTGTTCATCAGGGGCAGCATGAAGTCGAGCATGACCAGCACGGGGGTCCAGTACTTGACCTGCTTGACGACAGCCAGGTGGGTGACCAGCACGAACTGGGCGATGTAGAAGAGGAACGGCCCGCCCTGGTAGACCAGCAGGTCGACGCCGGGCACCTCCTGGACCCGGTCGAACAGCACGCCCATCCCGGCGTTGTCGGCGGCCATGAAGCCGACGACGACGTCGATGACGAACTGGGCCATGGCGCAGGCGATGCCGGCGATCCCGGCGACGACGGTGACGGTGGGCAGGACGCCGCCGCCCAGCCTGCGCCTCATGTCCAGAAAAATCGGGATAAAGAGGGAGAGGGCGGCGATGAAGGCCAGGTGGCCGGTCGTCCAGGCGATCCCGGGGCCCCGTGAGCCGTCGAGGCCGTCCAGGATGCGGATGACGCCGTAGGCGAGGACGAGGAGCGGGGTGGCGAGGTACGCGGTGCGCAGGTTCATGCCTCAATCCTGGGATTTCGCGCCCCGGAAATGATCGCCGGTGCGAGCGATCTCGCCCCTCCCTCGCACGGGGGATTCTCCTTAAGGTACGGTCCTTTGGCTATCCTGGTCGGATGCTCGGGCGGATAGACCTCGACGAGGACGGCGGCGCCCTCTACATGCAGATCGCCGACGCCGTGGTGGCCGCCGTCGCCCAGGGCCGGCTCAGCCCCGGCGACCGGCTGCCGGCCGAACGTGACCTGGCCAGGGAGATCGGCGTCAGCCGTGACACCCTGCGCCAGGCCCTGCGGGAACTGCAGCGGCACGGCCACGTGGTGCGTACCGTGGGAAGGGGTGGGGGCACGTTCGTGGCCGAGCCCAAGGTGCGGCGCAACCTGTCGCGCTACTCGGGTCTCGCCGACGAACTGCGCGAGCAGGACATGAAGCCCGCGGCCCGGGTGCTGTCTGCCCGGGGCCGCTCGGCCAGCCCGGCCATCGCCGCCGCCCTCGGCGTCGAGCCGGGCGAGCCGGTCCACGAGATCGTCCGCGTACGGCTGGCCGACGACCGCCCGGTCGCCCTGGAGCACACCTACTACGCGCCGGCCCTGTTCCCCGGCCTGCTCGACCACCCCCTCGACGGCTCCATATACGAGCTGCTCAGAGCGGTCTACGGGCACACCCCGGTCCGGGCGGTGGAGTACCTGGAGCCGATCCTGGCCGGCCCGGAGGAGACGGCGGCGCTGGACGTCGAGGAGGGCGCCCCGCTGATGTACATCGAGCGGATCGCCTACGACGACGCCGACCGGCCGGTGGAGTTCGGCAGGGATGTCTATCGCGGCGATAGAACACGCATGGTGGTGTGGGGATTGTCCGAAAGGTAGGCAACCATTAGCGTCTGACGCCGTGACCCACCACGAGATCGTGATCATCGGCGGCGGCGTGATCGGCTGCGGCATCGCCTACCATCTGGCCCTGCGCGGCAGGACCGACGTCATCGTGATCGAACGGCTCGGCCTGACCCACGGCACCACCTGGCACGCCGCCGGCCTCGTCGGCCAGTTGCGCGGCTCCGGCAACCTCACCCGGCTGATGCGCCACGGCGCCGAGCTCTACCGGGACTTCGGCGACGAGGCCGGATGGCACGGCGTCGGCAGCGTCAGGGTCGCCGCCACCGAAGACCGGTGGCAGGAACTCAAGCGCGCCGCCACCGCGAGCAAGGGCTTCGGCTTCGACGCGCACCTGATCTCCCCGCGCGAGGCCGCCGAGCTCTTCCCGCTGCTGGACCCGGCCGGGATCGCCGGCGCCATCTGGATCCCCTCCGACGGATACGTGGACCCGAGCCAGCTCACCCACGTCTACGCCCGGCGCGCCCGCGCGGCCGGGGTGAGGTTCGTCCAGAACTGCCGGGTCACCGCCCTCGAACGCAGCGGCCGCAGGATCGTCGCGGTCGTCACCGAGCAGGACCGGATCGAGGCCGACGTGGTGGTCAACGCCACCGGCATGTGGGGCGCCGAGACCGCGGCGATGGCCGGTTCCGCGGTGCCGGTGTGCGCCCTGGAGCACCAATACCTGGTCACCGCCAAGTCCGAACACGTCCCCGCCGGCCTGCCGACGTTCCGCGACCCCGACGGGCGCTACTACATCAAGCCCGAGGCCTCAGCGCTGGCCGTCGGCGGCTGGGAGGACGGCACCCGGCCGTTCCCCGTGCCCCGCGACTTCGGGCCGGAACTGCTGCCGGCCGACTTCGAGCGGTTCGAGCCGCTGGGGGAGGCGGCGATGGCGCGCGTGCCGTGCCTGCGTGAGCTCGGCGTCCAGTCGATGATCAACGGGCCGATCCCGTTCTCGCCGGACGCCGAGCCGATCATGGGGCTCACCGGCGAGCTCGACAACCTCTTCCACTGCTGCGGCTTCTCCTCCGGCATCGCCGCCTCGGGAGGGGCCGGGCTCGCGATGGCCAACTGGATCGTGGACGGCGACCCGGGGATGGACCTCTGGCCGTTCGACGTGCGGCGGTTCGGGCGGGCGCACACGGTGTACGGCGCGCTGCGCGAAAGAGCGGTCGAGGCGTACGCCCGCTACTACGCCGTCGGCTACCCGGGGCACCGGGCGCGGGCGGCGCGCGGGCAACGGCGTAGCCCGCTCTACGACCGGCTGCTCGAACGCGGGGCCGACTATGGGGCCACGGCCGGGTACGAGCGGCCCGGCTACTTCGGTCCGCCGGAGACGCCGGGATTCGGGCGGACGGAGGCGTGGCCGTACGTGGCGGCCGAGCACCGGGCGGTCCGCGAGGGTGTCGGCATCGTGGACATGAGCTCACTCTCGAAGTACGAAATTTCCGGACCTGGGGCGCTGCCGCTCCTCCAGAAGCTGGCCGGAGCCGACATGGACGTCCCGGCCGGGAAGGTCGTCCACACCCAGCTGCTCAACGTCCGCGGGGGCATCGAGGCCGACGTCACCGTCACGCGGCTCGCCGATGATCGCTTCTACCTGGTGACCGGGAGCGCGTTCGGGGAGCACGACACCGGCTTTCTGCGGCGGCATGCCGTACCGGATGTGACGATCACGGACGTCGGTTCG
This sequence comes from Nonomuraea sp. NPDC059023, assembly GCF_042740095.1. NCBI lineage: Bacteria > Bacillati > Actinomycetota > Actinomycetes > Streptosporangiales > Streptosporangiaceae > Nonomuraea > Nonomuraea sp. NPDC059023. The sequence goes on along the minus strand of NZ_JBHYIO010000009.1, from coordinate 142,270 downwards.
GCCTACGCGGTCGTCAATGTGTGCGGGCCACGCTCGCGGGACCTGCTCGGCGCGCTCAGTCCCGCCGACCTCGGCAACGCGGCCTTCCCCTACCTGAGCGCGCGGCACATCGACGTCGCGCACGCGCCCGTGCTCGCGCTGCGCACCACCTGCGTCGGCGAGCTCGGATGGGAGCTGCACGTGCCCGCCGAGTACGCCCTCGACCTCTACGAACGCCTCGTCGGGGCCGGGTTCGGCGCGGTCGACGTGGGCTCCAGGGCGCTTCGGTCGCTGCGGCTGGAGAAGCACTACCTGGCCTGGGCGGCCGACATCGGCGCGGACGACAACCCCTACGAGGCGGGCCTCGCCGTCCACACCAGGCCCGACAAGCCGGAACTGCTGGCCGGACCCGCCCTGCGCACGATCCGTGACCGGGGGCCCGCGCGGCGGCTGTCGTGGTTCACCGCCAGTGGTGACGTCGTCATGCACGGTGGCGAACTGCTCATTCTTCCTGACGGCAGGTTGACTCCTGTGAAAAGTGCCGGTTTTGGACACACGGTGGGGGAGAACATCTTCTGTGCCTACGTTCCGGCGCAGGTGGCCGTATCTTCCGAGTTCGTGGTGGAAATTATGGGAAATCGGCACCCTGTCCGGCATCACACCGCGCCTCTTTACGACCCTCAAGGTGTAACAATCCGTGCCTAGGCGGGTCGATCATCACCTGTTACGTTCCGAGGGCGACGCGCACCATCGGGGAAATTCTCAGACAAAACCTAGGAGTCCCGTATGCGTACCTCCCTGCGCAGAGGGATCACCGCGATCATCGCGGTGATCACCCTGCCGGTGGCCCTGGCCACCCCGGCCCAAGCCGGGGGTGGTCTGGACGACATCATCGCCAAAGTGATGGTGAAAAAGGTCAAGGGCACGAATGTCAAAAAGCACCTCGACGCACTACAGGCCATCGCCACCGCCAACGGCGGCACCCGCGCCACCGGCACACCCGGTTACCCGGCATCGCGCGACTACGTGGCCGGCAAACTGCGCAAGGCCGGCTACAAGGTCACCCTCCAGCCGACCGACTTCGTCGAAGGCTGGGTGGAGAACAGCCCGCCCACCCTCAACCTGACCGCGCCCGGCCAGAAGACCTACGTGCCCAACGAGGACTTCTTCACGTTCCAGCCGTCACCTCCCGGCGACGTGACCGCGCAGGTCCAGGGCGTTGACCTCACGCTCCCACCCACGCCGACCCCCACCTCCACCAGCGGCTGCGAACCGGCTGACTTCAACGGCTTCGTCGCCGGCCGGATCGCCCTCATCCAGCGCGGCACCTGCGCCTTCGCCCAGAAGATCCGCAACGCCGGCCGGGCCGGCGCCTCCGGCATCATCGTGTTCAACGAGGGCCAGCCGGGACGTACCGAAGCCAACCCCCTCGACATCGGCGAGTGGCGTGGCGGCGTGCCCATGGTCTTCGCCGACTTCGCCGTCGGCAACGAACTGGCCGCCACCGCCGGCGCCACCGTCCGCCTGAAGGTCGACGCCACGCTCACGCTCGGCAAGAGCGACAACGTCATCGCCGAGACCCGCGGCGGCGACCCTCGCAACGTCGTCATGGTCGGCGCGCACCTCGACAGCGTCGATGCCGGGCCCGGCATCAACGACAACGGCTCCGGCAGCGCCGCCATCCTGGAGACCGCGCTGCAGCTCGCGCACTTCCCGGTCAAGAACAAGGTCCGCTTCGCCTTCTGGACCAGCGAGGAGATCGGGCTGCTCGGCTCCGACCAGTACGTCGAACGGCTGAGCGCCGCCGAGCGCAAGCGGATAAGGGTGTACCTGAACTTCGACATGGTCGCCTCGCCCAACTACGCCTTCAAGCTCTACGACGGCGACGACTCCGACGCCACCGGCTCGCCCGCCGGGCCTCCCGGAAGCGCCCACATCGAGAAGCAGCTCGACAAGTTCTTCAAGTCCCGCAACCTGGCCACCGTCGGCACCGACTTCGACGGGCGTTCCGACTACGGACCGTTCATCGCGGTCGGCATCCCGTCCGGCGGCATCTTCACCGGGGCCGAGGGCATCAAGACCCCGGCCGAGGCCGCGTTGTTCGGCGGGCAGGCGGGCGTCGCCTATGACGTCTGCTACCACCTGGCCTGCGACACCATCTCCAACATCAACATGACCGCCCTGGACGTGGACGCCGACGCCATCGCCGACTCCACCGCCCGGTACGCGTACAACCTGAACGGCATCCCGCAGCACAGCGCCGCTGCTGTAGCGCCGGTGGCGGTGACCACCGCCGGATAGTCCTGGGGCCCGGACTCGCCAGAGTCCGGGCCTACCAGACGTCAGGGAAACCGAGCGCTCATCCCGCCGTCCACGGCCCACTCCGCGCCCGTGACGAAGCCGGCCGCGTCCGAGGCGAGAAAACAGACCACCTCGGCCACCTCGTGCGGCGACCCCATCCGCCCCATGGGATGCAGCCCCTCCACCCTGGCCCGCTCACCCGGATCCGGGTGTTTGTCCAGGTACTCCTCCACCAGCCGGGTGGCGGTCCAGCCGGGGCTGACCGCGTTGACCCGCACCCCGTGCGGCCCGACCTCCAGCGCGAGACTCCGCGTCAGCCCGACGAGCCCGGACTTGGCCGCCGCATAGGGAAACATCCCACGCGTGGTCAGCCGGGCGTGTATCGACGCGACGTTGACGATCGCCCCACGCCCCGCCGCCTTCATCCCCGGCAGCACCGCCTGCGCCATCATCCACGCGGCCTTCAGATCGATCGCGAACACCTCATCCCACTCGGCCTCGGTCATCTCAACGGGGTCGTAGTAGGCATTGCGCCCCGCATTGTTGACCAGCACGGAGATCGCCCCCAGCTCGTGCGCGATCTCGGCGACCGCCGACCTCACCTGCTCACCCGACGTGATGTCCGCCTGTACGGCAAAGCCCCGCTCAGCCGCCAGCACATCCACCACCCCGACCCGCGCCCCTTCCCGCGCAGCCACCTCCACCACGGCCGCCCCGATTCCCCGAGCACCCCCGGTAACCAGCACCACCTCCCCCTCAAGCCGCCCACCCATCACCCAGCCCACCTCTCCTCATCCACGCCACCCACCCAACACCCACAACCCCACTTCCGGACCCTCGGTTCCCGGACTCCACACTCTCGGCCCCGGACCTCGCCTCCGTCCCAAACCCCGCGCGCCCCTCGCCCACGAACCCCGCCCGGCCGCGCACACCTTCCCTGACCGCCCTGCCACACCCTCGCCTTTGCCCTGCGGCTCTGGCCCTCGGTTTTCGGCCCCGACCACGGACCGCCCCCGACCCGCGACCCGAGGGGGCCCTGGCTCCGGCCTTTGGCTCCCGTCACCGACCCACGCGGGACCTTGTGACCCCGAGGGTCCCAGCGTCCGGCCTCCGGTCCTCGGGCCCTCGGCTCCCGGCCTTCGGCTCCCGGCCTCCGGCCCTCAGCTCCCGAACGTCGGGCTCCGGCCTGCGGCTCTCGGACGTCGGCCGCAGGTTCCTCGTCGGCGGGCGCAAAGGCACGGGGCACGGAGGCGCGAGCGGGGCGGGGGTCGCCCCATCGTGGGCGTGTGGGCGTGTGGGCGTGGGTTGGGGGACTGGGGTTGTGGGGTGGGGTCATGGGGTGGGGTTGAGGGTGGTTAGGAGGGTTTTGACGGTGGTGGTGTCGCCGGAGGTTATGGCGCTGCCTATCCCGCAGGCCACCGCGCCGGCGGCGATCCAGGCCGGGGCGTTTTCCACGGTGATCCCGCCGGTCGGGACCACCGGGGCCTGGGGGAGGGCCTGGAGGAGGTCGCGCAGGACGTCGGGGGAGGAGGCGCGGGCGGGGAAGAGCTTCACGGCGTCGGCCCCCGACTCCAACGCGGTCACGATCTCTGTCGCCGTCGCCACGCCAGGCAGTACGGCCAGGCCGTACCGATGACCGGTGGACAGGACCTGCCGGTGCAACGAAGGGGAGACCAGGAAGCGGGCGCCGGCCAGGGCGGCGAGGCGGGCGGTCGGTTCGTCCAGGACGGTGCCGGCGCCGATCACCGCGTCCGGGCGGGAGCGGACGATCTCGGCGATGGCGTCGATGGCGCCGGGCGTGGTCAGGGACACCTCGACGACGTCCAGGCCGGCGTCCACGGTGGTGATGGCCGCCTGTACCGCCGTCTCGGCGTTGATGGCGCGGACGATGCCGACGACGCGGCGTTCGGCGATCCTGTTCATGACCTGCCAGCGATACATGCTCATCTCCACCCATGCGCTCAACCGAATCGGTCAATCATCCCCGGTCCGGACGGCTCCCCTACATTCCGTCGCCGTCCCAGCGGCCTCGGGAGCGGGAGCGTACGGGCAGGCTGGAGATGATCGGCGCCGGGATCGGGTCGCCCGGCTTCCACACCCGCCCGGTGCCCCAGTTGTGCGCGCCCGCGTCCGTGCGCTCGTCCGGATGCTCCAGCGAGGCCGGATCCGCACCCCAGTCCAGAGCCTCCGCACCCTCGTGGTGGGTGTGGCCGCCCTGGAGGCGGGCGGCGTCGCGGGCCTTGGCGATGGCGAGCAGGCTGTGGTCGGTTCCCTGGCCGTGCGGGACGTAGTCGGCGTCCGTGCCGCCTGTCTGCCGTGAGTAGTCCAGTGACGCCCGCAACATCGCCAGTTCTTCCGGCGCCCGCTGCCCCACCCCGAGATCGTGGGTGGACTGCGACCACCGCCCGGCGGGCCCGTAGTTGAGCGCCTCACCGCCCCACCGGACCCACTCGTTCTGCGTGTACCAGTTGAACAACTCCCCGTCCGACCGCAGCAACCACGTGGCCCCGCCCTCCATCGAGGTGAAGTGCCCGTGTTTCACCCGGGCGGGCCGGAAGAAGTACGTGCCGAGGTCGAGCGTCCCGAAGTTGTACTCCATGTGCCCCTGCAGCGTGTACGCCTCCTCGTAGCAGGGATGGTGGGCGAGCCGGTGGTCGGCCCAGCCCTCCTGCGCGTGCACCAGCCGGGTGTAGAAGCCCGTCAAAGGGTCCACATGGAGGTATTTGATGAAAAGTCCGGGCATGGGGCCGGGGTTCGGCACCGCGTCCCACTCCATCGCCGCCGAGTCGATCACGATGACGTCCTCCCGGGCCTCCGCCCAGCGCGCGGCACCGGTGTCGAAGCCGGCGTCGCCGTACTCGCGATAGTGGAGGATCCGCGTCCCCTCGGCGAACGTGATCGCCTCGACCGGCACCCCCTTCGGCGCGTACACGTAGCCGCCCTGGCCGAGGCGCCGCCCGCCGTACGTCATCGAGCCTTCGAGCACGTAGAACTCGCTGTCGGCGTGATGCACGCCCGGCCCGCGCCCCCAGCCGGTGTGGAAGTCGACGCGCAGCGACGACGAGCCGTCCTCCTCGTCCACGGACAGGCGCCGCTCGCTCGCCCGCCCCTCGCCGCCGACGAGTTCGGCCGCGTGCCAGATGTAGTCGCCTTCTTGGATCACTTCAACGTGGGGACGCATGCCACTCCTTCAGCTCGCGCTTGAGGATCTTGCCCGCCGCGTTCCGTGGCAGCGCGGGCACGAACTCGATCTGCCGCGGCAGCTTGGCGCCCGACAGCCGCCGGCGGCAGTGCTCGACGAGGCGCGCCGCCTCGACCGCCGCGCCCGGCTCCGTGACCACGAACGCCGTCACCCGCTCGCCCCACCGCTCGTCCGGCAGCCCGACGACGGCGGCCTCGGCCACGCCGGGGAAGGCGGCCAGCGCCTCCTCGACCTCGCGCGGAGCGACGTTGACACCACCCGAGATGATGATGTCCTTCTTGCGGTCGACGATGTAGAGGAAGCCCTCCTCGTCGCGCTCGACGAGGTCGCCGCTGGTCATGAAGCCGTCGGCGGTGGTGCACGCCGCGGTGGCGCCGGGGTCGCCGAGATAACCGTTCATGAGGTACGGCGAGCGCGAGAACAGTTCACCCTCGACGATCCTGACCTCGGTCATGAACCAGGGCGTCCCCACGGACCCGATCTTGCGCCGGGCGTCGGCGGGGCGGCAGTCGCTGATGATGCCCGCCTCGGTCGAGCCGTAGAGCTCGTGCACCCCGACCCCGGGAAAGGCGTCCAGCACCCACTCCTTGAGCGTGCGCGGCAGCGCGGCGGCGTTGAAGAACAAGGTGTCCAGCGAGGACAGGTCGTGCCCGCCGAGCCCGTGCGCGCGCAGCATGTGGGCGTGTGCCGGGACCAGGAACACCGACTGCGCCCGCGTTTCGGCGATCATGGCGAGCAGCCGCCCGGGGTCCCAGGCCCGTAACATCGCGACGGTCCCGCCGGTGTGGACCGGCGCGTACCCGAAGGCGAAGCCCGCGCCGTGGTACATGGGCGCGACCGCGATGGTCCTGCGTCCCGGCCCGAGCCCCCACTCCAGGGCGGCGGCGTAGAAGGTGAGGGCCCGCGAGCGGTGGCTGATGACCACGCCCTTGGGTCGCCCGGTGGTGCCCGAGGTGTAGGCGACGCAGAACGGCTCCCGCTCGTCCACCTCGACCCGCGGGTCGGTACCCGGCGAGGTGGCCAGCACAGCCTCGTAGGACGGTCCGAGCGACAGAACGGTACGCGGCAACCGGTCCACGGCCCCGGCGAAGGCGTCGTCGAGCACGATGGCCCGCGCCTGCGAATGATCGAGGATGTACGCGCTCTCCGCAGCCGTCTGCCGGGGATTCATCGGCACCATGACCAGCCCGGCCTTGGCGATCCCGCAGGCAACTTCGGGATACTCCAGCCGGTTCCCCATCAGCACCGCGACCCGTTCGCCGGTGCGTAACCCGGCCTTGAGCAGGGCGTTGGCCAGCCTGCTCGACCGATCGTCCAGGGCGCGAAAGGTCAGCTCCCGCCCGCCGTCGGCCACCGCGACGGCGGCAGGCGTCGCCGCGGCGAACTCCCGCACGCCGCCGGCGATCGAGAGCTGCATGTTTCGCATAGTGAAACGCCTTTCCAATACATAGCATGATCTCCGCCCCCAGCGACGTCAACGACAATGGGCAGATGCTGACCATGCGCCCGTACACGGACGCCGACCTGCCCTGGATCCAGGAGACCGTCGCGGAGTGGATCGCCGGCGCGGGCCGCTGCGCCTATGACCACATCGGTGAGCTGCCCCACCGCATCTACGAGAACATCAGGGGCCGCCGCCCGACCGGAGAGGTCGTGCACGTCTGGGAGGACGGCGGCCGCCTGGCCGGCCTGACGGTCAATACCCGCTTCGAGAACGCCTTCGACGTCTTCACCGCCCCGGAGCTGCGCGGCACCCAGGCCGAGGCCGACATGATCGAAGCCGCCTGCGAGACCACCGGCCGGGGCGAGGACGAGGTGCTCACCGACGTCTTCGACTGCGACACGGCCAGGATCGAGGTGCTGGAACGCCTGGGCTTCACCCGGTTCCGTACCTGGGACGACGTCAACGAGGCCGCCCTCACCGACCTGCCGGCGCCGAGCCCGCCCGCGGGCTTCACGCTGCGCGCCGCCCGGCTGGCCGACGCCGACGAGCTGGCCCGCGCCCGCAACAGCGCCTTCGACGCGGAGTGGACCGGCGCGCAGTACCGCGACGAGGTCATGCTCAAACCCGGCTACGACGCCGACCGCGAGATCGTCGCCGAGTCGCCGGACGGCCGGATCGCCTCGTTCCTCGTGTACTGGGTGGACCGGCGCAACGCCATCGGCCACTTCGAACCGGTCGGCACCCACGCCGACTACCACCGCCTGGGCCTGGCCAGGGCGACCATGCTGCACGCCATGCACCGGATGCGCGCCCTCGGCCTGACCACCGTCACCGTCAACCACAACGCGGAGAACGTCCCGGCGAGGAGGCTCTACGCCGCGCTGGGCTTCAAGAAGACCCACGAGACGTACGGCTATCGTCGCTCGACGAGCCGGCCAGCAACGCCAGCAGTCCCATGACCGAGCTGCCGATCACCGATCCCGCACCGCCGTCGGCCAACCAGTAGCCGCCCGCGCCCAATGCCAGGAACGCGCCCCCGGCGAACATGAGGAACGGGCCGTCCCCGTCGGCGTGTAGCGCGCCCCACCAAGCGGTCAGCGCCGCGAGGAACATGCCTCCGATCATGACGGCGTCCGCGTCCGCCACGGGCCGGAGCTCCGCGACGATCGCGGCCACGATGGGGACGATCACCGCCGCGCCCGCCATGACCAGACCCGCCAGGGGGTCCCTCCGGTCGCGCGCGTCCACCGCCAGGCCGAGCGCCGCGGCGAGCACCGGCAGGAACAGGACGACCAGCAAGACGACCTGCCAGCCGCCGCCGAGACGGGCACCGGTCTGGTAGATGATCGCGCTGAACAGCCAGACGAAGCTCAATGCGGCCAACTGCCCCGGGCCCACGCCCGTCGTCTCCAGCGGACGAGGCGGCGGTGGGGGCGGCACGATCACCGGGGCCGCCTCCTCCTGCCGCGTGTCCCGGATCTCCATGGCGAGGTGCACGGCGCCGCGTACCACGGCCAGTTCCGGCTCCTCCACCTTCAGCACCGTCACCCCCGAGCGGCGCGAGATCTGCGCGTGCACCATCGGCAACCGGCTGCTCCCGCCCACCGGGATCACCTTGGTCACGTCGTCCCAGGCCAGCTCCTGGTCGCCGAGCAGCCGGTCGCACTCGTCCACGGTCTCGGCCAGCGGCTTGTCGAGGAGTTCGCCCAGTTCGTCCCGCGTCATCGTGAACAGGACCGGAGGGTTGAGCTCGGACAGCAGCGCCTGGTGTTCCTCCCGCTCCGACAGCGCGTGCTTGATCTTCTCGCAGGTGTCCCTGAGGCCGAGCCGCCTGCGCAGCACGGCCACGCCCGGCTTGGGGTCGGCGAACAGCTCGTCCACCTGCTCGGGGTGCCGCTCCCTGATCGCGGTGAGGATCTCGCGGTCGAAGTCGATCCCGCCGAGCGTGGGGATGCCGCCCGGCCGGCCCACGTCGCGAAAGCCCGCGTCCGTGGTGCCCTTGGTCAGGGCGCAGTCGAAGGTGCCGCCGCCCAGGTCGTAGAGCAGGATCGTCTGCTCGTCGAAGAAGCGCTGCCCGGTGACCGCGCCGCGTACCCCCGCGACGGGCTCGGACACGAGCGTGACCGTCGCCGGATCGAACCCCGCCAGTTGGGCGGCCTGCGTCATCAGGTCGTGGTTGCCGGCGTCCCAGCTGACCGGCACGGTGATGACGACCGCGTCGGGCTCGCCCGGCGCCGCCTGCCGCGCCTGCGCGCGCAGGAACCGCAGGACCTCGGCGGCCAGCTCGTGCACCTGGTAGCGGCGGCCGTCGAGGTGGACGGGCGCGTCGTCGCCGAAGTCGCGCTTGAACTCGGTCCGGTAGTTCTGGATGTAGGCGGGCCCGAGCCGTTTCGCCGCCGTGCCCACGTGCAGCCTGCCCCCGGTCGCGAGCACCGCCGTCGGAATCTCGGCCGCGCCCGGCGTCTCCGGATCGGGCACCGCGACGACCCGCCCGTCCGCCAGCCCCACCATGATCGAGGAGTTGGACGTGCCGAAGTCGATGCCGTAAACCACTCCCACCGCTGCTGATCCCTCCGTCAGTGGCCGAGCCGCCGCACTCGCTCGCGCGCTGCGGCCAGCTCCCCTCGCACCCGCTCGTACTGCCCCGCCGTGATCGTGAGCTCCGCCATCCGCCGCTTCCGGTCCCGCGCGCTCGCCTCCCGCAGTACGGCCAGCCGTTCGATCGACCGGTCGAGCGCGTCACGCGTCTGGCGCAGCACGTCGTCGAAGTGCTCCAGCATGAGCGCCTTGCAGTCCTCGACCGCCTCGGCGAGGTCTTTCTCCGCCTTGGCGGCGTTCCGCTCGACCATGGGCAGCACGGCCTGGCTGAACTGCGCCGACCGCTCCAGTTTGACCTGTGTGAGCACGCGGTGCCGGTGTTCTTGCAACCCGGCCATGACGCCGAGGGCGCCGAGCGCGATCGCCGCGATCGCGCCGATCGCGATGCCGATGCCGGGCACCAGCGCGCCGGCGCCGGTGAAGATCGCGGTGCCGACGGCGCCGGCCACGGTCACGCCGGAGCTGACCGACGCCAGCCGCCCCTCCCTGGCGTGCTGGCGCAGCATGATGGCGGAGACGTCCAGCCTCGGCTGGTAGCCGGGCACCGCCGCGTTGAGCACGCCGATCGGCAGCCGGGTGGCCGCGGCGGTCTCCTCGCCGGTGCGGTCCACGGCGGCCAGCAGGTCGGCGCGGGCGGTGTCCAGGGCGTCGGCGAGTGCTCGCGTGGTGGCGTTGATGAGGCCCTCGGCGTCGTCGACGACCGCGCGCGAGTGGATGTGGCCGAGGAAGCGGTCGCGGATCGCCTGGTTGCGCGCGGCCAGCCGTTCGACGACGGGCGCGGCGGCCTCGTCGAACGAGGCCACCAGCGCCTCGCGCCAGGCGGCCCGGCCGGCCAGCAGCTCTTCGGCGCGCCTCCTGCTCTGCCGCAGCTCGGTGGCGATCCGCTCCAGTTCCTCGCCGGCCTCCAGCGCGGCCAGCTCGTTGGTGACGGGGGCCTCGGCCGCGGCCTGCACCTCGTCCAGGAGGTCGAGGGCACGTTCCAGGTGCCGGGCGCCGCAGGTCGCGGCCAGGCGGTCGCGCAGCTGCCGTTCCAGTTCCGGCAGGCCGGACTCGCCGGGCGATTCGGGGCGGCCCTGCTGCAGCGCCCGGAGCCTGCGGTGGGCGGAGACCGGCAGCACGACGAGGTCCTCCGGCGCCAGCCCCGTCGCCGCGGCGATCTTCCGGCGGGCGACCCTGACCTCGTGCTCCTGGTCGAAGACCGACTCCACCTTGGTGATCGCGGTGACCACGACCGGGCAGGCGGCGAACGCCTTCTCGACGTGCGCCAGTTCGTTGACGCTCAGCGTCTCCTCGCTGCTGCCGACATAGAGGATCGCGTCCGCCCGCGACAGGGAGGCGTAGGTGGCGTCGGTGTGGGCGTTGTTCACACCGCCGATGCCCGGGGTGTCGACCAGGACCAGCCCGTCGCGCAGCAGTTCGGCCGGCGTTTCGACGGTGACGAGGTGGTCGACGTTCGTCTGGTCGGCGACGTGCCGGTCGAGCTCGCCGAGCGGGATCTCGCGCCGCTCGCCCGAGCTCTCGTGGACGAACGCGGCCTCCCGCGACCCCCACCGCAGGACGGTGACGACACAGGTGGTCACGGCGGAGTTCACCGGCAGGAGGCGTTGGCGGCCGAGCAGGGCGTTGATCAGGCTGGACTTGCCGCGGCTGAACTCGCCCATGACGACGACCTGGTACGTCCCGGTCTGGACCCGCCGGACGCTCTCTTCGAGCTTGGCCCGCAGCGCCTCGGTGAGTTCCAGGCCCGCGACCAGGCGCTCGTGCAGGGCGAGGACGTCGGCGCGTACCCTGGCCAGATCCTCGTGGCTCATCGCGCCGGCTCCTCGACGTAGGCGAGCACCTGCTGGGGCCGCAGGACCAGCCCGCGCCACTGGTAGCCGGGGCGGACGGTCTCGGCGATCGTGCCCGGCAGGCCGGGCTCCGCCGTGGGGCGCACGCCCACGACCTGATGCCGCTCGGGGACCAGCTCGCCGCTGTCGTCCAGCGGCTCCACCTCGCCCTCGCGCAGCATCTGGATGAGCTGGCCGGCGACCCAGCCGACCAGCTTGGCCGGCGGCTCCAGGCCGGTGGCGAGGTCGCGGCCGCTCAGCTCGTCCAGGCGTTCCGTGAGGTCCACCAGTGCGTTCACCATGCGCGGGAGAGGTACGTGCGTGCCCTGCGCATGGCGCAGGCGGTCCAGTTCCGCGCGCAGCTCGCGCTGGGTCCGTTCCAGGGTCTCGACCTCGGCCAGCGCGCGCTCCAGCAGCGCGGCGGTACCGACGTCGGGCGGGTCCTGGCGGTTGCCGGTGAGGACGGCCAGCCGTACCAGAAGGTGCTCGGCGAGTTTGCGGGGTTTGACCAGGGGATCGACGAGCCTGCTCAGCAGGTCTCTGGGTCGAGCAGGCGCTGGGCCACCTGGAGGCGATCCATGATCCGCTCGTAGCTGCGCACCATCGTGTGGGCCGTCTGCCTGTCCACCCTGCCGGTGAGGGGGTCGTTCATCCGGGTGTTCCATTGGTGCGCTCGCTCCTTCGCTCGTCGCATCATCCGGCTGACCGGCTCGTCGTCCTCGAAGCCGAGCCGGGCCGCGCATGAGGTGCCCTTCTCGCCGGTGACCTGCAGGAGTTGCTCCGCCTCCGCCGGTCGCAAACGGGTGGCGCCCTGGTAGTGGGCGGCGAGCGCGGTCAGCTCCGCGAAGCCGTGCTCGGAGCGCTGGAACCGCTCGACCCGCTTCGCCACCTCGTCGGCAGCCGTCTTCGCGGCGCTGCCCGGCGGCAGGCCCTCGCGGCAGCTCGCCAGCGCCGCCCGTACCGCGATCATGGCCTGGTCCAGCTTGATGAGTCCGGCGCGGTTGCCGAAGTGCCCGCTGATCAGCCGGCGTAGCCCGCCCACGCCGCTCTCCTCGACCAGGTGCCCGGGGAGGGCGGCGGGGTCGAGGCCGTCGCGCAGCGCGCCGCACGCCAGGTGGACGCCCCAGGCGCCGAGCAGCTCGACGAGCTCTTTCCGGTACGCCGGCAGCAGCGGACCGGCGGCGTCCTGGAACTCGCGCAGGTCGCCCAGCTCGCCGGCCAGATCGGCGGCGGAGACGGCGGCCAGCTCACGCAGCCACGCGAGATGGCGTTCCTCCATCGCCTGCGCGCCGGCGGCGACCTTGGCCGCGATCGGAACCACCAGGTAGAACAGGCGGCTCAGGTCGGTGGCGCCCCGGTAGACGTCGATGACCTGACTCGCGCCGTCGCGCAGCGGATGGAAGGCCAGCGGGTCCCCGAACACCGGCGGCCAGCTCTGGTCGCACCTGCTGAGCACGCCGAACGCCTTGAACGGCGTCAGCATGCCGGCCCGGTCGCCGAGGAAGGCGGAGACCGCGGCCACGTCCTGGTTGCTGACATCGCGGCTGAACAGGTAGAGGACGGCGTCGGCCTGGTCGAGCTCGTCGATGCTCTCCTGGTGGAGGGTCTGCGGGTCGCGGCCCAGGAGTTCCAGCACGCCGGGGTCCTGGACGCCCATCGTGGCCAGGGTGTTGGCCGAGTCCCGGCCGTAGACGCTGCCCAGGCCGGGGGTGTCGACGAGGTGGAAGTCGTTCAGGAAGGGGTTCGGCAGGCCGTACTCGACCTTGCGGACACGGACGAGGTCGGCCAGGTGCGCCTCGTCGCGGACGGTCCAGCGCGCGAACTCCGACGGCGCGACCTGCCGCGCCGGGCCGTCGCGGAAGTGCACGGTCAGCCTCGGGCGCGGGGCGTGGACCAGCTCGTTCACGTTGAACGTCAGCTCCTCGCGGCCGGTCACCGCCACCTGTTCGCCGAGCAGCGCGTTGACCAGCGTGGACTTGCCGCGTTTGATCTGGCCCGCCACGGCCAGCCGCATGGGCTCGGCGAGCCGGGCCGCGGCGGTGCGCAGGGCGTCGGCCAGCGGGGAGAGTTCGGGGGTTTTGTTCGCCTGGAGCGCGCACTCGCGCAGGATCGTTCCCGCGCGCGCGACCGCGGGCACGAGCAGATGTTCGGGGGGTTTCATCAGGTCGCATGTTTAGCGACCGAGAGTGACTCCGTCCACCTCTCGCGAGAAAGGACACGTGAAACCAGAAGTTATGGTCGTCCGATACTGAGATCCGCGAAGACCGCCCGGTGGTCCGTGCCGGGCACGTCGAGGATCTCCACCCGGCGCACGCCGATGGAACGATCGACCAGGATGTGGTCGATCGTGATGATCGGCGGGATCGCCCGGCCGCGCGGCCACGTCGGGACGAGCCCCTTGCCCACCTGGGCGGCGGCGTCGGTGTAGCCCCGGTCCAGCAGGGCGCGGAAGGCGTGGTGGTCGAGGCTGGCGTTGAAGTCGCCCGCGAGGATCCGCCCCGGCGCGGCATCGGGCAGCGCCGCCATTGAAACGTTCCATTCCGCGTAGAGGCGGGGCAGGGGCGGGTTCGGGTGCACCGCCACCACCTCCACCGGCCCGGACGGCAGCGCCACCCTGGCCGCCGGCATGTGGTGCCCGATCGGCGTGAACAACCCCTCGATCTTGGTCAGCGGGTAGCGCGAGTAGATGCCGCTGCCGGCCGGCCCCTCCGCCTCCTCCAGCACCGTGTACGGCAGGAGCCGCCCCAGCCCCGCCGCCTCCAGCGCGGCGACCTGGTGGGGTCTGAGCTCCAGCGCGCTGAGGACGTCCACGTCAAGGCGCGTGACCAGGTCCACGACCGCGGCGGGGTCGGCCCGCCCGAACAGGTTCGACGAGAGCACGCGCAGCGCGGTCCCGCCGGCCGGGGCCGGATCCGACACGACCCTGGGCAGGATCACGGCGACCATCGCGGCGGCGGCGGCCAGGGCGACCAGCGCGGCCGGCCGGTCGCGGAAGAACAGGACCGCCGCCGAGAGCAGCGCGAGCACGGCGGCGAAGGGTGTCAGCGTCATCAGCTGGGTGAGCGGCCAGCCCGCCTCCAGGCCCGTGAGCCGGACCAGCGCCCAGCCCGCCAGAAGTGCCGCCACCAGCCACGACATCAGGCGCGGGCGCCGCTTCCTCGTCACCGGCTCCGTGACAGTGTCCAAGGCACCCGCCCGTCAGTCTCAAGGTTTGCCTGAACTTTAAACCGTCTCGGCGGGGCGGCGCAGCCGTTGACCCGTCCTTATCCGGACATTAATTGCCGTTACACAAGTGCGATATACGGATGACCGCCTTAGACCGGGCGACCGGTGCGCCGCTGGTCCGGGACGGCACCACACGAGTCCCGTCAGGCGCACGGCGCTCGCCTGACACCGGCGCGGCCCGGCGACCGAGGCCGGGCCGCGTGCCCTCCTTTCCGTGGCGCGCGGACGGATCTAGCCTCGAAGAGGAAGGGACACCGCCATGGAAACCACCATCATCCTGCTGGGGCTCGCCGCGTTCCTCGTTCTGCTGGTCCTGGTGACCGGGTTCAGGGTCGTCAATCAGGTGGAACGCGGGGTCGTCTTCCGCCTGGGCCGGGCGCAGCAGCGGGTACGGCAGCCGGGGCTCAGGGTCCTGATCCCGCTCGTCGACCAGATGACCAAGGTCAACGTCCAGATCGTCACCATGCCCGTCCCGACGCAGGAGGGCATCACCCGCGACAACGTCTCCGTCCGCGTGGACGCCGTCGTCTACTTCCGCGTCCAGGATCCGATGCGGGCCTCGATCGAGGTGCAGAACTACCTGTTCGCGATCGAGCAGGTGGCCCAGACCTCGCTGCGCAACATCATCGGCAAGAGCGAACTTGACGACCTGCTGTCCAACCGGGAGGAACTGCACCGGGGCCTGGCCCTGATGATCGACAGTCCGGCGCTGGGCTGGGGCATCCACATCGACCGCGTGGAGATCAAGGACGTTCAGCTGCCGGAGTCGATGAAGCGCTCGATGTCACGCCAGGCCGAGGCCGAGCGCGAACGGCGGTCGCGGGTGATCGTTGCCGACGGCGAACTGCAGGCCGCCCAGAAGCTGGCCGACGCCTCGGGCATCATGTCCCAGACGCCGGGAGCGCTGCAGTTGCGCCTGCTGCAGACGGTGGTGGAGGTGGCGGCGGAGAAGAACTCCACGCTGATCATGCCGCTGCCGGTGGAACTGCTCCGCTTCTTCGACAAGGCCACCCAGACCGCGGCGACACCCGACAAGCAGGACACCGTCAAGGAGCCGAAGGACACGGTCAAGGAGCTCAAGGACGTGGCCGAGGAGCCACGGGCGGTCGGCGAAAGCGAGCGGCCCGCCCTCGACGAGGGACAGCGGCGCGCGCCCGAGGCCGCGGGAACCGGCCAGGCGGACGTCGTGACGGCGAGAACCACGTCCGACGTGAGAAGCGCCTGACGATCGGGCGGTACCGGGGGCGGCGGGGGTGTGGGCGGCGGCTTGCCGTAAGGGAGGGGAGGGGGTTGCCCTGACGGGAAGAGACGCCCTGACGGGAAGCGATCGTCGTCGGGATGGTGTCAAAAGGTGGCTTGTGGGCGTATGGAACCCGTCAAGAACGGCAAAAGCGCATAAATCTCCCGCTTTGCTTACGGAGCAAGCAACTTTCCGGAGCTGAGGAGTGGGGATGGCAGACGTCATCTTCGTCGCCCTGACGATCGCGTTGTTCGTGATCCTGGGGCTAGTGGTGAAGGCGGTGGAGCGCCTGTGAGCGCGGTCAATGCCACCGGCCTTTTCGTGGCCGTCGGCCTGGTGATCTTCATGGTCGCGGCCCTGCTATTCCCGGAGCGGTTCTAGTGGGCTGGATCTTCATCGCTTCCCTCGTCCTCGCGCTGGTCATCACGCACAAGCCGCTGGGCGACTACATGTACCGCGTGTACACGAGCGTCAAGCACAACGTGGTGGAGCGCTTCATCTACCGTCTGCTCGGCGTCCAGGCCGACTCCGAGCAGCGCTGGGGCGTCTACGCGCGCAGCGTTCTCGCGTTCTCGGTCATCTCCCTCCTCGTCCTGTACGGCCTGCAGCGCCTCCAGGACAAACTCTTCCTGAGCCTGGGCTTCGACCCCGTCCCCGACCACATCGCCTGGAACACCGCGGTCAGCTTCGTCACCAACACGAACTGGCAGGCCTACTCCGGCGAGTCGACGATGGGCCACCTGGTCCAGATGTCCGGCCTGGCCGTGCAGAACTTCGTCTCGGCCGCGGTCGGCATGGCCGTCGCGATCGCGCTGGTCCGCGGCTTCGCCCGCAGGGGCACCGACACCCTCGGCAACTTCTGGGTGGACCTGGTGCGCGGCACCCTCCGCATCCTGCTGCCGATCGCCTTCGTCGGCGCGCTGATCCTCGTGGCCGGCGGCCTGGTGCAGAACTTCATCGGCCCGCACGAGATCGCCGGCCTGACCGGTCCCACGAACATGACCGGCGGCCCCGTGGCCAGCCAGGAGGTCATCAAGGAGCTCGGCACCAACGGCGGCGGTTTCTACAACGTCAACTCGGCCCACCCTTTCGAGAACGCCACCAACTGGACCAACTGGTTCGAGATCTTCCTCATCCTGCTGATCCCGTTCGCGCTCCCGCGCACCTTCGGCAAGATGGTCGGCCAGATCCGCCAGGGCTACGCGATCCTCGCCGTCATGGGCGTCATCGCCCTGGTCAGCGTCACGCTGACCAACGTCTTCGAGCTGGGCGGCAACGCCACGGTCCCGCAGGCGATCGGCTCGGCGATGGAGGGCAAGGACGTCAGGTTCGGCGTCGCCAACTCCGCCACGTTCGGCGCGGCCACCACGCTGACCAGTACCGGCGCCGTGGACTCCTTCCACGACTCCTACACGCCGTTCGGCGGCATGATGACGATGTTCAACATGATGCTCGGCGAGGTCGCCCCCGGCGGCGTCGGCGCGGGCCTGTACGGCATGCTCATCCTCGCCGTGATCACCGTGTTCGTGGCCGGCCTCATGGTGGGCCGCACCCCCGAGTACCTGGGCAAGAAGATCGGCGCCCGCGAGATCAAGCTGGCCTCGATGTACTTCCTGGTCACCCCGATCCTCGTCCTGGTCGGCACCTCGCTGGCCATGGGCAACGAGGCGGGCCTGGCGGCGATGCTGAACAGCGGGCCGCACGGCTTCTCCGAGATCCTCTACGCCTTCACCAGCGCCTCGAACAACAACGGCTCGGCCTTCGGCGGTGTCACCGTCAACACCCCGTGGTACGACGTGGCGCTCGGCCTGTGCATGCTGCTCGGCCGCTTCCTGCCGATCATCTTCGTACTCGCCCTGGCCGGTTCGCTGGCCAAGCAGACCCCGGTCCCGGAGACGGCGGGCACGCTGCCGACGCACCGTCCGCAGTTCGTCGGCATGGTCGTCGGCGTGACGATCATCCTCGTCGCCCTGACCTTCCTCCCGGCGCTCGCGCTGGGGCCGCTCGCAGAAGGACTCCTGTCATGACGACCCAGACGGTCGAGACCCCCAAGAGCACCGGCAAGGTCGGTGGGGGCCTGCTCGATCCCCAGCAGATGGTGCGGTCCCTGCCGGACGCGTTCAAGAAGCTGAACCCGGCCACGCTGTGGCGTAACCCGGTGATGCTGATCGTGGAGATCGGCGCGGTCTTCACCACCGTTCTGGCGATCCTGCAGCCTTCCTTCTTCGCCTGGGCGACCGTGGTGTGGCTCTGGCTGACGGTGGTCTTCGCCAACCTGGCCGAGGCGGTCGCGGAGGGACGCGGCAAGGCCCAGGCGGCCACGCTGCGCAAGGCCAAGACCGACACGGTGGCGCGCAGGCAGTCGGGCGAGACGGTCCCGGCGACGCAGCTCCAGCAGGGTGACATCGTGGTCGTCGAGGCCGGGGAGATCATCCCGGGCGACGGCGACGTGATCGAGGGCATCGCCTCGGTGGACGAGTCGGCCATCACCGGCGAGTCCGCCCCGGTCATCCGCGAGTCCGGCGGCGACCGCTCGGCGGTCACCGGCGGCACCAAGGTCCTGTCGGACCGGATCGTCGTCCAGATCACCCAGAAGCCCGGCGAGAGCTTCATCGACCGGATGATCGCCCTCGTCGAGGGCGCCAACCGGCAGAAGACGCCCAACGAGATCGCGCTGAACATCCTGCTGGCCGCGCTCACGATCATCTTCCTGGTCGCGACCGTCACCATGCAGCCGATGGCGATCTGGGCCAAGGGCCAGAACCCCGGCATTCCCGACTCCCTCGCCCTGACCGGCGACGGCGTCAGCGGGATCGTTCTGGTCTCGCTGCTGGTCTGCCTCATCCCGACCACGATCGGGGCGCTGCTGTCGGCGATCGGCATCGCCGGCATGGACCGCCTGGTCCAGCGCAACGTCCTGGCGATGTCGGGCCGCGCGGTCGAGGCCGCGGGCGACGTGTCCACGCTGCTGCTGGACAAGACGGGCACGATCACGCTGGGCAACCGGCAGGCGTCGGAGTTCGTCCCGGTCGCCGGCGTCACCGAGCAGGACCTCGCCGAGGCGGCGCAGTTGTCCAGCCTCGCCGACGAGACGCCCGAGGGCCGCTCGATCGTGGTCTTCGCCAAGGAGAGGTACGGCCTGCGCGAGCGGGACGTGCACAACGCGTCCTGGGTGCCGTTCACCGCACAGACCCGCATGTCCGGCGTCGATCTGGACGGCCGCGAGGTCCGCAAGGGCGCGGCCACCGCGGTCATGAAGTGGGTACGCGACGGCGGCGGCCACCCGACCGACGAGGTCGGCCACATCGTGGACGGCATCTCGGCCAGCGGCGGCACCCCGCTCGTGGTGGCCGAGAAGGGCCGCGTCCTGGGCGTCATCCACCTCAAGGACGTCGTCAAGGCGGGCATGCGCGAGCGCTTCGACGAGATGCGCCGCATGGGCATCAGGACCGTCATGATCACCGGTGACAACCCGTTGACCGCCAAGGCGATCGCGGACGAGGCCGGTGTGGACGACTTCCTGGCCGAGGCGACGCCCGAGGACAAGCTCGCGCTGATCAAGCAGGAGCAGGAGGGCGGCCGGCTGGTCGCCATGACCGGTGACGGCACCAACGACGCCCCCGCGCTCGCGCAGTCGGACGTCGGCGTGGCCATGAACACCGGGACCAGTGCCGCCAAGGAAGCCGGCAACATGGTCGACCTCGACTCCAACCCGACCAAGCTCATCGAGATCGTCGAGATCGGCAAGCAGCTCCTCATCACCCGGGGCGCGCTGACCACGTTCTCGATCGCCAACGACATCGCCAAGTACTTCGCGATCATTCCCGCGATGTTCGCGGCGGTGTATCCGGGCCTGGACACGCTGAACATCATGCGCCTGGCCAGCCCGCAGTCGGCGATCCTGTCCGCGGTCATCTTCAACGCGATCGTCATCGTGGCGCTGATCCCGCTGGCCCTGCGCGGCGTGCGCTACCGGCCGTCCAGCGCCTCGAAGCTGCTCAGCCGCAACCTCTACGTCTACGGCCTGGGCGGCATCGTCGCCCCGTTCATCGGGATCAAGATCATTGATCTCCTCATCCAGTTCCTTCCGGGGATGTCTTAAATGGAACGTCTGCCCAGCTGGATCCGCCAGCACCTCGCGGCTGTCCGCGCGGTCATCGTCCTGACCCTGGTCACCGGCGCGATCTACCCGCTCCTGGTGACCGGGGCGGCGCAGGCCGTGTTCAACCACAAGGCCAACGGCTCGATGACCGACAAGGGCAGCGAGCTGATCGGCCAGAAGTTCACCGACGCGGACGGCAACCCCGTCAAGAAGTACTTCCAGAGCCGCCCGTCGGCGGCCGGTGACGGCTACGACATGCTGTCCACCGCCGCCAGCAACCTCGGCCCCGAGGACGTCCTGGATGTGCTCCCCGACCCGAACGGCGCTGACGACGCCGCGAAGGAGGGCAAGCAGTCGCTGCTCACCCAGGTCTGCGCCCGCTCCAAGGCGGCCGGCGAGCTGGAGGGCGTCAGCGGCGCCCGGCCGTTCTGCACCGCCGACGGCGTCGGCGCCGTGCTGAAGGTCTTCCCGGCCATCGGCACGCCGACCCGGGCGGTCAGCGTCAACCAGGCCTGCCCCGCCCAGCCCTTCGTCGCCGAATACCAGGGCGTCAAGGTCGAGTGCGGCAAGCCCGGTGAGGACTACGCGGCCGGCCGTACCGTGCCGGTGCGCGGGAACGTCACCGACGTGAAGGTGCCCGCGGACGCGGTCGCGGCCAGCGGGTCCGGCCTGGACCCGCACATCTCGGTCGCCTACGCGGAGCTGCAGGCGCCCCGCGTGGCCAAGGAGCGCGGCAAGCCCGTCGAGGCGGTCAGGAAGCTGATCGCCGACAACACGACCGGCCGCACGCTCGGTTTCATGGGCGAGCCAGGGGTCAACGTGCTCATGCTCAACCTGGCACTCGACAAGGAGTAGGGCATGCCACGCGGCCGGCTGAGGGTCTACCTGGGCGCCGCACCAGGGGTGGGGAAGACCTTCGCGATGCTGGGTGAAGGCCGCCGGGCGCTGGAGCGGGGCAGGGACGTGGTCGTGGGGGGGGGGGTGTCCCCCCGCCCCCCCCCCACCCCGAACAACCCCGGCGGGGTTGTGGTGTTCACCCCCACCACCATGGTGGAC